>NZ_JACVBM010000039.1:0-5971 GCF_014852385.1 Pseudomonas sp. PDM03 | reverse complement strand
CAATATCCAGGCCGAGCAAGTCCAGGATGTCCATGAGAGGTCTCCTCAAGTAAGTGAGAACCCCGGTAAGTTTAGATTTAGCGGGGTTCCCGTACTGGGCTGACCATCTCATTAGGGTGGCAGCTGTGCGCAGGTTGGCGAACCGGCACAGAGAACACCGGCAGACCCGAAAGTCTCCCGCGCACAGCCGCCATTACAGCGGCTTTGCGGGTGCGACGCCCCCTGCAACAAAGCGTAGAGCCCTCGCATGTCGCCAAACCCGAATCGCCATTTTGGGCGACGGGGCGGACTATAAGCTTCATCGGAACGGCGGGCAAGGTGAGGAGTTCCGAGGTTTGTGTAGGAATTTTTATAGCGTCCTGGGAGCGTTATGCCCCTTTCGTGGGCGACTGTTATCGGCCAAAAGCAGACGAACGCTGCCTTGGTCGTTATCCTGCTGAGGTGTTTGTCGACGAAGCTAAATTATTCGAAAAGGATCCCGCGCCATGGAAAGCAATGTCGCGTTTCAGACTTCAGCCACTATGGGATCAATCGCTAGCGCCTTCCCGCCCCCTCTGAAATTGCAGACAGATGGCGTGGGCTTGGTTATGGGCAATACCAGCTTTGCTACCCATCAGGGCATAGAGGTCAAAGTAGGTGAAGATCACTTGGTCATTCCTTACCGAATTCACCACGAAGGCAACGAACTGTCTGGTAAGGCACTGAATGGAACGCAAAGCATAATGTACTCGTGCCTTTTAACCCGGCACCACGATGGCCATGTGCGCCAGCGTCAACTTGAACGTGTCCTCCCGGTCTCCGAACCTTGGGTTGTTCCATTTGTTTTTCAGCTGACTGGCGAGTATGTAATCGAGATTCTCGACGCTTGTGAGGCCCAGTTCCGAATGCTTGACCCTATGCTTTACGGCACCTTCATTCGGGACAATCCAAAGTATTTTCAGGCCACACGAGACCGCATGATTAGCTACTGGGATTGCTATTATCGGTGGCTGTACCAGCGTAGGTCTGATTATGTCGGGTTCCGACTTTTTGACCGGTTTCAAGAATTTGCTTCGCGTTTGTGAGCACCTGATTGGCGTATTAACAGGCAGCTTTGGGTCGGTAACTGCCCTTCGCGACAGGCAGAAAACGGCCAAAAGCAGCCAGTGGCTAACGGCAGAGCTGTGAGCAACGGCAGTGTTTACATGAACTGAGTACACAAAAAATCGGACACCCTCTAACCGGGGCATGACTGTGGCCATATTCGACGGGCTCACCCGCCTGGTCTGACTTTCCGCAGGACACAAAAAAACCGCCCCCGGAGGCGGCTTTTCACTTCTATCACCCTCAGTCGAAGGTTTCTCCTCCAGCATACTCGGCGTACTTGTACACCGTAGTCTGAGTTATCTCTGCCGCGTCCGTGAGGGATAGGTTCAGTTGGTCATTGTAGGCCTTGAGTTCGGCCCAAAGCTCACTCTCGGGTAGGGACGGGAGGTTTCTGATGTGCTCAATCTCGCTACCCTGCTCATCGCCCTTCATAAGGGCATGTGGATTTCGCGCATCATCACTATCAACCAAGCAATAGCCCTTGCGATTGACGGGCTCTACCCCAGTAATCGTCTCAACAATGTTGTTGTACATAGGCTTGTGCGAGGCACCGTTGAAGTAAATCGGTGAATTACTCAGGGCGTAGAAAGTGACAAGCCAGAGGGTCAGCTTGAAGGAAAACTTTCCTGCCTGATCAGCGAAGGTCACCACGATAGGGGTGTGGTTCTGATGGCAGTAACTGATGTCATTGGGGTCAAGCGGCTCTCTGTGCTCGGTGTACTCGCCGACAGCGCTGCTAAAGCCAATGGTGAGGAATCTAGGCTTCTGAGCCACCACAGGGTCAGGCCTGGTGTAGCTGGTTACTCCAAACCCATCGGGGCTCAAGGATTGGGCGATCAGGTAATCACGAACCACCAATGGCATATTCCAAGGCGCGGCACGCCCATGTGCCAGAAACGTCATTGGTGTTTGCCCAGGAATCTCCACCAAGGCGAGCGCTGCCGCAGTTTCCTCAGGGATCGTTTCTGGAAGGCCAGCACTTGCCGCATTCCATTGACGGTAGCCCAGCAAATGGCTGAGTTTTTCTTGATGTGCAGATAGCTTGCTGCTTTGACCAAGGGCTTTGGTCGTTGAATGCAGGATTTTGGCTAGTTCAAGGACTTGCTTGCGAGATAGGGACATACGGGGCTTCCTTAGATCTGGTTTGCATCTGCTCCCCCGTTCCAGACGATTCAAAGATCGTAGGATTGACCCAATGTATGGTTTGACGCGATCCGCTGACGCGGAGAAAGGAAGGCATTCACCGTAGCGCAAGTTGCGCTGGGGAAGGGCAGGGGCTTCCGGAACCTGCTTTCAGGTTATGTCCTACCCGACGAAGATGCAACTGTGTTACTGCCCCATCGAGAAGGCCTGCTGAATAATCGGCGCAACCGTCGCCTTAGTGATACCGCGCTCCTGACAGTATTTCGAGCCAAGCCAGGCCGATACTGACTTCTGCCCTTTGCTGACGTTGCAGCCACGGCAACAGAGAGCAATGGTTTCTATGGTGATGATCGACGCGTCGTTGATGATGTGTTCGCAGCTCGGGGAGAGCTTGGCTGATTCCTTCGGGGACAAGAAGTCAGTGCCGCGGTACACGCATTTTGTATCCTTGGCCCTGACTTCCTTCTCAAGCCAGGCTGGGATGTTCCAGTTGCTTGCCACTTGGATGCCTCAGACAGTTGGAATGCTTCCAGACTAGCCGCTGACCTGAAAGGAGGGTGTGCTAATTTTTGTGTAAATCAGGCGGGTTTTAGCCGATTTCAGGCTAATGCGACAGGCTCAAAGCGGCCAATAGCTGCCTCTTGAGAGTAGGGAAAACGCCTAGCGCAATTTGGTTACGTATGGGAGCGATGGCATACTTCGCCGGCGCAACGCGTCCGCCCAAGAACTGGACCGCCTCCCATCCAAAACGCGGCTCGCTTCCGTTTGCCCCTTCGCATACTGCCGAAAAACCAGATAGGAAACCCGCTATGCCACGCACCTTTTTTTTCGCTGCGCTTATCGCTGCTACCGCGCTGCTTCAGGGCTGCGCCAGCGCCCCGTCCTTAGAAGGGCAACCGTTCTACCAGGCACCGGCCGAGGTCAGCGCAAACAGCGCAACGGTCTATTTCCTGCGGCAACCGAATACAGTCGGGGCTGGGGTGGCTGAAAATATTGAAGTGGATGGTCTGCACGTTGGGATGCTCCCTTCCGGTGGTTTCTTCACGGTCACGCTGCTGCCTGGCACGCATGCAGTACAAGCCAAACGGCAAAACTTTCTAGCTGGCGATCTGGGTGATGGCAGCTTCACAATTACTGTCGAGAAGGGCAAAACCTACTTCATCGCCAATCAAACCAGCACGGTTCCCTATCGAGACAACTGGGCTGTCACTGAGGTTAAGGATGGTTCATTCCAGCTCGAGAAGTTCTATTTCCGCTGGGCCAATGTTCCCCAAAACGATGCGGAGAAAATGCTCAAAACCACTCGGCGTGTGCCTAGTGAAAAGTTGCAGTAAAGGACAGCTACTGGCCGATTTCTGCCTGTGCTAACAGGCAGCAACCGGCCAGTAGCTGACATTCATGGTGGCTGGGGTCAACTGTTGAATCAGACGCTGATCAGGGTGGTCTTCACACCTCTTGATCCGGGTACAAACAAGGCCGCCAGTGCAACCTTGCTTATTCCTTACATCTCAACCTGTGTACCCAACTCTATTACTCGATTCAACGGCAACTTGAAGTACTTAAGGTTGCTGTTGGCGTTCTTGAGCAAAAAGGCGAACAGGCTTTCTCGCCAACGGGCCATACCGATGCGCTTGGTCGGGATCACCGTTTCCCGGCTGAGGAAATAAGTCGTGCGCATCGGACTGAAGTCCAGCTCAGTCAAGTGACATTGACTCAACGCCAAGGGGACATCGGGCTCCTCGATAAAGCCAAAGTGCAGACTGACCCGGAAGAACCCTTCGCCATAAGCCTCAACCTCAAACCGTCGATCAGCACTCACACGAGGACTGTCTTCAGACACCACAGTGAGCAATACCACTTGCTCATGCAAAACCTGGTTATGCAGCAGGTTGTGCAGCAGCGCATGCGGAACGGCTTCGGACCTGGCTGTCAGAAATACCGCCGTGCCTTGTACGCGATGGGGAGGCTGCGTACGGATGCTACTGATGAAAAGCGGTAGAGGAAGTGCAGTTTCGTCCAGCCGTTCAACTATGATCTTGCGACCCCGCTTCCAGGTGGTCATCAAAATGAACAGGCCAATACCAGCGATCACCGGGAACGCACCGCCCTGGAAGATCTTCGGTGCATTAGCCGCGAAGTACAGGCTGTCTACCAGGAGAAAGCCGAGCAGCATCGGAATGGCAAACCAGCGCGGGGTTTTCCATAGCAGCAGGACGACGGCCGAGGACAGGATGGTGGTGATCAGCATGGTTCCCGTCACCGCAACCCCATAAGCAGCAGCCAATGCACTGGACGACTCGAAACCAATTACCAGCAGCACAACACCGACCATCAACGCCCAGTTAACGGTACCGATGTAAATCTGTCCCTGCTCCTGGCTGGAGGTATGCTGGATAAACATGCGAGGGACATACCCAAGCTGGATGGCCTGGCGAGTCAGGGAAAATGCTCCGGAGATCACGGCCTGAGAAGCGATGATGGTCGCCAGTGTGGAGAGTGCGACCATCGGCAGCAATGCCCAGCCTGGTGCGAGCAAATAAAATGGATTGCGCACCGCCTCAGGGTTTTCCAGGATCAAGGCACCTTGGCCAAAATAATTGAGTACAAGTCCTGGCAATACCAAAATAAACCAAGCGCGGGCAATGGGTTTGCGACCGAAGTGCCCCATGTCTGCATACAGTGCTTCGGCGCCCGTCAACGCGAGTACCACTGCCCCAAGGATGGCCACACCGATTCCCGGATGAGCGATAAAAAAATGCGCTCCCCAGTATGGATTGAGCGCATGCAGCACTTCCGGTCGCTGGAGAATGCCATAGATCCCCAGCGCACCCAGCACGACAAACCACAGCACCATCACTGGGCCGAACAGAATTCCGATGCGAGCCGTGCCGTGTTTCTGTATCAGGAACAGCGCCACCAGCACGATCACTGACAAAGGCACGACCCAGTGTTCAATTCCATCAAACGCCAACTGTAGCCCTTCAACTGCAGAGAGCACCGAAATGGCCGGGGTGATCATGCTGTCCCCGTAAAAAAGTGCCGCACCGAAAAGGCCAAGCAATACGAGTATTTTACTCATGTACGGATAAGGAGCGGCCGCGCGGCGGGCTAAAGCCGTCAACGCCATGATGCCGCCTTCACCCTGATTGTTGGCACGCAGGATGAACAACACGTATTTGATCGAGACGACCCAAATCAGTGACCAGAAGACCAACGACAGAATACCCAGCACGCCGTCGTGGTTGGCCTGAACTCCGTAATGGCCAGAAAACACTTCTTTCAGCGTGTAGAGGGGGCTGGTGCCAATGTCCCCGTAAACCACTCCGACAGCGGCAACGAGCAAGCTCACCCCTGTCGTTTTGGATTGCGGGTTCTCATGTGCTCCGATTGCTGTTTCACTCAAGGGTCGTTTCTCTCGAATTACGGGGAGGAAGTGCATGCCATCCTTGGGCAAAACGATGTCCAGGCCACTGAAGCCTCAAGGTGCATGGACGATCTAGAAAGTCGCGGCCAGTATCTTTTAGGGGGCAAACAGTAGCCGTAAAGAAAGCGTAAAAAATTTACGGCAGATGCTCGAAACGCTTATTTTTCTTTTCCTGAAAAACCGCTAAAGGTCGATTCTGTTGAAAAAGTAGCTCCCCTATCTGGCCTGCGGCAAAATATCTGCATTGGCCAGCAGGGAAGCACGCAGCATGATGGGACAGTTATCGAGTGGGCAGGAGCGACTGTTTTACTCGTTCAA
>NZ_JACVBM010000038.1:0-14888 GCF_014852385.1 Pseudomonas sp. PDM03 | reverse complement strand
CCCAATAACAGAGCAGCAAAGGTCACCGAAGGGCCGAAAAACCACTCAATGTGGTGAGTAGGTTCTCCAGTGGTGGTCGTGCCTGAGTTCAGGTGATCTGAAAATCCGACTTTTTCAACAGAATCGGTCGATAACGGTCTGTCGTGACAGGCAGCGATCGGCCAGGAGCAGTCACTCAGTGCGCTTACAAAAGGAGGGACGATTCAATTTCCCATTCAGCTGACCTTGCTGCGATACCAGACGGCAATACATTTATTATCAGCTTGGGATTTTCGTATTTCGAACTGCCGTGATTCGTGCAGGACATGCCTCCAGCTGCTGCAACCGTAGCGCTTGGGCGTCTGTTCGGGATAGGTACCACCAATCCAGCGAATGGATGCTTCCAATCGAGTCCAGCCACCTTCGGCAAGCTTCGTTTCTGCTTCACGTAAACAGCAGCAAATCCCACTGCCAGGCCAATCGACTGAGCCATCCACTCGGATACCGTCGAGCGCATCTTCAAATGCTTGGCTCTGTATAAACGAAGCCATTTTAGCTCGTGCCTCAATCATGTTTTTGGCCCAACGTTGCAGACTCAGGCAATGCCGATTGATGGTTTCGTAGCTTTCCTCCAGAAAACCATCCGCCGCCTGGCAGCCCGATTCAGACCAGAGATCGAAACGCTCAATGAAGTGGTGGACCAGGTTATTGCGCAGGTCAACCAGTTCCTTGAGATCGGCCTTCATTGCCTCATAGTCCTCGGCTGTCATTTCCAACTGGTACCGAAGCCTGAGCCAGATCTGGTCACCGACATAGGCTTCGGTCTGTGACTCTTCTTCGTTTGGGGGCGGCGGGGTCAAAAAGCTTTCGGTCAACATCCCCATCAACGTACCCATCGTCTTTTTCTTTGCACATGCGACCTTCTGGTCGCGGATGCTAGACAGCTGATCTGCAGGACCGGTCAGTTCGTAATGCGCGACAATGGCTTTCAGCTGCCGTTCGTATTGTTGCACGCGCAACAGACAGCGTCCGAGCTTGCGCTGCACTATGTGTTGAGTAGCAGGTACATCATCCGAGGGTACGGTAGTGACTTCATCCATGATCAACGACTCAGGCATAAGTGGTAGGGCTGGAGCGTTCACCGCATTACGCTTGCCCTGCCAGGAAGGCTTGCAACGCGTAAATCGGACGCCTATCAAGCTCAGTGTAGGTTGAGTCAATCCGTTCGGACTTTTTCAAAATAATTTGTCGATAGCTGCGTCTGTGCAGGCTTTCATCGAAAAAAACCGGGACGTCTATGCGTGACGACTCGCAGCGTCGGGCCTGGCTTGTGTGACAGTCGGTGCGCTTTAGCGGATGACTGAACTGAGCCCGCAAGGAGGAAGAAATACTTCATGAACGCACTACTGGAATTACACGGCGCACCCACGGGCAATTGCATCCGGGCAGCCATCGCCCTCGAAGAAGCGGGGCTGGCGTACACGGTTCGACTGGTGGATCTTTCAAAAGGCCAGCAAACAGGGGCGGATCATCGCTCCCTGAATCCGGCCGGAAAAGTCCCGGTATTGGTCGAACGAAAGGGCGATGAGCCTGCCTTTGTGCTCACTCAGTCGAACGCGATCATTTTCTACGCTGCCGAAAAGGCTCCAGAGCGGCTCTTGCCCAGTGCCGCTGGCCACAGAGCTACGGTGTATGAGCGATTCTTCTTCTTTTTGACCGATGTCATCGCACCGGGCCATTCGGCGTTCTTCCTTCGCGGCCAAGGGCTCAACGATGGCTCTGCGCGGCTGGTCGAGCGCATGCTTTTGTCAATTGAGTTGGCTGAACAGTTCGTCAGTGCTGATGCTTATATGGCGGGAAGCTGTTTCTCCATCGCGGATATCGCGGCCTACAGCATCATGTCGTCAGTGGAAGCAGACATCCCGTGGGATCGCTTGCCCAAGCTTCGCCGCTGGTATGAAAGGGTGGGTGTTCGACCCAGCGTGGTCAGGGGATTTCAGGCATTCAGCTCGCGGTGAACTGTTGGCGTCCGGAAGTTTTAGAGATTTTTGCTCAACGCATGCTTCAGTCCAGATATTCGTTTGTTGAACTCGGGTTGACAGCACCTATCTAAAAATGTGGGGAAACTTCCTACAAAACGATGCTGACTGGCTCTCAGGGATCGTGCGGAAACCGCAGTTGCTGGTTAATGCTGCAGATTTATGGCCGTGCCGGTTGGCTGGCCGCTCCAATGGGCGGCCGGGAACTCACTGGACATTGCGTTCGATAGGGACATGACTGCGCAACTCCAAGCGGAGGTGCATCATGCTGCTCAAGAAATGTTTATTGGCCCTGGCAATTGGTGGGGTCCTGTCGGCATCGACTGTTCTAGTGCCCGATTACATCAGTAGTTTCTCCAGCGTGTATGCCAAAGATGGTGGCAGCGGTGGTGGCGGCGGTAACAGCGGAGGCGGTGGTGGTCACGGTGGCGGCGGTGGTTCCGGTAGTGGAGGCTCCGGAGGCAGTGGTCACGGTGGCAGCGGCCATGGAGATGGTGGTGGTCATGGTGCAACAGGCCATGACGGTGACGGTCATGGTCATGGTGGTGTTGCCGGGAACAGAGGCCCGGGCAATGCGCATGACAACGATGCCGCAGATGCAGCCAGGGACGCTGCCAGAAACGAAGCAAATGCAGCCAGAGATGCTGCCAGAGCTGACGCAGATGCAGCCCGGGATGCTGCAAGGGCTACTGCAAATGCAGCCAGAGACGCCGCCAGAGCCGAGGCGGATGCAGCCAGGGATGCTGCAAAAGCTGCTGGCATACCGGGCGCAGATGCTGCCAGAGATGCTGCCCGGGCCGCTGCCGACGCAGCCAGGGACGCCGCCAAAGCAGAAGCCGATGCGGCCAGAGATGCCGCCCGTGCTGCTGCAGATGCGGCCAGAGACGCTGCCAAGGCTGAGGCAAACGCAGCCAGAGAGGCTGCCAAAGTCGAGGCGAGGGACGCCAGAGAGGATGTGGCGGACGCCCCGGACGCCCCAGACGCGCCGGATGTCGACGTGGTTGAGGTACAAAACTAGGCCTGCACGTTTCGCAATGAACACGGCAGGCATTCCCGTAGCAAACGTCCTCGACGTTTGAAGGACGTATTGGCAATCAGTCGCAAGCCCTGAAGTGTCACGGGGCTTGCGACTTTTTTGACCGATTTCTACCGTCCTTCATCGGCAGCATTGGGTCGAAAACTACCCCTGGCTCTCATGCCTGAGTGGGTGCCCGTACCTTATAAATACCCGTCAGCGACAAAGAGTATCTGCCAATCCTCTGGCCTGCCCAGTCGCAGCCTCACGCGCATCAAGATCAACGTCTTCCCCCAGGATGGTCTTCTCCACAATCACCGAATGCACATCGGTCACGCCGATGAATTGCAGCCAGGCTTCCACGTAGGGCTTCTGGAAGTCGAAGCGTTCCGCCGGTGTGATCGACTGCGCTGAAAAATCCAGGCCTCGGGCGTATGCCACTACGGCGATTTTGTTGTGCAGCATGCCTTCCAGACCGCGTTCCGGATCGAAGCTGAACAGGATGTCTTTCTGCGATACTAGGTCGATGAAGTGTTTGAGTTTGTACGGGATGCTGAAATTCCAAAGCGGTACGGACATCACGAGTACATCCGCGCGATGCAGGTGCGCAGCCAGATCCTTCAAGGTGTTCCAGGCCTCCTGTTGCGCTGGGGTCAAGGCAGTGCCGCTGAGTCCTGCGTATTTGGCTTCCATTGCCAGGTCATCGAATTCCGGCAACGCCATGTTCCAGAGGTCGAGAGTGATGATGTCGGTGTCCGGGGTGTTTTCTCGATAACGCGTAATGAAGCTGCGAGCGACTTCAAGGGACGCCGAGCGCTGCTTGCGTGGAGAACATTCAATATGGAGCAGAGTCGTCATGGCGTGCCTCGAGTGGTGGGGTAGGGAGGCATTGCAACATAGTTATATTTGAAATATAAATCGTAAATTACTAGTCGATTAATCACGTAGAAAACTATGTTCGATTCTCTGCTACTCAAAACATTTGTCGCTGTGGTCGACGAAGAAGGCTTCAGCCGTGCAGCGCAAAAGCTGCACCTGACTCAGTCTGCGGTCAGTGGCCATGTGCGGCGATTGGAAGAACAGATTGGTAAACCCCTGTTGACGCGTACCACCCGTTCCCAGCAACTGACGCCCGATGGCGAGCGCTTGCTTTCTTATGCGCGCACGATCCTTGTGCTGAACCGTGATGCATGGGCGGAACTGACGCGTACGCCATTTCATGGGCGGCTGCGGATCGGAATATCCGAGGACTTTGTCGAATCCCGACTACTGCGCGCTTTTCAGGAATTCGCGGCGCAGTACCCAGGGATGGAGATTGACGTGCAGGTGAGCATTCCCGGTACGTTGCTGGCGCTGATGAAGCAAGGGCATCTGGAGTTGGTCATTGGCTCACTGTGCGAAACCAGCGAAGCGGGGACATTGCTGTGGCAAGAACCGCTGGTGTGGGCCTGGTCGGCGCAACCCGTCACCCGGTTGCCGACGCCGTTGCCGCTGGCCCTGTTCCCCGAGCCGTGCCCTTATCGCGAGGTTGCGTTGAAGCGACTGGCTCAGGCGGGGATTGCCCAACGCACGGCGATGTTATGCAGCAGCACCGCCGGGTTGCGGGCGGCGGCGCTTGCAGGCTTCGCGGTTGCGCCCATGACACTCAGTCAGTTGGGGCAAGGGCTGGTGGTTCTTGGGGCTGAACATGGGTTGCCGGAGTTGCCGGATGCAGAGTTTCGGCTGTTTACCTCGCCTGAAGCGGATCAGGCGATGGTGGCGGCGGTTACTCAGCTCATCGTGGAGTATTGCTCCACGCGCAGGGCTTAACGGTCATTTCAAAGGCCAGTATTGAATGCGCTTGGTCGATAACCTTCATTGGTTGCGGACGCTCAGGCTTCACTTGGGAAGCACTGAGCGAATATCCGATTCGTACCTCGTCGAGGTTCTCAGCCTGATTTCTACAGCCTGGTGTTACAGGCAGATTTAGCGACGATAGTAGCGGCGATCGTCCTCGTAGCGATGCCGCATGGCCCGATCCTGGTGACGCTCCCAATAACGATGGCGTTCGGCTTCCCGGCGGGCTTGCTCTCTACGCCACTGCTCTCTACGCCAGTCGTCTCGGCGCCAATTGTCTCTACGATCATGCCAACGGTCGTCATGCCAGTATCGGTCATCATGGGCGAGCAACGACCCTGGCTGATTGCCGGCCATACTGGCCACGGTCGACCAAGGGCTGCCGGTAGCCTGGGCCGGAGCCTGAACGGCCGCCACTTCAGTTGCGAAAACAGGGGTTGAGGTCTTCATCTGTGTTGCTGATGCCGAGCCCACTGCCGCGAATGCGAACAGGCCGAAGATCACCATCCGTAGGTCATGGAATTTCATGAGCGAAGACAACCTCTGAACTGACATGTTGATGTGTAGCCATCTGGCTGCGGGAAGTCTGCGGGTTAGCGCTTGCCGAGCGAATGTGCCTGTCCACATAGACCTGTAAACAGGGAAAAGTTCTAGGGCGCCGCTGTTTAAATTGCCAACGGCCTGAGTGTTCGGCCCCTTTGAGGTTTGCGTGTGAGCGCCATGAAGGCGTCGGTTGATTCACCATCAGGTTCGTAATCGGGGATAGCGAAAGCCCCCCTCTATTTAAGGCAGACTCCCGACGCTACGGGCAAGCTATCGAGAAAGGCGCGAATCTGCCGGGAACCGCGCAAGTGCAGCACAGGAATGTGCGGGCCGATCGCCAGGCGCACCACCTCGATTCCTGGGCGGTAGCCACGATCGAAATTCCACACGAAGTTGAGAAAGGTCAGGAATGCCCGATCGAGCTTCTCTGTGCAGCCTGCTGCAAGGTCAGCGCGAGGGCGGTTCATGATGCTGCGCCTGATCACTCGGGTGAAACAGGTGAGCCGCGAGGTATCGAGCCAGATGATCAGGTCGGTCCGGGGCAGGCGAAGGTCGAAGGTTCGCCGCGCATAGTTGCCTTCACAAATCCAGGCCTCTGGTGTGAGCGCTTTGCGGACCCGTGCGCGGAACTGCTCGGCGTCGGGTTCGACCCAGCCGGGTTCCCAGAACAACGTATCGAGGTGCACCACGGGCAGGTTCAGGCGCTTGCCGAGGGCGCGGGCGAGGGTGGATTTGCCGCTACCGGCATTGCCCAGAATGACAATCCGTTGCATGGGGAGACTTCCTGTCGCGAAAAAGCCGACAAGTGTGCAGGTTTTGGATGGCGCAGTAAAAGGCGGCTTCGACGAGCGACGTCTATTGAGCGGCCGCTTCAGGCTGTCCGGTTCAGAACCAGCAAGCGCACCGCCAGCGCCGTCATTACGACAGCGAAGCCATAAGCGCCCAGGCGGCTGGAAATTTTGCCCCCACGCAGGCGCCCATGTAGCTGCCCGGCACAGACGCTGAGCAGTGAATGAAAGATCAAAGCGATCAGCGCAAGCAACACACCTAATACCATCAGTTGCACAGTGACACTGCTGGTTCCCAGGGTGACGAATTGCGGCAGGAATACCATGAAGAACAACAGCGCCTTGGGATTCAACAGGCTGTTGAGGGTCGCCCGGATGAAGATCTTGCGCCGCGATGCCAATGCAGGTTGAGCATCCGCGTCCGCTGGTGGAGTGCTCAATGCCTTCCACGCCAGCCACATCAGATAGCAAGCCCCGGCCCATCGCAGCAAATCAAATGCCGGCGCCCAACTCATCACCAACGCACCGAGCCCCGCGCTGACCATGGCGGTCATCAGCACGTCGGCCAGGGTTATTCCCAAAGCTGCGGCGAAACCGGCACGCCAGCCATGGGCAACGGCATGGCTGGTGACGATGGCCATGTTCGGGCCAGGCACGATCAGCAACAGCAGGGCGGCGACAGTGAACAGGTAAAGGTTGGTGGCGTCCGGCATAGCGCAAATTCCCTGGATGAGGAACAAGGCTAACCGTAGTCATTGGGTTGAAGCAGATACAGTGGAGGTGGATTTGATAGCAACAGTCAGGTGTATGGCGCCCGGTTGGCTTGAGCTGCAAGCGGGTGCATCGAGCGCCCTGTGCTACATCCGTCTCGTCAGTCGGTTTTAGTGCTCGCTAAAAAGTACGCAACCAACGCGTTGGCATGGCCATGGCCCAAACCGTGTTCAGTTTTGAGCAACGCAACCATCTCCATGTGCTTCTTGCCGTTGACTGTCTTGAGCAGGTTTAGCCAGTGGGTGATTGGCTGCCCATACTTTTTTTCAATAGAGGGAAAGTACGACGCTGGTCCTTTTACTTTTGGATCGTCGGTCATGACGCAAACTCCTTTTTTGCTTGAGAACTATCGGGAGACATTACCCAGAGAGAACCACGACTACGATGACGGCAAATCCTGCGTCTTTCCGGATTCGACAGCAGTATAGAAAGTCATTCGATGGATGCCGATCCGCCGGTCGAGGCGTGCGGCGCTAAAGCCACGTATTCACCACCCGCCGATCCAGTTCTTCCCAGTCCGCCATGCCCAGCACTCGCGTGGTGTTCAACCCGCGCAAATAACCGCGCAACTGATTGGCTGTGGCCCACACAAGTTCCGGGTCGGACGCGTGTTCGCCCAACAATACGGTTTCGTATTGGACCAGGTACTCGGCCACCCGGTCGCGGAAATCGGGCAAAACGGCATCGCGGATCAGGTCAAAAGTTCTCAAGGATAGGTCCTCATCAATTTTTTCCAGTGGTGATTCAGAGTGTGTACCCGTCTGCACGGCGCGCAACTATTGCTAGAGGTAATAGTGACCATTACGAAACACAAGTTCTGCTTTGTTGGTTATAGGCGGAAAATCACCTCCATCGAACACGCACCGTGACGCAGTCCCGCTGCTGGATGAACCGAAGCTTTTATTTTCTGGATAAGACCGATGCGCTCTTTATTTGTACCCGCCATGGCGATTGGCTCTTTGTTGCTCGCCGGTTGCGCTTCCGCGCCGAACGACCCGACCCTGACCTTGCAGACCAGCAAGACCCCAGCCCAATACGCCGATTGCGTCGTACCGAAATTGCAGAGCCATGCGTTGAACCCGACCGTCTCGCAAACCCAGCGCAGCTACCGGATCGTGGTGCCGAGCAAAGTCTCGGCCGACAACGTGCTGGAAGCCTACAAGGCCGGGAGTGGCGGCAAGGTGTTCATCTACGAGCGGCACTTGCTGGCTTCGAACCTGCTGCCTTCAAGTTTTGAACGCGCCGCACAGGACTGCATCTGACCCCGGCCCGTAACGCTTTCTACAGAGCTCCTTTGGTTGGCCGCAACCAACCAATTTTTTACCCCGCAGCCCATTTGGTTGCGGGGCTTTTTTTGTTCTACACGAAATCCCGGGGACAGAAACAAGAACGGCGAAATACTAGCTCCCGCAAATTCGACGTCGTTTAGCTGAACTGGATTTGGGGTAAGCGCAAAACCTGTAGGAGCCGGCTTGCTGGCGATGGTCGTTAACGATAACGCGTAAGAGCTGGTTAAACGCGGGGTACTTGAGTCCATCGCCAGCAAGCCGGCTCCTACAGGGGAACGCCTACACCATCAAACAACGAGGTCGAGCGTTGGCTCGCCTCCCGGCCTGAATCTTGAGACGTTTCCGGGACTCTTATTGTCCCTTCATTCACTCGTCTGAATCGAAAGGCCAAACCGATACTCCTGATTTGCGCCTGCTTGCAGAGATGTCTGTTCAATCACGAAGCCGCAGCGTTCGAGCACTTTTGCCGAGCCGATGTTGTCGACGTAAACGTTGGCAACCAGTTGATTCAGATCCCAACGCAACTGCGCTTGCTCGATCAAATGCCTCACCGCCCGCGTCGCCAGTCCTTTTGCGCAAGCACTTTGAGCGATCCGATAGCCGACTTCTGCCGACCGGGCGGACGTGTCGATGTCTTTCAGGTTCGCCCGGCCCACTATTTTTCCGTCAGCGTCTACGATGACAAAGGGGTGCCAGGTGCCGGCCGCATAATCAGATAAATAGGCAGCAATGTGCTCGGTGACACCCTGCACCGAATAAAAAGCAGCATCGCGTGCGTCAATGTGGCGCTCGAACCACTCGCGATTGTCCCTTTCAAACGTCAGCAACGCCTCAGCATCAGTGTTTTGCAGGGTACGAATTGTGACGGTCTCCATAAGGACGCTCCTTTTCCTGGTGGAACTACTTGGATAAGGGGGCAGAGGCACACTTGTCAGTCGTTTGCCGAGTTGGCGCCCTTACAGAATGACCTGTTGAGGAAGCAACTCACAATTCGAAAAAACCTATTGAATAAAAACTCTATAAACGGGAAGCTCACTGGCGCATTGCTAGTATCCAGTAAGTGAGTATCGCCAGTTTCTGGCTCAGGGAGCGTTGATGAGTTTTCGTCCTTTGACCGACTTCCCGCGGCAATCGAACGATTGCGATATTGTCGCCTCTGAGCTTAAAGGGAATTCGGATACTGTCGGCATGACCAGCGCTGGCAACGAGGATACGATCGAACACTTACTGAACTCGGCGCGCAACTGGACGCACACCACCGCGTGGGTCGTTTACCGTGCCGGTGAACAGATGCATTTGGTCGGGCAGGGCGACCCACAGGCGCAGTGGCCGTCAAGTGTTGCGAATGAACAGTTCGATGCCTTTTGCCAGACCCGACATTTGCACCGCTGGCCGACCGGCAGCGGTGAAAGTGTGCTGGGTTGGCTGCTTGCGCCAGTCACCGAGGCCGCAGAACCGGCGCTCGCCGGTTTTGCCCAGCGCCTGGGCATTGAGGTGCAGACGAATACCCTGGCCCGCGCGCAGATTACTCAGCGTGTGCTGTATGAAATTACCTACCTGGCCAGTTCGACCCGCGACCGGTCAGTGTTCCTGGTGGGGGTTCACCAGTTGCTGGCGAGCCTGATCGACGCCGAGAACTTCTATCTCGCGCTGTATGACCCGCACAGCGGCAAGATCGACTACCCGTATTACGTCGACATCATTGACGTTGATGCAGTGGAGTCCTCGCACTACGAATACCTTGACCCTTCGCATCTTTCGTTGACCGGCCAGGTATTGACCAGCGGCCAGCCGTTGCTGATCGACGCCGCCGGCATCCTCGCGGCTCAGGCCGAAGACCGTTTTTACTGCGTGGGTGATCGCCCCGAATTCTGGATGGGCGCCCCGTTGAAAAATGCCTCGGACGAGGTGTTTGGCATGCTGGCGATGCAGGTCTACGACGTTTCTCGTACCTACAGCGCTGAAGATCGCGCGCTGTTTCTGGTGGTGGCCCGCCACGTGGCCATGGCGCTGGACCGGATTCTGCACCGCGAGGATCTGGAAGCGACGGTGATGCGTCGTACCCTGGAGCTCTCGGCGCTCAACGACGCCTTGAGGCAGGAAGTGGCAGAGCGAGAGCGCGCCGAACATCTGCAGAGCGCGCTGTTTCAGATCGCTGAACTCTCCAGCCGGCCTGGCGATATGGCTGAGTTGTTTGAAACATTGCATGGCATCGTCGGTGATCTGCTGTTCGCGCGGAACTTCTACATTGCGCTGTTCGACGACGCGACCAGTGAAGTGACCTTTCCTTATTATGTCGATGAGCGGCAGACGGCCTGCCCGGTGGCACGGCGAGGGCGCCGGGGCTTGACCGAGTACGTTATCCGTCAGCGTCGACCTTGCCTGATTGACGCCGACGAAGCGGAGCGATTGTCTGCGCAGGGCGACATCGAACTGGCCGAAGCGTACTTCCGATCCTACTCCTGGCTGGGCATTCCATTGTTCGATGGCGATGTGGTGCGTGGCGTACTCGCGGTGCAAAGCTATACCTCGCAAGTGCGCTATACCCTGCGCGACCAGGAACTGCTGACGTTCGTGTCCCGGCACATCGATACAGCCTTGTCGCGCCGCACGGCCGCCGAAGCGATCCATGCCGCCAACCTCAAGCTGGAAGCCCGGGTGCAGATCCGCACCCGCGAGCTCGATCACGCCAATGCCAAGTTGCAACACGAAAACTCCCACGATGCGCTGACCGGGCTACCCAATCGTACCTACCTGCAACAGCGCCTCAATCTGGCCTGGTCGCAGTTCGGCAGCGAAGGCGGGCACCTGGCAGTGATGTTCATCGACCTCGACCGTTTCAAGATGGTCAACGACAGCCTCGGCCACCATTTTGGCGACCTGCTGTTGATGCAGGCCGCCCACCGTTTGCGCGGTTGTCTGCGCGACAGCGATATGCTCGCGCGTTTGGGGGGCGATGAGTTTTCCGTGCTGGCTCCCGAGGCGCCGCTGGAAATCGTAATCGACATCGCCGAACGGATTCTGGTGGCGTTTGACCTGCCGTTCCTGATCAACGGCTATGAAGTGTTTTCGTCCTGCAGTATCGGTATTGTCAGCGCCGACAGTCAGTTCCATCAGGAACCCGCCGACTTGCTGCGCGATGCCGATGCGGCGATGTACCGGGTCAAGAGTGCCGGGCGCGACAGCTACGCAGTGTTCAATCAGGAAGTGCGCCGTGAAGTCTCGGACCAGGTTGAGCGGGAAGGGGCCTTGCGCAACGCGCTCAAGCGTACCGACGAACTGTTGCCGTATTTCCAGCCGATTGTCAGCGTCGAAAGCGGCGAACTGTTGGCTCTTGAGGCACTGATCCGCTGGCATCAGCCGGGCGGCCGGGTGATCGCACCGGGCGAGTTTCTGCCGGATGTCGAGGGGCTGCGCCTGATTGGTCGACTGGACCTGTACATGCTGACCAGCATCGCCGCGATCCTCGCCCAACCCGAACACGCCAATTGGCCTGCGGTGCACGTCAATTGCTCCAGCTACAGCATGACGCGCCCGGACTTTGCCAATGATGTGCTTGCGCTCTTGGCGCGATACGGGGTCGAGCCCTCGCGGATCTGCCTGGAGTTGACCGAAGGTGCACTGGTGGCGGAGCCGGCGATTGCCCGACTGACCATGCAGCAATTGGCCGACAACGGCATGTCGGTGGTGCTCGATGACTTCGGTGCCGGGTTTTCATCTCTGAGTTACGTGCATCAGTACCGCTTCAGCGGTTTGAAGATCGACAAATCGTTCATCCTCGAACTGACCACCAGCCCTCGCAGTCGCGCGATCGTGCGGGCGATTGTGCGGATGGCCGAATCGCTGGACCTCAGTGTTGTGGCCGAAGGTGTCGAGGATGAAGCGACGCTGCTTTTGCTACGCGAAATGGGCGCAGGGCAGGCTCAGGGTTATTATTTTGCGAAGCCGATGGGGTTGGAGGCGTTGTTGGCGAGTTCGTTGATGGTTCGTTAGGGGCTGGATCAGCCCTCAGAGGGCGTGATTGAGTCTTGTGCGGACTCAGCGGCCAGTTTCAATCGGTCAGCTTTGCTGATGTATTTAGACTTGTTTTGCGGTGCCAGTTTGGCACTGGCCTTTTTGGCGTGAGCCTTTAATAGCTGCTTTATTTTTTTCTGACGATTCATGTATTTCTACTCGGCTTGTGAATGCTTGAATGATGGCAGAGGTTTGCACACGAAGCCTAGGGGGGAGACACGGGCTTGCACCGCAATCAAACCCAATCTGATGGTTTGCGGACGATCACATTTGCGCCAGGCAAGCATACAAAACCCGCGACAACGACCGTGTCGCGAGATCAATCGCAAGGGCGCGTTACTTGATCTGCACGATGACCGGACCTTCCGTTACGATCGGCGGGTTCGCGTGGATACTTGATGCATTTTTCTTGATCCACTCGCTTGCGACTTTCAAGCTTGCATCGCTGCCGGCCTTGTCCGTGCAAACCGTCACCGACGTACCACCGTCACCCGTATTCAACAGCGTGTAGCTTACGAGGCCCGGCACTGTCCGCAGGGTCGCTTCAACGTCGGTCTTGCGCTCTTCCAAAAGCTCGAAAAGCTGCTTTGCTCCAGTACCCAAGTAGGTTCTTATCACCGCATACATAGTCGTCTCCTATGGGGCACCGTCTTGATGCCTGTCCAGATCCGCTGATGGCCGCTATCTCTCAGGTTTCAACTCACCCCGATTAATTAAGCTTAGCCACACACCGGCGACTGGCGAAGTGCAACGACCACCGGCCGCTTCTGGCCGATTGCCGCGCCGCGGTCAGGATATTTCCGTGAAACTCAATCGAGTCAATTGGCAGGTGCCCATGATCACAGGGCGCTGGCATCGTTTTCGTGTTCGTCTGCAAATGCCATGAGCACCTCCAGATCGAGCACATCCAATTTTATCTGGGCAATAAAAGCGGAGAAGGCCAGGTTGGCGGCGAGCAGACGTAAATCGCAGGCCCAGGCCGGTAGATGGGTGGGGCCCTGGAGCCAGCCAGATTCAAATAGAGGCGCCAGGCGTACGGTATCGGCCAGACTGAGGCGTCCGGCAAACAAATGCCCCACCAGTTCCGGTCGATTGTCGCGGATCGCGATACGCAATAGGGTATGGACGCCCAGCAAACCCGTCAGGTAAGCGGCATCCTTGGTAAACGCCGAGCCACCACGCAGGTCGGCGCCACGGAAGACCCGCTGGGTTGAGCGGAAGGACTCCTCTTGTGACTGGCCTGCGGCGAGAAACCCCTCGAATACCTGTATGAAATCGGCGCCGTCCAAAGCCTGCTGGACCGCAAGCACGCGCAGGGCCAGGCGGCGCAGGCGGTTGATGTCCATGCTGCCAGTGAACAGTTCTGCCAGGGTGGCAATGCCTTCCTGGGTTTGGGTCGTGCGTGGAGCCCCCAGACCCAGACTTTTGAGGTTGGGCTGGAGCGCGCCATTTTGTGCGGTAGCAACATGCACGAAGGCCTCATGCTGCAATAACTGATTCTTGTCCAGTTCAGAGAACAGGGCGCCGGTACGCAGGCGTATACGGCTTGCCCCGGCGATTGCCTTGGCAGCCAGCGTCGGGTCGAGCACGACCGTGACCCGGCCCTCGCCGAAGAAACGGTCCAGCTCCGGCTGCATCCAGGCGGCGAAGACCTCGGCCGGGATCTCAGCCTGAGTCGGTGGAATCCGGGCGCCACCCAATAGGGCGTCGGTGGTGGTGAGAAAAAAATTGGCCGCGTCCAGCATGCTGAGTTTCTGGCTCGGATAATAGAAATCCGGGCGTCGGTACAACGCGGATGAGTATTGAGTGAAGGCGGGAGTGCCAATCGCCCCCAACATGCGTCCGGCCGTGGCATAACTGCGCGCTGTCATGGCGAGATAGTGCCCGGCTGGGTGTCCCTGATCGCAGCGTCCTATAAAGGCTTCCAGAGCGGCGATGTCGGCACTGTGATCGCGGGGGCGTAATTCGACTCTGGGCAATTCGGCTTTCCCGTTACGCCAATGCGCCAGGAAAACGTCCTCGACGCCATCCGGCCAGGACAGGGCATTCAGTACGCGGATCTTGCGAGCCAGACCGGGTAGAGCGGCATCGAGTTCAGACAGGGGGGCGCTGCTCATGGAGTCACCCTTGAAAGACGAGGATCATTCGAAAAAGCTTAGTCGTTACGATGCGGTGCGTTGTAACCGATCAGGAGGTCTCCTGTTGTTCGCGGGCGACTGTGCCTTTCTACTTCTCGTGCAAGACGGTTATCGACCCAAAGCTGGCGCTGGCAACCTGGTCTCTTTGGTGTGGGAAAAGAATTTCCACTCAGGGGTTGACCACGTATTTTAATACTGTACTATTCGCCTCCCGCTAACGAGCAGTTCGCTGCTGGTTCTGGTTTAAGTTGTTGATTTAGTTAAGAAAAATCATCAACTTTTAAGGTTGCAGTTTGATGAGAGGCGCTGTAGAATGCGCGCCTCGGTTGAGACGAAAGATCTTAACCAGCCGCTCTTTAACAACTGAATCAAGCAATTCGTGTGGGTGCTTGTGGAGTCAGACTGATAGTCAACAAGATTATCAGCATCACAAGTTACTCCGCGAGAAATCAAAGATGTAACCAACGATTGCTGAG
>NZ_JACVBM010000037.1:0-27057 GCF_014852385.1 Pseudomonas sp. PDM03 | reverse complement strand
CGGCTTGCTGCGGGCGGCGCTCCGACGATGGCGTCTTCAAGGCCGCCATCGTCGGAGCGCCGCCCGCAGCAAGCTGGCTCCTACAAGGATTGTGTAGACCACCACACTCAAGGACTGAATGTGAACACCTCCTCCCGCAATGCCCGACTGATCATTGCCGCACGTCTGGTCTCGGACTTCGGCGCGTTCCTCAACATGGTCGCCCTGGCCACCTACGTCTACCTGCTCAGCAACAGCGCCATGAGCGTCGGAATCTTCCTCGCCAGTCGCGTGGGCGGAGGGATTTTCGCCAGCCTGATCGGCACGAGTTTTTATCGCCGCTGGACCGGGCGCTTGCCGTTGATCGCGTTCGACCTGCTGCGCGCCGGATTGCTGGGCTTGCTACTGGTGCTGCCAGTCAGCCAACAAGCGCTTTTGCTGCCGGTGATCGCTTTTGGCCTGGGCTTGGGCAATTCAATGTTCGCCATCGGCCTCAACAGCCAGTTGCCGCACTTGATTGAGGGCGATCAACTGCTCAAGACCAACGCCTGGATCACCAGCGCATCGTCAGCGGCGATGGTCGGCGGAAGTCTGGTGGCCGGCTTGTTGGTGGCGGCCTTCGGTTTTGAAACGGTCTTTGCGCTGAACGTAGTCACCTACCTGCTGGCCGCGTTGTTCATCCTGCCGCTGCGGTTTGCCGGACCGTCTCCCAGTGCCGGGCCCGATCATGAACGAGGCGAATGGTCAGCGCTGCGCCAAGGGCTGCGCACCACACCGGTGGTGGCCGCGATGCTCGCGGTCGCCATGGCCGACACTCTGGGCAGCGCTGCACACAACGTCGGTTTGCCGATCATCTCAAAACTGCTGACACCCGAATCGGCCAGCACCACGCTGGGCCTGATGCTGGCGGTGTGGGCCTGCGGAAAATTGAGCGGCGCACGGATTGCCAGTCGCCTGAAAGGCTCGGACAACGTGAACCTGGAGCGACGGTTTTTCTTCGGCGTGTTGCTGATGTCCTGCGGCTTCATCCTGATGTTCCAGCAGCAAACGCTCTACGGTTTGTTGCTGTTCTCACTGCCCGCAGGGCTGGGTGACGGCTTCTCGGAAGTCGGCCTGATGTCACGTCTGCAACGTGAACCGGACAACCTGCGCCTGCCGATTTTCAGCTTTCTGACGTTGCTGCAAATGACCGGGTTCGGCATTGGCATGCTGATCGCAGCGCCGTTCTATTCATGGTGGACGCCCGGCGCGGTGGTGCTGTTGTTCCACGGCATTCCCCTCACCACCCTGTTGATGGTGAAGGTGCTCGCGGTCAGGGGTGAGCGGGTACGGCGCAGCAACCCGACTCAAGGTTTTTGAGGATCGGGCAGTCCGGGCGGTGATCGCCCTGGCAGTGCTCGACCAGGTCCTGCAAGGTGTCACGCAACTGACCGAGTTCGCGGATTTTCTGGTTCAGCTCGTCGATGTGCTGACGAGCCAGCGCTTTCACATCGGCGCTGGCGCGTTGGCGGTCCTGCCAGAGGGTCAGCAGTTTGCCGACCTCTTCCAGGGAAAACCCCAAATCCCGCGACCGCTTGATAAAGGCCAGCGTGTGCAAGTCGTCAGCGCCGTAAACCCGGTAACCGCTGTCGGTGCGATGAGCCGCCTTGAGCAAGCCGATGGACTCGTAATAACGGATCATCTTCGCGCTCAGGCCACTTTGGCGGGCTGCTTGGCCGATGTTCATCGGTTGTCCTCCAGATCCTTGGGTTTCCAGGTTTTCAACAGTAACGCATTGCTCACCACGCTGACGCTCGACAACGCCATCGCCGCGCCGGCCAGCACCGGGTTGAGGAAACCGAACGCGGCCAGAGGAATGCCGATCAGGTTATAAACGAAGGCCCAAAACAGGTTCTGACGAATCTTCGCGTAGGTCTTGCGGCTGATCTCCAGCGCTGCCGGCACCAGTCGAGGATCGCCGCGCATCAGGGTGATGCCCGCCGCGTGCATGGCGACGTCGGTGCCGCCGCCCATGGCGATGCCAATGTCGGCGGCGGCCAGGGCCGGGGCGTCGTTGATGCCGTCGCCAACCATCGCTACTACGCCGGTCTTTTTCAATTCGGCGACGGTGGCGGCTTTGTCGGCCGGCAGTACTTCGGCGTGCACGTCGGTGATGCCCAACGCCTCGGCAACCACTTTGGCGCTGCCGCGATTATCGCCGGTCAGCAAGTGGCTGCTGATGTGGCGGGCGCTGAGTTGTTGCACCGCTTGCAGCGCGCCTGATTTGAGGGTGTCACCGAAGGCGAACAATCCCAGCACGGTTGGCGTGGGGCTTTGCTCGATCAACCAGGACAGGGTCCGGCCTTCGGTTTCCCATGCGGTAGCAGCGTCGGCCAATGGACCCGCGCTCAACCCGCTTTCTTCCAACAGGCGACGATTGCCCAGCGCCAGGCGCCGACCCTCGAGATTGCCGGCAATGCCGCGCCCGGTCAGGGACTGGCTGTCGCTGACATCGGCCACGGTCAAGCCGCGTTCGGCGCACGCATCCAGAACCGCCTTGGCCAATGGATGCTCACTGCCGCGTTGCAGCGCGCCGGCCATTTGCAGCAGGGCGGCTTCGTCTCCGTCGATGGCGTTCAAATGGGCGATACGCGGTGCACCCGAAGTCAGCGTGCCGGTCTTGTCGAACACCACCGCGCTGACTTCATGGGCACGTTCCAGTGCTTCGGCGTCCTTGATCAGAATCCCGTGGCGCGCCGCCACACCGGTGCCAGCCATGATCGCCGTTGGCGTGGCCAAACCGAGGGCGCAAGGGCAGGCGATCACCAATACCGCGACGGCGTTGATCAGCGCGGTTTCCATCGGTGCGCCGTACAACCACCAACCGATCAGGGTCGCCAGTGCGATCAGCAGCACCGTCGGCACAAACACCTGGCTGACTTTATCCACCAGTTTCTGGATCGGTGCTTTCGCCGCTTGCGCGTCTTCGACCAGGCGGATGATCCGCGCCAGTACGGTTTCCGCGCCCAAGGCCTGGGTGCGAACCAACAGGCGACCTTCACCGTTGATGGCGCCGCCGGTGACTTTGTCGCCGGGTTGTTTCGGCACCGGCAGGCTTTCACCGCTGATCAGCGCTTCGTCGGCATGGCTCTGGCCTTCGACCACTTCGCCGTCCACCGGAAAACGTTCGCCGGGTTTGACCAGCACCAGATCATTCAGGCGCAAGGCGCTGATCGCCACGTCCTGTTCGCGACCGTCGATGACTTGAATCGCCCGCTCGGGGCGCAAGGCTTCGAGGGCGCGGATGGCGCTGGCGGTCTGGCGTTTGGCGCGGCTTTCGAGGTATTTGCCCAGCAGCACCAGCGCAATCACGACGGCAGAGGCTTCGAAATACAGGTGCGGCATGCGTCCGGCGGCGGTGGCCCATTCATAGAGGCTCAAGCCATAACCGGCGCTGGTGCCGAGGGCGACCAGCAGGTCCATGTTGCCGGCTCCGGCGCGTACTGCTTTCCATGCCGCCACATAAAAGCGTGCGCCGAAGATGAACTGCACCGGCGTGGCCAAGGCGAACTGCACCCACGCCGGGAGCATCCAGTGCACGCCGAACGGTTGCAGCAGCATTGGCAATACCAGCGGCAAGGCGAGGGCGATCGCCATGATCAACACCCAGCGTTCGCGGTGCAGGCGCTGATGTTGCGTGTCGGTTGACGGGTGTTCGACTTCCCAGACCCTGGCGTTGTAACCCGCCTTGGTCACGGCTGCGATCAGGGTTTGCGGATCGATCTGCCCGAGCAGTTCGAGGTGGGCGCGTTCGTTGGCCAGGTTGACGCTGACGCTTTTGACGCCGGGCACCTTGGCCAGCGCTCGTTCGACCCGACCGACGCAGGACGCGCAGGTCATGCCGTCGATGCTCAACTCCAGACTCTGCTGCGGCACGCTGTAACCGGCTTGCTGCACCGCGTCCATCAACGCCGGCAGGCTGTCGCTGGGCGCTTGAACCCGCGCCTGCTCGGTGGCCAGGTTGACGCTGACCGCCGTGGCGCCGATGACTTTGCTCAAGGCTCGCTCGACACGTCCGGCGCAACTGGCACAGGTCATGCCGGCAATCGGCAGATCAAACGTGGTGGATTCGGACATCGGTCGCACTCCCTGTAGTAGATGCCTACAGGATCAACCTTGCCATGCTGGCAAGGTCAAGCGCAAAGATTGGGGCGGGATATTTGTAGGAGCGAGCGGTGCGGCGATCCGACTTGCCCGCGAAGGCGGTATTGCATTCAGTATCAATGTTGAATGTTACGACCCCTTCGCGGGCAAGTCGGATCGCCGCACCGCTCGCTCCTACAAAATCGTGGTGGATCAGTAGTCGAGGGCTGTCGGCTTGAGGTACATGCCTTCCTGCGTCATCGCAATCCGGAACTTCAACACATCCCCGGCCTTGAGGCTGATGTTCTGCGAGCCCGGCGCCAGCATGCCTGGATTGCAGCCCGGCGCCTGGCCCGGCAGCAATTTCAGGCGTAGCGAAACGTTGCCTGGCGGCAGGTTGAACGAGGTGCTTTGTTCCTGAAACAGCCGCGCCGACAGTTGATCCTGGATGTACACGCCGATTTCGCAGTTGGTCGACACTTCCAGGCGCTCGCGGGAAATGATCAACACGCCGTAATCCTCCCCGGCAGCATTGACCGAGGGCACGGCGGCGAAAAGGCTGAGGAAGCCAAACAGGCTGAGAGCTGACCAGCGCATGGCTGAATCTCCTGAGATCGAGTCATAGATGCACGCAGCTTGGCCGAGCGCGACGCCGATTGCCAGCCCGGCAGCTCACTTCAGAACTTGACCTTGCCATGGTGGCAAGCTCGAGACTGTTCGCAATCTCACTAAAGGAGTCATTCCATGCAAGTGTTCAACGTTCAAGGCATGTCCTGCGGTCACTGCGTCAAAGCCATCACTCAAGCGCTGCAAGCCAAGGATCCTGCGGCCAGCGTGCAGGTCGATCTGGCGGCAAAGGAAGTCGGCGTCGAAAGTGCGTTGACCGCGGATCAAGTGATCGCCGCGATCAGCGAAGAAGGCTATGAAGTGAAAGTCGCCTGAAGGCCTGACAAAAATCCCTGTAGGAGCAGAGCTTGCTCGCGAACGCGGTGGGTCAGACGACTTTGATGTGGCTGACCCACCGCATTCGTCGGAACGCCGCCCGGAGCAAGCTCTGCTCCTACAGGGGGCGGTGTTTTTTCAGGGGTTTTTAATAGTTAGCGAGCTATCGGAATGTTCAAGGCGTCGATGCGCGGCTAGACTGTGTGCCCGCCGACCTCCGTCCCACTGGATACCCGATGAACTTCCGTACCATTTTGATTCTTGGCGCACTTAGCGCTTTTGGCCCGTTGGCAATCGATTTCTATCTGCCGGCGTTTCCGGCCATGGCGCTGGCGTTCGGCACCGATGAGCAGCACGTTCAACTGACGCTGGCGGCGTATTTCCTCGGATTGTCCATCGGTCAGCTGATGTACGGCCCGGTGGCGGATCGTTTTGGTCGACGCATTCCGTTGCTGACGGGTGTCGGTCTGTTCACCGTCGCCTCCCTGGCGTGCGCCTATGCGCCGAACCTGGAATGGCTGCTCGGCGCGCGGTTCGTCCAGGCGCTGGGCGGTTGTGCGGGGATGGTGATTTCAAGGGCGATCGTCAGTGACAAATGCGATGCGGTGGGCTCGGCGAAAGTCTTTTCACAACTGATGCTGGTCATGGGCCTGGCACCGATTCTCGCGCCGATGCTCGGCGGGTTGCTGGTCAACACCACGGGTTGGCAGTCGATTTTCCTGGTGCTGACCGGTTTCAGTGCACTGGCCGGTCTGGCCGTGGCGCTCGGCCTGCCGGAAAGCATGCCCGCGAATATGCCACGCCAGCCATTGTCTGGCGCGCTGCGTCAGTACGGTCGCCTGTTGTCGGATCCGGTGTACCTCGGCCACGCCCTGACCGGTGGCATCGCCATCGCCGGGATGTTTGCCTACATCGCCGGTTCGCCGTTCGTCTTCATCAAACTCTACGGCGTGCCGGCCGAGCACTTCGGCTGGTTGTTCGGCACCAATGCGGCGGGGTTCATTCTGGTGGCGCAGGTCAACGCACGGTTGCTGGCCAAGCGTGGCCCGGCGTTCCTGCTGGCGCGCACCGTATGGATCTACCTCGCGGCGGGCCTGACGCTGCTCGCGGTCAGTTCGCTGCACACCGAGCAATTGTGGCCGCTGCTGATTCCGCTGTTTATCTGTATCGCCAGCCTCGGTTGCATCCTGCCCAACGCCTCGGCTTGCGCCATGAACGGGCAGGGCGCGCGCGCCGGCAGTGCGTCGGCAATGCTCGGTTGCCTGCAATTCAGCGTCGCCGCCGGAGCCGCGTCGCTCGTGGGTATTTTGTACGACGGCAGCGCCATGCCGATGGCCATGGTCATCAGCCTGTGCGGAGTTCTGGTGGTGAGCATAGCGATGCTCACCCGGCGTCTGCAAAATGCCTGGGCATTGGTGAAAGCCCAGGTGTGAGGAAGGTCTCAGCCGGCAGCGCGTTGCTGCTGGACGGGAATCTGATGAGGGGCGTGCAATCGTGCTTCGAGGGTTCGGGTGAACTCGCGTGCTTCGGCTTCGCTACGGAACGTCACCGCGTGTTGGTCCAGGCGGACCTGCCACTGGGATTTTGCCAATTCTTTTATCAGGATCTTCATTGCTGACCTCCTCGGTTAAAAGATTGCATCGCAGAGGTCACGATTGTAGACCCGAATACGACCACAATGATGACAGCGGTCAACCTTCGGACTGACGGTGTCGTCCATTCGGACGACACTTGTATCAATCTGTTTCAGAAGCCTTCGAGGACAATCTTGCCCTTGGACTTGCCGCTCTCCAGCAGCTCATGCGCACGTCGCAAATTCGCCGCGTTGATCGTTCCGAAGTGCTCGCCCACCGTGGTTTTCAACGTCCCGGCATCGATCAGCGCTGCCACGCGGTTGAGCAGTTTGTGTTGCTCGATCATGTCCGCGGTTTCGAACAGCGAGCGGGTGTACATGAACTCCCAGTGCAGCGACAGGCTCTTGCGCTTGAGCTTGGTCACGTCCAGCGCCTTCGGGTCATCGATCAGCGCCAGTTTGCCCTGCGGCGCCAACGCCTCGACCAATTGATCCAGATGCTGATCGGTCTGGGTCAGGCTGGCGACGTGGGTCACCGAGTTCACGCCTGCACGTTTGAGTTCTTCGCTCAGCGGTTGGCTGTGATCGATCACCAGATCGGCGCCCAGCTCACGCACCCAACTCTGGGTTTGCGCACGGGACGCGGTGCCGATGACCTTCAGCCCAGTGAGCTGGCTGGCCAGTTGCGTAAGGATTGAACCGACACCGCCGGCCGCACCGACGATCAGCAAACTCTGGCCTTCATCGGTGTTGCCTTCGCGCACTTGCAGGCGTTCGAACAACAATTCCCACGCGGTGATCGCGGTCAGCGGCAGCGCGGCGGCTTCGGCGAAACCGAGGGTTTTCGGCATGTGGCCGACGATCCGCTCGTCCACCACGTGCAGCTCGCTATTCCCGCCGGCGCGGGCGATGGAGCCGGCGTAGAACACCTTGTCGCCGGCCTTGAACAACGTCACTTCACTGCCGACCGACTTGACCACACCGGCCACGTCCCAGCCCAGCACTTTGGCCGCGCCACCTTCAGGCTGCACGTTCTGGCGGACTTTGGTGTCCACCGGGTTGACCGAGATGGCTTTGACTTCCACCAACAGGTCGCGTGGGCCGGCAACCGGCTCTGGCAGTTCGATGTCTTGCAGGGAGTTGGCGTCGCTGATCGGCAACGAGGCGTAGTAGGCAATGGCTTTCATGAAAGGCTCCGCAAAAGTATTTAAGAAAATCAGGCCACGACGCGCAGGCGTTTGAGATCGAAGTGCTCGATCAGGTCGCCGGCCGTGGCACGAAAATGCTGGATGTGTGCGCTGGCGTCATGGGCTTGCAGCGCTTCGTCGCTGCTCCACTGCTCGATCATGTAGAAGGCCTGCGGATTGGCCAGGTCCTGATGCAGATCGTATTGGCTGCAACCGGCTTCGGCGCGGGTCGGTTCCAGCAGTGCACGCAGGTGCTGTTCGAGGGCGTCCTGCTGACCGGCTTTGGCGATCAGGGTGGCAATGGCGGTAAACGGCTGGGACATGTTCGACTCCGATAACGGGGTGATTTCGATGGGGCAGATGATTGGCTATTTCTCTGCAAGATAAAACCCGCTAAAACAGCAGTCTCTTTCAATATTTTTTTGATAATCGAGGCTGGAAATGCTGCGTTTCGATGACTTGCAGTTGTTTGTCCGGGCGGCGGACCTGGGCAGTCTGTCGGCGGCGGCGCGGGGGATGGACATGTCGGCGGCGGTGGCCAGTGCGGCGTTGAAGCGCATCGAACAGCAACTCGGTGCGCGGTTGCTCGCCCGTTCCACCCGCAGCCTGCGCCTGACCGCCGAGGGCGAGGGGTTTCTCGAATACGCCCGGGCGGCCCTGAGCAACCTCGATGAGGGGCGCCGCTTGCTGGCCAGCGGTCAGGACCAGGTCAGCGGAGTGTTGCAGCTATCGGCACCGTCGGATTTCGGTCGCAACCTGTTGTTGCCGTGGCTGGACGAGTTCCAGCGCGAGCATCCGAAACTCACGGTGCGCCTGCTGCTGGGCGACCGCATCGCCGACCTGTTCCGCCAACCGGTGGACATTGCCCTGCGCTACGGCGAGCCGGAAGACTCAAGCCTGGTGGCGCTGCCCATCGCACCGAACAACCGCCGCGTGCTGTGTGCCGCGCCGAGCTATCTGGCCCGACACGGCGAGCCCCGGCAACTGGAGCAACTGGCGCAGCACAATTGCCTGCTGTTCATGCTTGGCAGCCGGGTTCACGATCACTGGAGTTTTCACGACGGCAAACGCGAAGTCAGCCTGACCGTCAGCGGTGACCGTTTCAGTGACGACGCCGATGTGGTGCGTCTATGGGCCGTGGCGGGTGCCGGGATCGCCTACAAATCCTGGCTGGATGTTGCCGCCGATGTGTTGGCCGGTCGCTTGAAAGTGCTGATGCCGGAGCTGGTCTGTGAGCGCGCACCGCTGAATTTGCTGTGCGCCCATCGCGCACAATTGAGTAAGCCGGTGAACCTTTTGCGGGAAATGCTCGCCAGCCGATGCGCCGGTTTAAGTAGTCAATTTCCCGTGTTGGCGGTCACCGATCATTAGTCGCAGGTAAATAGCGAAATTTCACTCAGGAACTATCACCACCAAGGGTTTTCAGAGGGCAGGAACCGACGGTTAACGCGCATATACTAGCGCTCGCCTCAGGTACGCACGGTCGATCTCGCCTTGGCGAGTCCGCGTTCGAGTCGGCCAGGCCCGCAGTCGATCGCCGAGCCTTTGCAAAACCCTCAAGGCAATGGCTTGTGTGAGTGGGGGGCTTAGCCCGGGTTGTCGCGGTTTCCGCGTCTTGGCCGACGACACATTACTGGTCAAGATGTCTCTGAGCAGTAGACGAAACGATTCAACAGGGAGTGAATACATGGAACATGCACCTTGCATCAGCCAGATCGCCACGTTGCTGGCTGACCCAAAGCGCAGCGCAATGATGTGGGCCTTGATGGACGGCTCAGCGCGACAAACCGAAGAGCTGGCCTTGCTGGCCGGCCTGTCACCGTCTTCGGCCAGTGCACACCTGGGGCGTTTGTCCGCCGGAGGTCTGTTGAAAGTCGAAACCCGTGGCCGCAAGCGGTTTTTCCGCCTGGCCGCGCCTGAAGTCGGCGCGGCGATAGAAGCACTGGCCAGTGCGACGATTGCCAGCACACCCCGAGGCGTCCCGGACGTTTTCAAGCGCACCGCACCTCTCTCCAAACCTCAGGCGGCACCTTCGTCGCTGTTGCGCGCACGACTGTGCGACGATCATTTGGGGGGCACTTTGGCCGCCGATCTTTACCAGCGTTTGCTGGATACGGGCTGGATCGAACAGTTCGAGCAGCGGGTGTCGATCACCCACAAGGGCGCCACGCAATTGGCCAAGCGCGGTGTGTTCGTACAGGCGCTGGCGCACAGCACCCGCCGCGCCGCTTGCGCCTGCCCCGACTGGAGCGAAAGACGTCCGCACATGGGCGGTTCGCTCGGCGCGGCGTTGCTGCAATTGTTCATGCAGTCCGGCTGGCTGAGTTTGCCGAACGATTCGCGAGCCTTGCACGTCACCGCGACGGGGCAGCGTGAAATCCATCGCTTTGCCAAGGAAACCGAGCTGGAAATGGCGTTGTAGTACACGACACGCGAACCCTGTAGGAGCTGGCTTGCCGGCGATGACGGACTCACATTCAACATCAATGCTGAATGTGAGTCCGTCATCGCCGGCAAGCCAGCTCCTACAGTTATCTTCGGTGTTCCTACGGTTTGACCAACCGCGCATCCAGGCTGTTTTGCGCCAGGCGTTTGGCCTGATCCTGGGTCATGCCCAGATCGGTGTACAGCGCATGGAAGTTCTCGGTCACATACCCGCCGAAGTACGCCGGGTCGTCCGAGTTCACCGTGACTTTCACGCCGCGCTCAAGCATGTCGAGAATGTTGTGCTGGGACATGTGATCGAACACGCAGAGCTTGGTGTTCGACAACGGGCACACGGTCAACGGGATTTGCTCGTCGATGATCCGCTGCATCAGGCGCTCGTCTTCGATGGCGCGCACGCCATGGTCGATGCGCTGGATTTTCAGCAGGTCGAGGGCTTCCCAGATGTACTCGGGCGGGCCTTCTTCACCGGCGTGGGCGACGGTCAGGAAGCCTTCGTGGCGGGCGCGATCAAACACGCGCTGGAACTTGCTCGGCGGGTGACCCATTTCCGAACTGTCCAGGCCGACGGCCACAAACGCATCGCGGAACGGCAGCGCCTGATCGAGGGTTTTCTGCGCTTGTTCTTCGCTCAAGTGACGCAGGAAACTCAAGATCAAACCGCTGGTGATGCCCAGTTGCTGCTCGCCATCCTTCAGTGCGGCGGCGATGCCGTTGAGCACCACTTCGAACGGGATGCCACGGTCGGTGTGGGTTTGCGGGTCGAAGAACGGTTCGGTGTGAATCACGTTCTGCGCCTTGCAACGCAACAGATAGGCCCAGGTCAGGTCGTAGAAATCCTGCGAAGTGCGCAGCACGTCGGCGCCCTGGTAATACAGGTCGAGAAACTCTTGCAGGTTGTTGAAGGCGTACGCCTTGCGCAGGGTTTCGACATCGCTCCACGGCAGGGCGATCTTGTTGCGTTCGGCCAGGGCGAACAGCAACTCGGGCTCCAGCGAACCCTCCAGGTGCAAGTGCAGTTCTGCCTTGGGCAGGGCGTTCAGCCAATCGTACATTGTTGAAATCTCATCAGGTGCAATGCCGGCATTCTACAGGTGCTGACTGCAATAATTGGTAAAACCTGACCAAGAGGTTCATTACCCCGCCTCTTGCTCTCGCCGATAAGCATAGGTGTCGGCGAAGCGCGAGAGCAGGAATTCGGCGCAGGTGGTGGCCGGGTATTTCGCCGGGTGAAGGGCATCCTGACAACCGGGCAGGCATTCGATGCGCGTGTCGGGGTGCGGCTCGGCGAAGAACGGCATCGAATAGCGGTCTACACCCAACGGGCTGATCACCCGGTGCGGCGTCGACAGATAACGGTCGTTGCTCCAGCGCGCCATCATGTCGCCGAGGTTGACCACGAAAGTGCCTTCGATGGGCGGCGCGTCGATCCAGTCGCCTTGCACGTTACGCACTTGCAGGCCACCGGCCGCGTCCTGATACAGCAGGGTGATGCAGCCGTAATCGGTGTGGGCACCGGCGCCTTGCTGATCTGCGGAGCTGGCGGTGTGGCGCGGCGGGTAGTGGATCATCCGCAGGACGCTGACCGGTTCATGGAAGCGCGTGTCAAAGAAGTCGCGCTCGATGTTCAGCGCCATCGTCATTGCGCGCAACAGGGTTTGAGCCAGCGCCTGCATGTCGACGTAGTGCTGCTCCATCAGCGCTTCCCAACCGGGCATCGAGGGATGACGGTTGGGGCCGCGCAGCGGTTTTTCTGCCAGCACTTGCGGGTGATCGGCCGGCAGGTGCAGGCCCATGTCGAAGGTTTCTTTCAGGTCGCTGGGCTTGCTCGGGTCGAGCTGTTCGGTGGCGATGGCGCCGTAGCCGCGATGGTGTCGGGTCTGGGTGATATCGATGTTGAGCTTTTCGGCGGCGGGCAGGGCGAAGAAGCGTCGGGCGTGATCAAGCACGGCGTCGATGCGTGCGGCACTGATCGGGTGACCCTTGATGTAGAAAAAGCCCCACTCGCGGCAGGCGCGGTCGATGTGTGTGGCGACGGATTGCCAGGCGGTCTGGTCATCGCTGTAGAGCGGGGCGATGTCGATGATGGGGAGGCTGTTCATGCGCAGTCCTTGATAACGCTGAGATCCAATGTGGGAGCGAGCCTGCTCGCGATAGCGGCGTGTCAGATGAATCAATGTGGCTGACACTCCGTCATCGCGAGCAGGCTCGCTCCCACAGGGTTTTGTGTTGGGCTTGAGGGTTACTTTGGTATCTCGGCTTTCATGCCTTCAACGTAGTAATTCATCGAGGCCAGTTCCGCGTTGCTCGCCGTCGCGCCCGCCGCAATTTTCTCCACGCCGGCCTGATCCTTGATCGGTCCGGTAAACGGATGCAGCGCACCGCTCTTGATGTCCGCGATGATCTGTTCGGCCTCGGCTTTCACCGGCGCCGGCACCAGGTCGCTGATCGGCAGTTCAACCGTGCCTTCCTTCAAGCCTCCCCAGTAATCCTGCGACTTCCACGCATGCTCGATCACGCTTTGGGTCGCTTGAATGTAGTGCGGTGCCCAGTCGTTGACGATCGAGGTCAGCACCGCTTTCGGCCCGAAGTGCGCCATGTCCGAAGCGTAGCCCACGGCATACACCCCGCGACGTTCGGCGGCCTGGATCGGCGCCGGGCTGTCGGTGTGCTGGAACACCACGTCCACGCCTTGATCGATCAACGCGTTGGCGGCGTCGGCTTCCTTGCCCGGGTCGAACCAGGAATTGACCCACACCACTTTGATCTCGGTACCGGGGTTGTATTTGTTCAGGGCCAGTTGAATGGCGTTGATGTCGCGGATCACTTCCGGAATCGGGAACGAGGCGACGTAGCCGATCTTTTTGGTCTTGGTCATTTTCGCCGCGAGGAAGCCGCCGACATAGCGACCTTCATAGGTGCGCGCCAGGTAGGTGCCGAGGTTCTTGTCCTGCTTGTAGCCGGTGGCGTGCTCGAAGGTCACCTTGGGAAACTGTTTCGCGACTTTCAGGGTCGGGTTCATGTAGCCGAAGGAGGTGGTGAAGATCAGGTCGTAGTTGTCCTTGGCCATGTTGCGGATCACCCGCTCGGCGTCGGCGCCTTCGGCGACGTTTTCCACGTACTGGGTGGTGATCTGCGAGCCGAATTTTTCGGCCAGCGCCTTGCGTCCCTGTTCATGCTGATACGTCCAGCCATGATCACCGATCGGGCCGATGTAGACGAAGCCGACTTTCAGCGGGTCAGCGGCGCTGGCGGTCAGGCTGGCGCTCAGACCGAGGGTTGCAGCGACGGCGCACAGCAGCTTCTTCAACGGACGTTTATGCATGAATTCCCACTCCATTTTGTTTTGAGGTTGGAGGGGGTAATGCAAATTACTGACCAACAGGACAACAAATATCCGAAGCCGTGTAACGGCCTTCGCGGGCAAGCCTCGCTCCTACAAGTACAACGCCGACCTATAGGAGCGAGGCTTGCCCGCGAAGAGGCCCGCAAGGCCAATAAAGTGCATGGACATGCAGGGTTGCCATCCACTGGTGCGCTAAGGCGTCACGAAACGCCCGCAGTCAGTCGGTGGTCAACATCGCCATTGGGGCTTTAAAAAGCATCGCCGGCAAACCGGCTCCTACAGGTGTCGCGTAGGAGCCGGCTTGCCGGCGAAGGCGTTCGATCAGACGCCCGCGATCAACTGTCGAGCCGCCTGGCTGTGATCGGCGATCAAGCCTTTGAGATCCAGCCCCTCAACCTGCCCGTCGATCACTCGCCACTTGCCTCCCACCATTACCCGATCCGCCCGATCCGCACCACATAACAGCAATGCCGAAACCGGGTCATGGCTACCGGAAAACCGCAGCTCATCCAGCTTGAACAACGCCAGATCCGCCTGCTTGCCCACCGCCAGTTCACCGATATCGGTGCGTCCGAGCAAACTTGCCGAGCCCTTGGTCGCCCACCCCAACACCAATTCCGGCGTGATCTTCTCGGCGCCATAACGCAGCCGCTGGATGTACAGCGCCTGACGGGTTTCGAGCATCATGTTCGACGCATCGTTGGACGCCGAGCCATCCACGCCGAGTCCCAGCAACGCGCCGGCGGCGGTCAGCTCCAGCGTCGGGCAGATGCCGGACGCGAGGCGCATGTTCGAGCTCGGGCAATGGCAAATGCCGGTGCCGGCCGCGCCGAGGCGGGCGATTTCATCCGGGTTGAAGTGGATGCCATGCGCCAGCCAGGTGCGCGGGCCGAGCCAGCCGACGCTGTCCAGATAATCCACGGTGCGCAGGCCGAAGCGTTGCAGGCAGAAGTCTTCTTCGTCGAGGGTTTCCGCCAGGTGCGTGTGCAGTCGTACGTCGAGTTTGTTCGCCAGTTCGGCGCTGGCCGTCATGATTTCCGGGGTCACCGAAAACGGTGAGCACGGCGCCAGGGCGATCTGGATTTGCGCGCCATCACCACGCTCGTGGTACTCGGCGATCAGGCGCTGACTGTCGTCGAGGATCACTTCGCCTTCCTGCACGGTCTGCTGCGGCGGCAGGCCGCCGTCCTTCTCGCCCAGGCTCATGGAACCGCGCGTCAGCATGGCGCGCATGCCAAGGTCGCGGACGCTTTCGACTTGCACGTCGATGGCATTTTCCAAGCCTTTCGGGAACAGGTAATGGTGATCGGCGGCGGTGGTGCAGCCGGACAGCAGCAACTCGGCCAGCGCGACTTTCGTGGCAAGGGCGAGTTTTTCAGGGGTGAGGCGTGCCCAGACCGGGTACAGGGTTTTCAGCCAAGGGAACAACGGCTGATTGACCACCGGTGCCCAGGCGCGGGTCAGGGTTTGATAGAAGTGGTGATGAGTGTTGATCAGCCCCGGCAGGATCACATGCTCGCGAGCATCGAATACTTGTCCACAGGGGGCGGACGGTTGCTGGCCAGCGGCGAGCACTTCGACGATCAAGCCGTCTTGCACAACCAGGCCACCACGGGCATCGAGGCCATTGGCAGTGAAGATCGCGAGGGGGTTTTTTAACCAGGTACGGGTCGCAGGCATGTTGGCCGGCTCCTCTGAAAGTTGGGTTCAGGTTAGCCAGCTCAGTGATTACCCTGTCTGCTGATCCAGGGTCGCCGCGGGGACGAGGTGCGCAGTTTCAAACAAAACCGTGTAGCGGGCAAGCCCACCCCGACAGAGCGATAAACAACCTGTAGGAGCCGGCTTGCTGGCGATAGCATCACCTCGGTCTTTCAGTGATACCGAAGCGATGCTATCGCCAGCAAGCCGGCTCCTACAGAAATGATGTCTTACCAGGGAATGTTTTCACCCCTGTAGTTCACGAAGTGGTGCCCACCCTTGCCGGTGTAAGCATTCACCTGATCCACCAACCCACGCACACTGGTTTCCACATCGATATCGGCGCCTTCACCGCCCATGTCGGTTTTCACCCAGCCCGGATGCAGCGACAGCACCGTCAGTTTCTGATCGCCCAATTGCGTCACAAAGCTGTTGGTCATCGAGTTCAATGCCGCCTTGCTCGCCTTGTACAACGCCAGTTCCGGCGCGTCCGGCATGGTCACGCTGCCGAGCACCGAACTCATGAACGCCAGCACGCCGCTGTCCGGGCGAATCTGCCCGACAAAACGTTGTGCCAGGTTGATCGGCGCCACCGCATTGGTGAAGAACAACTGACCCACTTCAGCCAGCGTCGCACCGCCCGGCGTCTGCACGTCAGGGCCTTTTACCCCGGCATTCACGAACAACAGATCAAACACTTCGCCCTTGAGCTGCTGACTCAAGGCAATGACGGCCTGCTGATCATCCATGTCGAGTTTTTCGATCCGCACCTTGCCCAGCGCCTGCAAGGCGTCGGCGTTTTGCGGGTTGCGCACGGTGGCGGTGACTTGCCAGCCGTCGGCCAGCAGGGTTTTCACCAGGCCGAGGCCCAGGCCCCGGGAGGCGCCGATGATGAGCGCGGTTTTTGCCTTGGACATGAGTGGCTTCCTTGATGAATGAGGATCACGGATTTAATGGACAATGTTGCCCGAGCCGTTGTTGCAGCTCGTTGCGCAACGCGCCGAGTTCGTCCATTCGGGTTTCGATCAGTTTGAGTTTGTCTTGCAGCAATTGCGTGACGGCGCTGTCCGGATCGGGCGAATGCCACAACGCGGCGACGCTGTTGCCGATCTCGCCGAGAGTAAAGCCCAGCCGTTGAGCGGTCTTGATGTAGAGCACCAGTTGCACCATGTCATCCGGATATTCGCGATAACCGTTGGCGCTGCGTTGCGCCGCGATCAATCCGCGCTGCTCGTAGAAGCGCAGCGTGTCGCGGCTGACGGCGCTGGCCTGGGCTAATTCACCGATGCGCATGTTGATGTCTCGAGAGGGCTTGACCTTGGAGCATACTCCAGGCTTTAGGCTTGTTGCTCCCTGAATTTATGGAGCAGTGCCGATGTGGACTTCAACGCAATATCGCCGCGTGGTGCGGGGCAGCGCCTGGTATGACTTGATCGTGACGGCGGCGTTTGTCACGCCGTGGAGTTTTACTGCGTTGCATGGGTTGTTGGCGGGTTTGAGTCAGGCTTTGGATTTGCCCGGCGAACTGCCGGCGTTTGAGCCGATGCACATGTTGATGGCGAACCTGTTGGGCTCGATCGTGTGCGTGTGGTCGGTGCTGCGGATTCGAGATCCGCAGCAGGTTTATGGCCGGTATGACGCCGTTGGCAGATTCCTGTTCTCCACTTGGCAGCTGTATGCCTTGCTGCATGGCGCCAGTTCGCTGTTGGTGATTTTTCTGGTCTTTGAATTGGCTTGGGGCGTTGTTCAGGTGTTGCCAGTGCGGACGCCTTCGCGGGCAAGCCACGCTCCTACAGGATTTGCATAACACCAGTAGGAGCGAGGCTTGCCCGCGAAGAGGCCGGAGCAGACAACCACTAATGCCCACCCTGCCAAGGCTGCCCCAACGACACCGGCGCATACAACCGTGTGCGCACGGCATCCCGCGACAGCAGCACCAACACCACAATCGTCGCGACATACGGCAGCATCGCCAGCAGACTCGACGGAATCGCCAGCCCCAACCCTTGCGCCACCAGGTGCAGGATGCTGGCGAGCCCGAACAGATACGCCCCCAGCAGCAATCGCCACACCCGCCAACTGGCAAACACCACCAGCGCCAGGGCAATCCAGCCGCGACCGGCGCTCATGTTCTCCGCCCACATCGGCGTGTAGGCCAGCGACAGATACGCCCCGGCCAACCCCGCCATCGCGCCGCCGAACAGCACCGCCAGCGTCCGTACGCCCAACACCGGCAAGCCCATCGCACTGGCCGCATCCGGGTTTTCGCCGACGGCCTGAATGATCAGTCCGACACGACTTTTCACAATCACCCACGCCACCAGCGCAAACAACGCGAACGACAGATACACCAGCAGATCCTGCGCAAACAGCATCCGTCCGATCAGCGGGATCTCGCTGAGTAAAGGGATCGCCACCGGCTCAAAACCCGCCAGCGGTTTACCGACCCACGCCGCACCGACAAAGGTCGACAGGCCCACACCAAAGATCGTCAGTGCCAGCCCGGTGGCCACCTGAGTGGCGTTGAACACCAGCGCCACCAACGCAAACAGCGACGACAGCAACATCCCGGCGAGCATCGCCAGCAACACGCCAAGCCACAGGTTGCCGCTGTTCAGCGCGACGATAAAACCGATCACCGCGCCAAACAGCATCATGCCTTCCTGGCCGAGGTTGAGGACGCCGCTCTTCTCACAAATCAATTCACCCAGCGCCACCAACAGCAACGGCGTGCCGCAGCGCACCATGGCGTAGAAAATATTGCTCAACAGATCGATATCCATCACAGCGCTCCTGCTTGTACGACGGTGGCTGATGCGCGACGCGTCCAGCGCAAATGCAAACGCGGTCGGTAGAGAATCAGCACGTCACTGGCCAGCAGGAAAAACAGCATCATGCCCTGGAACAATTGCGTGATCGCTTGCGGCAGATTCATGCTCATCTGCGCGTTCTCGCCACCGATGTACAGCAATGCCATCAACAGACTGGAAAACAGAATGCCGATCGGATTGAGCCGCCCGAGAAACGCCACCGTGATCGCAGCGTAGCCATAGCCGGGTGAGACTTGCGGCACCAACTGACCAATCGGCCCGGTGACTTCACACACGCCGGCCAGCCCTGCCAATCCGCCGCTGATCAACAGCGCCAGCCAGATCAGCCGTTTCTCGCGGAACCCGACAAAACCCGCCGCACGCTTGTCCAGCCCGAGCACTTTGATCTGGAACCCGACAAAGCTTTTCTGCAACAACACCCACACCGCCACCAACGCGAGCAGGGCAAAATAAACACCGGCATGTACTCGACCGTCCTCCATCAACAACGGCAAACGGCTGGCATCGCCGAACATCGCCGACTCCGGAAAGTTGAACCCGGCCGGATCCTTCAGTGGCCCGTGCACGCAGAACAACAACAGGTTCAGGGCGATGTAATTGAGCATGATGCTGGTGAGGATTTCGTTGGCATTGAAGCGCGTGCGCAACCACGCCGTCAGCCCGGCCCACGCCGCGCCGGCCAGCGTGCCGACGAGCAGGATCAACACCAATGCCCAGCGACTTTGCAGACCGATGATGTTCACCGCCAACGCACTGCCGGCCAGCGCGCCGAGCAGCAACTGGCCTTCGGCGCCGATGTTCCAGATCCGCGCCTGATACGCCACGGCCAGACCCAAGGCGCAGAGCAGAATCGGCAACGCCTTGACCAACAATTCGGAGACGCCATACAAGTCGCTGACCGGGGCGATCAGCAAGGTGTGCAAGGTCAGCAACGGGTCATGGCCCAACGCGATAAACAGCAGCGAGCCACAGGCCAATGTCAGGGCCGCCGCCAATAGTGGCGAGCACCACAGCATCAGGCGCGATTGCTGGCCACGGGGTTCGAGGGAAAGCAGCATGTGAAACTCCGTTAAACCGTTGCGGGGGCAAGTGATTGAGGGGCGTCGAACTGGCCGGCCATCCAGCCGCCGACGTCGATCAGGCGGGTGTCGACGGTCGCCCTGAGCGGCGACAAGCGTCCGCTGCACAAGGCGCCGAGGCGGTCGCTGATCTGGAACAGTTCATCGAGGTCTTCGGAGATCACCAGGATCGCTGCGCCGGCATCGCGCAAGGCGATCAGCGCGCGGTGAATGGTTGCGGCGGCGCCGACGTCCACGCCCCAGGTCGGGTGCGCGGCCACCAGCAGTTTCGGTTGCTGAAGAATCTCCCGGCCGAGGATGAATTTCTGCAAGTTGCCACCGGACAGACTGCGGGCCGGCGTTTGCGCATCGGGTGTCTTGACGCCGAAGCGGCGGATGATTTCTTCGGCCAGCGCTTTAACCTTGGTCCGCCGGATCAGCCCGTTGCGCAGCAGGCCTTGTTGAAAGGCGCTGAGCAGGGCGTTGTCGGCCAGGCTCAATTCCGGCACCGCACCGTGCCCCAACCGTTCGGCAGGGACGAAGGCCAAGCCGAGTTTTCGGCGGGCATCCGGCGGCAAATGAGCCACCGCTTGCCCGTCAAAACGCAGGGTTGCACCGTCATTGCGGTGCAGGCGTTGTTCGCCACTGAGCAGCGCCAGCAGCTCATCCTGGCCATTGCCTGCCACTCCGGCGATGCCGACGATTTCGCCACGGCGTACGTGCAGGTCGATGTCCTTCAGCGAGCAGCCAAACGGATCGGGGTTGTGCCACGACAATGCGCTCACGTTCAAAAATGCATCACCGCCCACGACCTTCGGATAATCGGTGATCAGATCGGCCGCTTCCCCGACCATCAACTTCGCCAGTTGCTGATCCGAGCACTGCGCCGGCACGCAATGCCCGGCCACACGACCGCCGCGCAGCACCGTGGCGCTGTGGCACAACGCGCGCACTTCACCGAGCTTGTGGCTGATAAACAGAATGCTGCAGCCCTCGGCCGCGAGTCGGCGCAGGGTGACGAACAATTCGTCGGCCTCTTGCGGGGTCAGCACCGAGGTCGGTTCATCGAGAATCAGCAGACGGATGTCCTGCATCAGGCACCGAATGATTTCCACCCGCTGCCGTTCGCCAATCGACAGGCTGTGGACCAGTCGCTCCGGTTCCAATGCCATGCCGTAGCGCCGGGACACTTCGCGAATTTTGGGCTCAAGTTGTTTTGGTGTACCGGCCGCCGCGCCCATCGCCAGTGCAATGTTCTGCGCAACGCTGAGGGTTTCGAACAACGAGAAGTGCTGGAACACCATGCCGATTCCCAAACCGCGAGCCTGGGCCGGGTTGCGCATGGTCACGCGCCGGCCTTGCCAGATCATCTCGCCAGAATCGGCGTGGGTGACGCCGTAGATGATTTTCATCAGCGTACTCTTGCCCGCGCCGTTTTCGCCGAGCAGCGCATGGATTTCGCCGGGCGCAATACTCAGGTCGATGGCATCGTTGGCCAGGCAACCCGGGTAGCGTTTGCTGATTCTGCGCAGTTGCAGACGAGGCGTTTGGTCGGGGATCGGCACGGGGTTGGGCATGACAGGCTCGGGTCGATGGGAGTTGTGCCTGTGGATAAAGCAATTTCCTGGCCATTGAGTCAGGAAAAATGAAAATGCTTGTCGGCCAAGGCATCGGGGGCGCCGCTTCGCCACATTTCGATCCCGACGCAGCACCACATAAGGGCGAAGCGGTAGATCAGGCTCCGGTTTTGCGCAGGCCGATTTGGTCAAAAAACGAGCAACCCTTTGCAAGCCATGCCGGATATGGGGCCGCGCCAGCCATGAACGGGTTATCCACAGATTGCTCCACAGTATTTGTGCGCAAGCGCAAAGCTCGGGCATAAGCACTGAGCGGCTTTCTTCTAAAGGCGATAAACCACGCTAACTGATTGTTTTTACGTGGATTTAGTCTTTTTGAAGGCGTATTGGACGAAAAGTGAGCAATGCCCGCAAAGCCGCATGACAGAAGGGTTACAGCGGTATGTGCTCAGGTTATCCACAGCCGGGTACACAGTAGATGTGGGCAAATACACAGGATCGATAGAAGGGCGTTGAGCGTTGTTGGTGCAATCAGCGCTGCAACAGAATGCGCCCGCGACTCAAATCGGCCAGTTGCGTTTGCAGGGTGTCGATCTGCGCTTCGCCCATCGCCAATTTCAGCTCCACACCGTTGGCCGTGAACGTTTCTTCCACGACCAACCCGCCAAGCTCGGCCACCCGCAGTTTCACCAGTGTCAGTTCGCCAAACCCGCAGGCGCAACTCAGCGGCACGCGGCTGATCAGCTCAACTTTCGGTGCCGCTTGCAGGCACTTGTTCGCGCCGCCGCCATACGCTCGGGCGAGGCCGCCGGTGCCGAGTTGAATGCCGCCATACCAGCGGATCACCAGCACCGCGACCTGGTCGCAATCCTGTGCATCGATGGCCGCCAGAATCGGGCGCCCGGCGGTGCCGCCAGGCTCTCCGTCATCGGTGCTGCGGTATTGGGCGCCGAGTTTCCACGCCCAGCAATTGTGCGTGGCGTTCAGATCGCTGTGCTGCTCGATGAACGCCTGGGCTTCAGCAGGGCTGCTGATCGGTGCGGCGAAGGTGATGAAGCGGCTTTTGCGAATCTCTTCGCGGTATTCGCAAAAGTCGCTGAGGGTAAAAGGCATAAGAGTCTTAAATGGCTGGAGTCAGGCCGCAGCCTTTGAGAATGATGCGGATCAGGTTGTCGCCGGCGTCTTCCATGTCTTGCTTGGTCAGCTTGGTGCGGCCGCTGACCCGGCAAATCTGCGTGGCAAAGTCCGCGTAATGCTGGGTGCTGCCCCACAACAGAAAGATCAGGTTGACCGGGTCGACCGGGTCCATTTTGCCTGCGTCGATCCACGCTTGAAACACCGCCGCCCGGCCCTGGAACCAGGCGCGGTAATCCTGGTTGAAATATTCGGTCAGGCACTCACCGCCGCTGATCACTTCCATGGCGAAAACTCGCGAGGCTTGCGGCTGGCGGCGAGAGAACTCCATCTTGGCGCGGATGTACCGCGTCAGCGCTTCGGCCGGATCATCCTCGGCGGTGAGGGTGTTGAAGGTGCTGTCCCACAACTGAAGGATGTTGCTCAACACCGCCACGTACAACCCCAGCTTATTGGTGAAGTAGTAATGCAGGTTCGCCTTGGGCAACCCGGCATTCAGGGCGATGGTGTTCATGCTCGTGCCTTTGAACCCGTGACGGGCGAACTCGTCTTCGGCGGCTTTGATGATGGTCTCTTCGTTCTTCTGACGAATGCGGCTGGCAGGTTTGCCGCCGTGAGCGGGGACTTCAAAGGTCATAGGCACTTCCGAACAGGTGGGTGGGTGCAACCAATGCGTTGATAGCGCAACCACAGTTTCCAGACAAGTCCCGACACGATAAAACCTGACCACCAAAATCCCTGTGGGAGCGAGCCTGCTCGCGATGGCGGCTTAACATTCAGCATTGATGGTGGCTGAACTGACGCCATCGCGAGCAGGCTCGCTCCCACAGTTTCTTCGGTTGTTCAACGGGTCGCGGCCAGGCTTTCGAGGAAGCTTTCCAGCACCAGATGCGGGCGACGTCCCTTGCGTGTCACCGATGCAAGGCTCAAGTCATAAAACCGTGCTGTCGGTTTCAGCGCGCGCAAACGCCCTTGCTGCACCCAGAGGCTGGCGTAGTGGTCCGGCAGGTAACCGATGTAGCGCCCGGTGAGAATCAGAAACGCCATGCCTTCGCGGTCTGACGCACTCGCGGTGCAATTGAGCGCCTGGTAATGCGCCTGAATCTCGGCCGGCAGGCGGAAGGTCGGGGCGATGGCGTCCTGACTGTTGAGGCGCTCGTCATCCAGTTGTCTGTCGTCGACATAAAACAACGGATGACCGACCGCGCAATACAGCAGCGAACGTTCGCTGTAGAGCGGCTGATATTCCAGCCCCGACAGGGCGCTTGCCTGCGGCACCACGCCGACATGCAAGCGGCCGTCGAGCACGCCTTGCTCGACTTCATTGGGCGCGATCATGCGGATCTGAATCTGCACGTCCGGCCCGCGCTCCTTCAATTGCGCCAACGCATGAGTGATACGCATGTGGGGCAGGGTGACCAGGTTGTCGGTGAGGCCGATGGTCAATTCGCCGCGCAGGTGTTGGTGCAGACCGTTGACCTCGGTGCGGAAACTTTCCAGCGCACTCAATAGCTGCAATGCCGATTGATACACCTCGCGGCCTTCTTCGGTCAGGGAAAACCCGGCGCGACCTCGTTGGCACAGGCGCAGGCCGAGGCGCTGTTCCAGGTCGCTCATCTGCTGGCTGATCGCCGAGCGACCGATCCCGAGCACCGACTCCGCCGCCGAGAAACCGCCGCATTCCACCACGCTGCGAAAAATCCGCAGCAAGCGGATATCAAAGTCGCTGACTTGTGCCAGCGGATCGGGGCGTCGAGTGCTCATAGTTTAGCGCTGGCCTGACTGAACGTTAGAAAAGTTGGATTTCACCGACTTTATCCCCGTGGCAATTTAGCTGCAAGAACGCTTTTCATCTCCACGCCGCTTATTGCCTTGCGAGGTTTTGCCCATGAACTTGCCTGAAAACGCCCCGAATTCCCTGGCCAGCCAGCTCAAGCTCGATGCTCACTGGATGCCCTACACCGCCAACCGAAATTTCCAGCGCGATCCGCGACTGATCGTGGCGGCTGAAGGCAGTTGGCTGACGGACGACAAGGGTCGCAAGGTCTACGATTCGCTGTCCGGTCTGTGGACCTGCGGCGCCGGGCACACCCGCAAGGAAATCCAGGAAGCGGTTGCCAAGCAACTGGGCACGCTCGATTACTCGCCGGGCTTCCAGTACGGTCACCCGCTGTCGTTCCAACTGGCGGAAAAAATCACCGACCTGACGCCGGGTAATCTGAATCACGTGTTCTTCACCGATTCGGGTTCCGAGTGCGCTGACACTGCGGTGAAGATGGTCCGCGCTTACTGGCGTCTTAAAGGCCAGGCGACCAAAACCAAAATGATCGGACGCGCCCGTGGTTACCACGGTGTGAACATCGCCGGCACCAGCCTCGGCGGCGTCAACGGCAACCGCAAAATCTTCGGTCAGGCGATGATGGACGTCGATCACCTGCCGCACACCTTGCTGGCGAGCAATGCTTACTCACGCGGCATGCCAAAAGAGGGCGGTATCGCTCTGGCCGATGAGTTGCTCAAACTGATCGAGCTGCATGACGCTTCGAACATCGCCGCCGTATTCGTCGAGCCAATGGCCGGTTCCGCTGGCGTGCTGGTTCCGCCTGAGGGCTACCTCAAGCGTCTGCGCGAGATCTGCGATCAGCACAACATTCTGCTGGTGTTCGACGAAGTGATCACCGGCTTCGGTCGTACCGGTTCGATGTTCGGCGCTGACAGCTTTGGCGTGACCCCGGACCTGATGTGCATCGCCAAGCAAGTCACCAACGGTGCGATCCCGATGGGCGCAGTGATTGCCAGCTCCGAGATCTACCAGACCTTCATGAATCAGGCGACGCCGGAGTACGCGGTGGAATTCCCGCACGGCTACACCTATTCCGCGCACCCGGTGGCTTGCGCTGCAGGTCTTGCCGCACTCGACCTGCTGCAAAAGGAAAACCTGGTGCAGAGCGTGGCCGACGTCGCACCGCATTTCGAAAATGCACTGCACGGCCTTAAGGGCTCGAAAAACATCATCGACATTCGTAACTACGGCCTGGCCGGTGCTATCCAGATCGCGCCTCGTGACGGCGATGCCATCGTACGTCCGTTCGAAGCGGGCATGGCGCTGTGGAAAGCCGGGTTCTACGTGCGCTTCGGCGGCGACACCCTGCAGTTCGGCCCAACCTTCAACAGCAAGCCGCAAGACCTTGATCGTCTGTTCGACGCGGTCGGCGAAGTGCTGAACAAAATCGACTGATTTTTCCCTTCTATATAGAGGCGCCCGTTGACGGGCGCCTGTGGACAACTTTTCTGGAGCCCCGCATGAGCCTTATCCCGCATTTGATCAACGGCGAACTGGTGACCGAAGATGGTCGCACGGCCGACGTGTTCAACCCGTCTACCGGCCAGGCGATTCACAAACTGCCATTGGCCAGCCGCGAAACCATCCAGAAAGCCATCGACTCGGCCAAGGCTGCGTTCCCGGCGTGGCGCAACACTCCACCGGCCAAACGTGCGCAGGTGATGTTCCGCTTCAAGCAACTGCTGGAACAGAACGAAGCACGTATCGCCCAACTGATCAGCGAAGAACACGGCAAGACGCTGGAAGATGCTGCCGGTGAGCTGAAGCGCGGTATCGAGAACGTCGAGTTCGCTTGCGCGGCGCCGGAAATCCTTAAGGGTGAATACAGCCGTAACGTCGGCCCGAACATTGATGCCTGGTCGGACTTCCAGCCATTGGGCGTGGTCGCCGGTATTACTCCGTTCAACTTCCCGGCGATGGTGCCGTTGTGGATGTACCCGCTGGCGATCGTCTGCGGCAACTGCTTCATCCTCAAACCTTCCGAGCGTGATCCAAGCTCGACGCTGTTGATCGCTCAGTTGTTGCTGGAAGCCGGTCTGCCGAAAGGCGTGTTGAGCGTGGTGCATGGTGACAAGGCTGCAGTGGACGCGCTGATCGAAGCGCCGGAAGTCAAAGCATTGAGCTTTGTCGGTTCGACGCCGATTGCCGAATACATCTACGCCGAAGGCACCAAGCGCGGCAAACGCGTTCAGGCACTGGGCGGCGCGAAGAACCACGCGGTGCTGATGCCGGATGCAGATCTGGATAACGCCGTCAGCGCTCTGATGGGCGCGGCGTACGGTTCCTGCGGCGAGCGTTGCATGGCGATTTCGGTGGCCGTGTGCGTTGGCGACCAGGTGGCCGATGCGTTGGTGGCCAAGCTGACTCCGCAGATCAAGGCATTGAAGATTGGCGCAGGTACCACTTGTGGTCTGGACATGGGGCCGTTGGTTACCGGTCAGGCTCGTGACAAAGTCAGTGGCTATGTAGAAGACGGCGTTGCGTCCGGTGCAACCCTGGTGGTGGATGGTCGTGGTCTGAGCGTGGCCGGTCATGAAGAAGGTTTCTTCCTGGGCGGTTGCTTGTTCGATAACGTCACGCCAGAGATGCGTATCTATAAAGAAGAGATCTTTGGGCCAGTGCTGTGCGTTGTCCGGGTGAACAGCCTGGAAGAGGCGATGCAACTGATCAACGATCACGAGTATGGCAACGGTACCTGCATCTTTACCCGTGATGGCGAAGCGGCGCGGTTGTTCTGCGATGAGATCGAAGTCGGCATGGTTGGCGTCAACGTGCCATTGCCGGTGCCGGTGGCTTATCACAGCTTTGGCGGCTGGAAGCGTTCGCTGTTCGGCGATCTGCACGCGTATGGCCCGGATGGCGTGCGCTTCTACACCCGTCGCAAGGCCATTACCCAGCGTTGGCCACAGCGTGCGAGCCATGAAGCATCGCAATTCGCATTCCCTAGCTTGTAAGTAGAAGGGAAGAAGGCCGAGCCCCTTGGGGCTCGGCCTTCGTGTTTTCGGGCTTTTTTGACCCGTATGACAGAAATGTGAAAATAGGTGTTGACGGCAGATTCTGGAAGTCTATAATTCGCCCCACTTCCGGCGCAGTCGAAACGGAAAACTCCTTGGTAAACAATGAGTTACGCGGTTTTCGACAGCGAGTTGCTTCAGGTCATCGAAGCCCAGAAGGAGTTGAAAGAGCGGTGTTGTTTGGCTCTTTTGACGGTTCGATCTTCTCGGTCGAAAGCGGAGAAAAAGAGGTGTTGACAGCAGCGAGTAACGCTGTAGAATTCGCCTCCCGCTAACGAGAGATCGGAAGCGCAAGTGGTTGAAGTTGC
>NZ_JACVBM010000036.1:0-32124 GCF_014852385.1 Pseudomonas sp. PDM03 | reverse complement strand
GCCGCCGTTGACCGGGGTCGAAGTGTCCGAGCCGGCGCGTACGCCGACCACCCCGCCGCCGAGCAACGGACCATCGGCGCCGGCGACGTCGTTCCACAACACGTTGCCGCTGACGGTGCCGCCCTCCACCACCGAGGTCGCGTCGGGGTTGGCGTTCGGTGTGTCATCGACGATGTTGACGTTGATCTGCCCGGTCGCGGTGCTGCCGTCGACATCCTTGGCCACCACGTCGAAGTGTTCGGAAATGCTGTCGGCACCGCTGGCATTCGGGTGGTCGCTGTCGTAACGCAACGTGTAGCTGTAGCTCACCACGCCGGTCGCCGGGTTGTAACCGGTGATGGTGAAGATCGCGCCGGTGTCGGTCTCGCTCGATTGCGGGAAGCCTGCCGCCACGCCCGCCGTGACCACGGCGATGCCGCCGACGGTGAGGGTCAGCAGGCCATCCGGCGCGTTGACGTTGAAGGTGCCGGTCTGGGTCAGGGCCGGAGCATCCGGGTCGGTGCCGTAGGTGAGGTTTTTTTCGTAGACGGTCAGCTCGCCGCCCTCTACGTCGAGGCCGTTGAGGGTCACCGGGCTGTTATGGATGTTCAGCTCCAGCGTCGCAGTGCTGATGTCGCCGTCGGCATCGGTGAGGGTGTAGTTGAATTTCTCCTTCCCCTCGCCGCCATTGTGCAGCGCCTTGAAATCGGCATCGCTGATGTTCAGCGTGTAGGTGTAGGTGCCGTTGGCATTCAGCACCAGGGTGCCGTAAGTCCCGGTGAACGTGCCCGCGGTAATCGGTCCGCTGTCCGGCCCGGTCGGCACGCGATCCGCGCCTTGCACGTCGTTGCTCAGGACATTGCCTTCGAGGGTCAGGTGCGTTGGCGTGGCGACACCGTCGTTGCTGTCATCCATCGCTTTGGGCACGTCGTCGACGATGTTGACCTTGATCGTGCTGGTGACGGTGTTGCCCAGGGCATCGGTGGCCTGGTAGGTGAAGCTTTCGCTCAGGGTGTTGGCGCCGTTGTCCGCGTGCGGCGTGGTGCTGGCCGGCGAGGTCAGGGTGTAGGTGTAAGTGCCGTTGGGGTTGAGCAGGATTTGCCCATAGGTTCCGGTGGCGCTGCCGACCAGGGTGTAGGTGATCGCGCCCGTCGCGCCGCTGACCGAGCCGACCAGTGTGCCGCTGGCAGTTTCGCCGGTATGGCCCGGCTCGCTACCGGTGACGGTGCCTGCCGCGAGGTCCTGGCCATCCTTGCTCAGGTCGAGCGCTTTTTCGTAGACGGTGACGTCGTTGTCGGTGGCTGCCGTGATGCAGCTGTTGGTGACGTCGATGGTGATGGTCGTGGTGCTTTCATCACCGTCGTTATCACGCAGGGTGTAGGTGAACACGTCGGTCGCACCGGGACCATTCACGCCGTTCGGGTAGCTGTGGTATTCGGCGTTGCCCTGGGCGTCCAGGGTCAGGTAACCGTAGGTGCCGTTGATGTGGGTGTTGAGGCCGCCGTTGACCGGGGTCGAAGTGTCCGAGCCGGCGCGCACGCCGACCACCCCGCCACCGAGCAACGGACCATCGGCACCGGCGACGTCGTTCCACAACACGTTGCCGCTGACGGTGCCGCCCTCCGCCACCGAGGTCGCGTCGGGGTTGGCGTTCGGTGTGTCATCGACGATGTTGACGTTGATCTGCCCGGTTGCGGTGCTGCCGTCGACATCCTTGGCCACTACGTCGAAGTGTTCAGAGATGCTGTCGGCACCACCGGGATTCGGGTGGTCGCTGTCGTAGCGCAACGTGTAGCTGTAACTCACCACGCCGGTGGCCGGGTTGTAACCGGTGATGGTGAAAATCGCGCCGGTGTCGGTCTCGCTCGATTGCGGGAAACCTGCCGCCACGCCCGCCGTAACCACGGCGATGCCGCCCACGGTGAGGGTTTGCAGACCGTCCAGCGCGGTGACGGTGAAGGTGCCGGATTGGGTCAGCGCCGGAGCGTCCGGATCAGTGCCGTAGGTGAGGTTTTTTTCGTAGACGGTCAGCTCGCCGCCCTCTACGTCGAGGCCATCCAGGGTGACGGGATTGTCTGGAGTATCCGGAATGTCCGGACGATCCGGGGTATCAGCCACAATCGGTGCAGCGGTCGCATTGCCGCCATTGTCCGGATCACCGGCGTCCGGATCACCGGCCAGACGCTCCCGGGGAAATTCGGGAACACCATTGAAGCCCGCAGTGGGAAAACCGACAGTCGGATCGACCCGCCCGGCCACTTCCTCCAGCAGCACAAAACTATGACCGCCGCCCAATGCACCGCCGGGCGCACCCGGTGTGCCCGGCCCCGCCGCGGTCGCTTCAGCGGTTTGGGTCGGGTCGTCGCCCGCCGCGATGGCTTTTTGTACTCGCTCGACATCTGACAGTTGAGCCTGAGTCGGCGTGGTCGCTTCAGGTGTATTCACATGGGAGGCGTGATCCACCAGCAACTGGGGGTTCATTTGCAGGCTGCTGCCACGCCCGAGCGTCAGTTCCTGGCCATTTTGCAGGTGCACCGCCACCGCGCCTTCGGCCCCGGTGATCAGTTGATCGCCGGCAAACAGCCGGTCCCCCTCGATCAGCACACGTCGGGTACCGTCGCTCCCCTGGGCGAACACCTGACCAATGACCTTACTGACGATACCGATGAGCGTAGCCATGTGCACTTCCTCCGCTGCCGACTGCCGCCGGCATCCTGTTGTTTGCGAAGAACGTGCTCATGGGTCAAGCGGTGGCCGGCGAGCCTCTTCCGGGGAGCAGCTCGTCAACACCAAGCCACTGCCCTGGCGACTGTCTCGCCAAGCGTGTCGCTCACGGGCGACGTGTCCGCTACGGAATAAAACCCTCTGCAATCAAAGGCATCGGGATCCTGTTCGGTAACACCTCGTCCAGTGAGCGATGCGTAACGGTTCTGAACCAGCCAAGTGACAAAAAACCGTCACCAGGAAAACCGTTTCGCGTCCCTCCCCTCCAGCACTTCTACGCCCTAGTCGATATGTGGGTGGAACTTTCCTTTTGCCCTTCAGAGCGCCCTAACGCTCATAAATCAAGGGCTTTCGACGTGAACAATGTGCTGGATTTTGCAGAGCGCATAAGTTTTTTTTGGCATAACCCTTATGAGAAATCCTTCTTAGATTCCTCCCAGAATGTTCTTAGCTCTGTTGTAAAGAGCATGAAACGGTTTTACCTATAAATGTCGTCAAATAATTGGCGACTAATAAGCACCATTTAGGACTCAGGGAGATGTACCCATGCGCCGATTGAACCCCATCTGCAGTGCGATTCTATTGGCGATGGCTTGTACTTCTCAGGCTCACGCCATGTCACTGACCGAGGCGATCCAGAGCACCCTTGCGACCCACCCGGAACTGGCGTCGCGGGTGGACAGCCGTCTGTCGGCCGATGAAGACGTGAAAGTCGCCAAGGGGGGCTTTTATCCTTCCGTGGATCTGAACGCCTCGTACGGGCGCGGGTACAGCGATAACACCAACACCCGGGCCTTCGGCAATCACCACACGGAAATCCTGAATTACACCCAATCGGAACTGCGTCTGCGGCAGATGCTGTTCGATGGCTTCAACACGGCCAACGAAGTCGAGCGCACCAAAGGCGTGGTCAATTCACGGGCCTATTACGCGCAGGGCACCGCTCAGGATCTGGCCCTGCGCACCATCGAGGTTTACCTCGAAGTGCTCAAGCGCCGCGAACTGGTGACGCTGGCCAAGAACAACCTGCAGGCGCACTTGCGGGTCAACGACCAGATCGGCCTGCGCACCCAGCGCGGTATCGGCAGCAACGCCGACGCCGATCAATCCGTGGCTCGCCGGGCACTCGCGGAAAACAACCTCGACACCGCGGAAGTCGATCTGGCCGATGCCGAAGCGAATTTCTACGCAGTCACAGGGCGCATGCCCGATGAACTGGAAACGCTGCCATCGATTCGCGGCGAATTGCCGCCCACGATCCGGGATGCCCAACAGAGCATGGTCGACAACAACCCGTACCTGAAATCGGCCCAGGCGGATGTGCAATCGGCCGAGAGCCAGTATGAAGTCGCCAAGTCGCCGTTCTACCCACGCTTCGACGCTGAAGCCGCGGTGGGGGCGAATAACAACATCGCCGGTGAAGAAGGCCACGACAACGAATGGCGCGTCGGCGTCGTGATGAACTACAACCTGTTCCGCGGCGGCAGCGACAAGGCGCGACTGGCCTCCGACGCGCACAAGATCAACCAGGCCATGGACATCCGCAACAATGCCCTGCGCCAACTCAACGAGAACATTCACCTGGCCTGGAACGCCATGGTCAACGCGAAAAAACAAACCCCGACCGCCCGCGAATACGCGGAAACCACCACCCGTGTACGGGCGGCGTATCAGGACCAGTTCGGCCTCGGCCAACGGACCCTGCTCGACGTGCTCGACAGTGAAAACGAACTCTACAACGCCAACCGCCGCTATACCGAAGTGCGCTACACCGAGGAATACTCGATGTACCGCGTGCTGGCGAACATGGGCCAGTTGCTGAGCCAACAACGGGTGGTGCTGCCCGCCGACGCGATTGCCCGGACCGAAGTGAAAAACGAAGCCCGTTTGCCTGAACTGAAGTAGCGTACTGGAGCGAGCAATGTGACCAGCATGGAATCCGGCAACACTGGTGTCGATCCGCGGCTGAGCTTCGATGACCCGCTCCTGGACGGTCTGTTGATTCTCTGCAAACTTCATGGCGCGACGGTCAGTCGCGCCAGCCTGAGTGCCGGGCTGCCAATGGCACACCAACGCCTGAGCCTGGACCTGCTGCCACGCGCAGCGGCCCGGGCCAGTTTGCAGGCGCGTTTGTTGCGCCGTGAACTGGACGACATTTCTGCGCTCAACCTGCCGGTGCTGCTGATCCTCGACAACGGTCGCACCGCCGTGCTGCGCCGCTTTGGCGATGATGGCCGCCTGCTGATTCTGCCGAGCGAAGCCGACGGCGGCGAGCAATGGGTCAGCCGTGAAGAGCTGGCCGAAAACTACAGCGGCCAGGCCTTGTTCGCCCGGCCACGGCATGAACTCGAAGACCTGCGCTCGCCACTGGTGCCGCGTGTGGAGGCGTGGTTTCGCGACACCTTGAAGCTGTCGAAGTGGCTGTACAGCGATGCGATCCTGGCGAGTTTCCTGATCAACCTGCTGGGGCTGATGGTGCCGCTGTTCGTGATGCAGACCTACGACCGAGTGGTGCCGAACCAGGCCACTTCGACCCTGTGGGTGCTGTCCATCGGCTTGCTGATCGGCACCGGTTTCGAGCTGGCATTGCGAGTGGTTCGCGCGCATTTGCTGGACACCGCCGGCAAGAAGACCGACGTGATCCTGTCCGCGACCTTGTTCGAACGCATCACCGGCATGTCGATGAAAGCGCGGCCAGCGACCATCGGCGGTTTCGCCCAGAGCATCCATGACTTCCAGGGCCTGCGCGAATTCCTCACCGCCGTCACCCTGACCAGCCTGATCGACCTGCCCTTCGCCGTGCTGATGCTGGTGGTGATCGGCCTGCTCGGTGGCTGGCTGGTGGTGATTCCGTTGCTGGCGTTTCCGATCACGATCCTGTTCGCAATGGTGATTCAGGTACGGCTGCGCGACACCGTGCAAAAAAGCCTGACCCTCGGCGCCGAACGCCAGGCGCTGCTGATCGAAACCCTCGGCGGCCTGGAAACCCTCAAGGCCTGCAGCGCCGAAAGCGAGCGCCAGCACAAATGGGAAAGCACCCATGGCGCCCTCACCCGCCTCGACAGCCACGCGCGCAACCTCTCGGCGCTGGCCACCAACGGCACGCTGTTCATCCAGCAGTTCTCCGGCATGGCGACCATCGTCGCCGGGGTCTACAGCATCATCGCCGGCAACCTCAGCGTCGGCGCGCTGGTGGCGACCTACATGCTTGGCAGTCGCGTACTCGCACCGCTGGGGCAGATCGCCGGGCTGATCACGCGCTATCAGCAAGCGCAACTGACGATGAAAAGTACCGATGCGCTGATGGGCCTGCCGCAGGAGCGCGACGCGAAACAGCGGCCATTGGAGCGCACGCAACTGCAAGGCGCCCTCGACGTCAGCGGCGTGACCTTTCGCTACAACGGCCAGAATGCACCAGCGCTGGCCAACATCAGTTTCAGCCTCAAACCCGGTGAGAGGGTCGGCATCATCGGTCGCAGCGGTTCGGGCAAAAGCACCCTGGGGCGACTGGTGATGGGGTTCTATGAACCGGAGGAAGGTCAGTTGCTGCTCGATGGCCTGGACCTGCGGCAACTGGACGTCGCCGACCTGCGCCAGCAAATTGGTTACGTCGCCCATGACCTGCCGTTGCTGGCCGGCAGCCTGCGCGACAACCTGACACTCGGCGCACGCTACATCAGCGATGCGCGGATGCTGGAAGTGGCCGAACTGACCGGCGTCACCGAGCTCGCGCGTCAACACCCACAAGGGTTTGACCGCCCCGTCGGCGAACGCGGGCAATTGCTGTCGGGGGGGCAACGCCAAGCCGTATTGCTGGCCCGCGCCTTGTTGCTCGACCCGCCGATCATGCTGCTCGACGAACCCACCAGCGCCATGGACAACAGCAGCGAAGATGTTTTGCGGCAAAAACTTCACGGTTGGGTCCAGGGCAAAACCTTGCTGCTGGTGACCCACCGCACCTCGATGCTCAGCCTGGTGGATCGGCTGGTGGTGCTCGACAACGGGCGGATCGTCGCCGACGGTCCGAAAGAAGCGGTCATCGATGCACTGCGCAAGGGCCGTGTCGGCTCTGCGGCCGTCTAGGAGTCCGCTCATGTCATCGTCACAAAGCTCACGCGGCTACTTCGACAGCTTCAGCAAAAGTGCCGAAAGCGAGTTCATGCCGGAGACGGCCGGCGCCTCATTGCAGGATTCCCCGCGCTGGTCGCGGATCACCGTGTGGCTCGCCGCTGCGCTGATCATCAGCGCCGTGGTCTGGGCCAAATTCGCCGTGTTGCAGGAAGTCACAATGGGCGAAGGCAAGGCGATTCCGTCGAGCAAGGTTCAAGTGATCCAGAACCTGGAGGGCGGCATCGTCACCGAGATTTTCGTGCGCGAAGGGCAAATGGTGAACAAGGGCGACACGTTGCTGCGCCTGGATGACACGCGGTTTCTGTCGAACAAGGGCGAGAGTGAAGCGGATCGTTATGCCTTGACCGCGCAGGTCGAACGCCTGTCCGCCGAGGCCGAGGGACGGCCATTCAGTTTGTCGCCGGAGGTGATCGCCAAAGCCCCGCAAGTGGCCGAGGACGAGCGTTCGCTGTACGAACAACGGCAACGCCGGTTGGCCAGCGAGCAACGCACGCTGACCGAACAACTGCGGCAGAAAACCCAGGAACTGGCGGAATTCCGCTCCAAACAGGGTCAATACAGTTCAAGCCTGGCGTTGCTGCAACAGGAAATGAACATGTCTGCGCCGCTGGTGGGCACCGGGGCGGTGTCGCCGGTGGAAATCCTGCGGCTCAAACGCAGCGCAGTGGAAATCCGCGGTTCGCTGAATGCCACGACCTTGGCGATTCCTCGCGCCGAGTCGGCGATCAACGAGATCAAAAGCAAGATCGACGAGTCGGAACAATCCTTCCGCTCGGACGCGGCGAAAGAGCTCAATGAGAAACGCACCGAGCTGTCGAAAATCACCGCGTCGAGCATCGCCATCGACGACCGCGTGAGCCGCACCACGGTGGTATCGCCGGTACACGGGATTATCAAAGTGCTGAAGGTCAACACCATCGGCGGCGTGGTTCAGCCGGGCAGCGACATGGTGGAAATCGTGCCCATCGAAGACAACCTGCTGATCGAAGCCAAGGTGCGCCCGCAAGACGTGGCGTTCCTGCATCCGGGGCAGAAAGCGATGGTCAAGTTCAGTGCGTACGACTACACGATTTATGGTGGGTTGAGTGCCAGGCTTGAGTTGATTGGTGCGGACACGATTACTGATGACAAGGGCAACAGCTTCTATCTGATTCAGGTGCGGACCGATAAAAACCACTTGGGCGGGGATGTGAAACCACTGCTGATCATTCCGGGGATGGTGGCGACGGTGGATATTATTACCGGGGAGAAAAGTGTGTTGGATTATCTGCTGAAACCGGTGCTTAAGGCCCGGACAGAGGCGATGCGGGAAAGGTAGTTTTTGCTGAGATTTTCTTTGATTGTTTTACCGTCATCGCGAGCAGGCTCGCTCCCACAGTGATCGCGTTTCTTCTGGAGGAACCCGGTCAACTGTGGGAGCGAGCCTGCTCGCGATGAGGCCTTCAAGTCCAACGATTATTTCGGACCGTGGTTGCGCTGAAAAACCTCCTCCCCCATCGCCGCAATCTGCCCCTCGATCAACGCCTCAAACGGTTTCAACAATGGCTCGAAACTGACAGGCGCTTCCAGCGTCTGCAACGCCTGCACAATCGCCTCCACCGTCGACAACGCCCCCGGCGCCGGCGCCTTGCGCAACCGATAACGCGACACACCGCCATCCGCCAATGTCACTCGGGGCAATGCCGCCAGCAGCGGATTGAGGTGCAGCATTTTGCGCGCCTTGCGCCAGGTGCCATCCGGAACGACCAACAAGAGTGGCTCATCGTTTGCGGTGTAAGCCTGCATCGGTTGCGCATCATCGGCCGGAAACAATAATCGCGCCTGATAGCCCGGCTGATTCAACAGCGCCGGCAAATCCTCGAACACCTCACCCACAATCAATTCGGCATTCTTCAACCCCAACGCCGCCAGACTTGCGGTGTTCAGCGCATGGTTCACTTCGCTCGGATGCTGCAGCAGCAACACCCGAGTGCGGCTGTCGAGGCTCGGGATCAATGGGCACAGGCAGTGGGTTTGCGGGCGCAGACAGCGCGGGCATTGGATTCTGGACATGGTTTCAAGCCTGATTGAGCTGCGCCTTGAGCAGGTCGCGGAAGGTCTGGATCAACGGTTCGCGGCTGCGGCCCCGGCGCATGATCATCGAGAACGGCGCCTGGTAACCGAAGGTCGCCGGCAGCAACACGCGTAAATCACCTTTGTCGGCCCAGGCCTGGGCGTAATGCTCCGGCAGGTAACCGATATAGGCGCCGGACAGCACCAGAATCAACTGCGCCTCCATACTTTCCACGGTCGCGGCACTGTGCTTGAAGCCGTGGCGCGCCAGTTCGGCCTGGCTCCAGTAACCGCGACCGACCATGCGCTGCTGGGTGATGACTTGTTCGGGAATGCGCCGCTCGGTGAATAGCGGATGACGGCTGCTGCAATACAGCCAGTGTTGCTCGCGGTACAACGGCATGTAGACCAGCCCGCTCATGCGCGTGGAAAACGCACCGATGGCCAAATCGAGGCGGTTGTCCTGTACGCCGAGTTGCAGCTCGTACGGGCTCATCACCGAGAGGTGCAAATGCACGGCCGGGTGTTCCTGGCTGTAGGCGCCGATGGCTTCGGCGAACGGCAAGGCCTTGTCGCTGACGGTGGAGTCGATGACGCCGAGGTTCAGCGTACCGCGCAGCTCACCTTTCAGCGCCGCCGCGTATTGCTCGAAGCCTTCGAGTTCGCCGAGCAGGCGCAGGGTTTCCTGATGGAACAGCTCGCCTTTGCTGGTCAGGCTGAAACCGCCGCGCCCGCGATGGCACAGCACCAGGCCGAGGGCCGCTTCGAGCTGGCTCATGTAGGTGCTGATCGCCGAAGTCGAGAGGTTGAGCTCTTGCTGGGCGTTGGCAAACCCCTGATGGCGGACCACGCTGACGAAGATGCGTAATAGTTTCAGGTCGGGTAAAGCGTTGGCCATGGGGGCTCCGTAGCGTGTATCGGTGAGTCCGCGTTGTTTGACGGCGGTTGCTGCGCAACCGAATCGCCAGCAAGCCGGCTCCTACAGGTCGGCGCCGATTTCGAGACACAGACAAATCCTGTAGGAGCGAGGCTTGCCCGCGAAGAGGACCTCCGGGCAGACGAGAAGTCTATCTCCCCTCCCGCCATTAGTTTAGAAAAATCTGAACTAAGTATTTGTCCGTAGCGATTCTTCCCGGTCACTACATTTCGCAGAATCGGCCCCTAACGGTGCCCGAGCCTCCCCGGTGCGGTGCAACCGACATAAATAAAACAACGACGATGAGGCCTTACCCGTGGACAAGATTCTTCACCAACCACTGGGCGGCAACGAAATGCCGCGCTTCGGCGGCATCGCCACCATGCTCCGACTCCCCCATGTACCTACCGCTGCCGGCCTGGACGCTGCCTTTATCGGCATCCCACTGGACATCGGTACTTCCCTGCGCCCTGGCACCCGTTTCGGGCCACGTGAAATCCGCGCTGAATCGGTCATGATCCGCCCGTACAACATGGCCACAGGCGCTGCACCGTTCGACTCGCTGTCGGTTGCCGACATCGGCGACATCGCGATCAACACCTTCAACCTGCTCGACGCCGTGCGGATCATCGAAGAGTCCTACGACAACATCCTTGAACACGATGTGATCCCGCTGACCCTCGGCGGCGACCACACCATCACCCTGCCGATCCTGCGTGCCATCCACAAGAAGCACGGCAAGGTCGGCCTGGTGCACATCGACGCTCACGCCGATGTGAACGATCACATGTTCGGCGAGAAAATCGCCCACGGCACCACCTTCCGTCGCGCCGTCGAAGAAGGTCTTCTGGATTGCGACCGTGTAGTGCAAATTGGCCTGCGCGCTCAGGGCTACACCGCCGATGACTTCAACTGGAGCCGCAATCAGGGCTTCCGTGTGGTTCAGGCCGAAGAATGCTGGCACAAATCCCTGGCCCCCCTGATGGCCGAAGTTCGCGAGAAAGTCGGCGGCGGTCCGGTGTACCTGAGCTTCGATATCGACGGTATCGACCCGGCCTGGGCACCTGGCACCGGCACTCCGGAAATCGGCGGCCTGACCACCATTCAGGCGATCGAGATCGTTCGTGGCTGCCAAGGTCTCGACCTGGTCGGTTGCGACCTGGTAGAAGTCTCGCCCGCTTATGACACCACCGGCAACACCTCGCTGCTGGGCGCCAACCTGCTGTACGAAATGCTCTGCGTACTGCCTGGCGTGGCCCACCGCTGAGGATTGGTCATGAACGAACGTGATCAGGTTCTGCACGCTGCCGCCGATCTGGTGGCAGCCTTTGCCCGTAACGATCGCGAAGCCTACTTCGGCGCCTTCAGCGCCGATGCCAGCTTCGTCTTCTACACCCTCGAGCAGCCTCTGCTGTCGCGCGATGCCTATCAGGCGTTGTGGGACACCTGGCGTGCCGAGGATGGCTTCGAGGTGCTGTCGTGCACCTCGAGCAACGCTTTCGTCAGCCTGCAAGGTGACGTCGCGATTTTCATCCATGACGTGGCCACCGAGCTGCGCATGCAAGGGGAGCAACACTTCAGCCAGGAGCGCGAGACGATTGTTTTCAAGAAACAAGCGTCTGGCCAAGAACAACAAGGCCTATGGCTGGCCTGCCACGAACATTTGTCCGCAATGCCGGAAGGGCTGCCAACCCCTTAGCCAAACAGGTGACGCTCACACACGATGAGCGCGCCTTTATGATCGGAGCAGATCATGAATAACAACAACAACGACCAAAGCCTTACGCACATTGAAACCTACGGGGTCGAACAGATCCCGGACAACGAACGCACCGCAGGCCCGACGGACTTGTTCCGGATGATCTTCGGCGGTTCCAATACCTTTGCCACCGCCGTGCTCGGCAGTTTCCCGGTGCTGTTCGGCCTGTCATTCCAGGCGGGCGTCTGGGCGATTGTGCTGGGCGTGTTGCTGGGCTCGCTGATCCTCGCGCCGATGGGCCTGTTCGGCCCGATCAATGGCACCAACAACGCCGTGTCTTCCGGTGCGCACTTCGGCGTGCACGGGCGGATCGTCGGTTCGTTCCTGTCGCTGTTGACCGCTATCGCGTTCTTCTCGCTCTCGGTGTGGAGTTCGGGTGATGCGCTGATCGGTGGCGCAAAACGCCTGATCGGCCTGCCGGAAACCGACCTGACCCTGGGCCTGGCCTACGGTCTGTTCGCGATCCTGGTACTGACGGTTTGCATCTACGGCTTCCGTTTCCTGCTGTGGGTCAACAAGATCGCGGTGTGGAGCGCCAGCCTGCTGTTCCTGCTGGGCATCTTCGCTTTCGCCGGTCCTTTCGATGTGAACTACGCCGGCACCGTGAGCATGGGCCAACCGGGTTTCTGGGCCGCCTTCATCGGCGCTGCGCTGGTGGCGATGAGCAACCCGATTTCCTTCGGCGCGTTCCTCGGCGACTGGTCGCGTTACATCCCGCGTGAAACCTCCAAGCGCCGGATCATGGCCGCAGTGGTGATCTCGCAGATCGCAACGTTCATCCCGTTCCTGTTCGGCCTCGCCACCGCCACTATCGTAGCGATCAAGGCGCCGGACTACATCGCCGCCAACAACTACGTCGGCGGCCTGCTGGCCGTCTCGCCGAGCTGGTTCTTCCTGCCGGTCTGCCTGATTGCGGTGATCGGCGGCATGTCCACCGGCACCACCTCGCTGTATGGCACCGGGCTGGACATGTCCAGCGTGTTCCCGCGTGTACTGTCGCGGGTCAAGGCCACGTTGTTGATCGGTGTGATGTCGATTGCCTTCATCTTCATCGGACGCTTTGCGGCGAACCTGGTGCAGAGCGTGTCGACCTTCGCCGTGCTGATCATCACCTGCACCACTCCGTGGATGGTGATCATGATCATCGGCCTGCTGGTGCGCCGTGGCTTCTACTGCCCGGATGACCTGCAAGTGTTCACCCGCGGCGAGAAAGGCGGTCGTTACTGGTTCACCCACGGCTGGAACTGGCGTGGGCTGGGTGCCTGGATCCCGAGTGCATTGGTCGGTTTGTGCTTTGTGAACCTGCCGGGGCAATTCGTGGGTGTACTGGGGAATCTGGCGGATGGCATCGACATCAGCCTGCCGGTAACCCTCGGCCTGGCCTCGCTGGTGTACCTGGCGCTGCTGAGCCTGTTCCCGGAATCGGCTGCGGTGTTCGGCCCGAATGATCCACGCAGCAAGAGCACGGATTCGCTCGGTAAACCGGCGTTGCGACAAGCCGCCTGATTAAACGCATTACCTGTGGTTAGGGATGACCTGTAGGAGCGAGCGATGCGGCGTTCCGACTTGCCCGCGAAGAACGATAACGCGGTCTGGCTGACAGACCGTGGCGCCCCCTTCGCGGGCAAGCCTCGCTCCTACAGGGATTGATACTCCACAGGGATTGATTTCAGCCTCACCATAAAAAAGACAATCGGAGACACGCCATCATGGCATTGGATTTATTCGTCGTACTCATCTACGCCGCCGCGATGCTGATACTCGGCTACTACGGCATGCGCAAGGCCAAGACCAACGAAGACTTTTTGGTCGCCGGTCGTAACCTCGGCCCGAGCCTGTACATGGGCACCATGGCCGCTACCGTTCTGGGCGGCGCCTCTACCGTCGGCACCGTGCGCCTGGGCTACGTCCATGGCATTTCCGGTTTCTGGCTCTGCGCGGCCCTCGGTTGCGGAATCGTGGCGCTGAACCTGTTCCTCGCCAAACCGCTGCTGAAACTGAAAATCTACACCGTTACCCAGGTGCTGGAAAAACGCTACAACCCGATGGCCCGCTCCGCGAGCGCGGTGATCATGCTGGCGTATGCACTGATGATCGGCGTGGTTTCGATCCTGGCCATCGGCACCGTGCTGCAAGTGCTGTTCGACCTGCCGTTCTGGCTGTCGGTATTGGTCGGCGGTGGCGTGGTGGTGATTTACTCGGCGATCGGCGGCATGTGGTCCCTGACCCTGACCGACATCGTCCAGTTCGTCATCAAGACCGTGGGCCTGATGTTCATCCTGTTGCCGATCTGCCTGTACCGCGTCGGCGGCTGGGATCAGTTGGTGGCCAAACTGCCGGAGGCGAGCTTCAGCTTCACCACCATCGGCTGGGACACCATCATCACCTACTTCGTGATCTACTTCTTCGGCATCCTGATCGGTCAGGACATCTGGCAACGGGTGTTCACCGTCAAGACCGCCAAGGTCGCGCAATACGCCGGTACTGCCGCAGGCCTCTACTGCATCATCTACGGTCTGGCGTGCGCCCTGATCGGCATGGCCGCTCACGTACTGATCCCGGATCTGGACAACGTCAACAACGCTTTCGCCGCCATCGTCAAACTGTCGCTGCCGGACGGTATCCGTGGCTTGGTCATCGCCGCTGCACTGGCCGCCATGATGTCCACCGCCAGCGCAGGCCTGTTGGCTGCCGCCACTACTCTGAGCGAAGACCTGCTACCTAAACTGCGTGGCGGTAAACAGTCGAGCCTGAGCCTGAACCGCCTGGTGACGCTGCTGACCGGTATTGTCGTGCTGGGTATCGCCCTGGTGGTGAACGATGTGATCAGCGCCCTGACCCTGGCCTACAACCTGTTGGTCGGCGGCATGCTGATCCCGCTGATGGGTGCGATTTTCTGGAAACGCGCCACTACCGCCGGCGCCATCGCCAGCATGGGCCTGGGCTTCGCAACCGCTCTGCTGTTCATGGTCAAGGACGGTCTGGATGCCAACACCCCGATCTACTACAGCCTGCTCGCAGGTCTGGTGAGCTTCATTGTGGTGAGCCTGATGTCTCGCCGCCCGGCTGCGGTGGCGAACGCCATCTAAGCTTTCTATAACGACTTGATGCTTTCTTCGACGGGTGTGGCGTCGGTTGCCACACCCGTTTTTTTTCGTCTGGAGAAAACCTTTGATGAAGATTGTTTCTCGCGATCAGTGGTTCGAGGTCAAGCAACTCAGCGACGGCATCCGTCTGATTCACGAGCCTTACATCCGTCCCTTCTACCGCTGCAACCTCTGGCACATTCAGGGCCGCGACAAGGACCTGCTGCTGGACAGCGGCTCCGGTTTGGTGAGCCTGCGCGAGCAACTGCCGTGGATCACCGAACGGCCATTGGTGGCGGTGGCCAGTCATTGCCATTTCGACCACATCGCCGGCCATCACGAATTTGCCGAACGCCTGGTGCATCCCGCCGAGGCCGACATCCTGGCGGCACCTGACGGCGAAAACGATTTGAGCCGGGCATTCGTCGGCGACGATATGTTCGAGGCGCATCCTGATTGCCCGCTGTGTTACGCCGAGTACCGGGTCAAAGCCGCGCCGGCCACGGGAATGATCGAGGAAGGTGACGTGCTGGATCTGGGCAATCGCGTGTTGCAGGTGCTGCACACGCCGGGACATTCACCGGGCGGCATCAGCCTGTATGAAGCAGCGACCGAAACCCTGTTCAGCGGCGACATCATCTACGACGGGCCGCTGATCGAAGACGCTTACCATTCCAACCTCGACGACTACGCGCGCAGTCTGCAACGCTTGCGTGAGTTGCCTATCCGCACCGTGCATGGCGGGCATTTCGGCAGTTTTTCCGGGGAACATTTGCGCACGATGATTGATGAGTGGCAGCGCTCGCACGGCTGACGCCTGCTGTACTCGACACCAGGGAAAACAACAGGCATTTAGCACCGAGGAAGAGCGGATGCTCAAAATCGCCAGGACGGCGAATGATCTGAGTCGGTTTTTGATGGAGATCGGGGCGGTACTGATTTCGCCCGATTTTTGAATTTACACCTGCTACGCAGCCGAATGCAGCCGTCGAAAGCTGCTACAACACGGCTGCGGTGTTCCAGACCTTGACGTTACCGACGACGCTGCTGGCGTCGACGCTGTTCATCGTCAGTGCGAATAGGCACAGGTTGCAGAGGCGGTTCGATCAAACCGAGTGCGACACCCAGGTCATGCAGCCAGTTTTGAATTTTCTCTTTCATGGTGCCCCCTTCAGGGTAGTGCCGAGCGGCTGAAATTCTGTAGCCCCTTCGCACTGATAATAGTCCGAAGTCCTACGAAATGCTCGGCAAAATCCGCAATGATCTGTTACTGAATTGATCAAAATACCTGACCATTAGCTCAGGCAATCGCCCGGGCCTGAATCGACACCCTGGGTTGACCGGTCACTGCTGGCCAAGGGCTTTGCGCAAACGACGGCGCACCCACTGCTCAGCGCTGACAAACGTGATGCCGAGCAGCACCAGCACGGCACCGATGACAAAGTTGAGACTCAGCGCCTCACCCAGCAACACCACACCGAACGTGACACCGAACAACGGCGTCATGAACGAAAACACCGCGAGGTTCGCCGCCAGATACCGGCGCAACAACCAAAACCACGTCAGGTAGCTGAAAAACGAGACCACCAGCCCCTGGAACAGCACGCTGGCCACGGCCACGGTGGTCAGACTGACGTGGGTAACCTGGCCACTCAGCATCGCGATCAGCAGCAGGCCGACGAAACCGACAATCAACTGATAGAACAACGTGAGCGTCACCGGCGCTTCCGACAGGCGCGAGGCCCGCACCACGACCGTGGTCGCCCCCCAAGATGCACCGGCTAGCACACCCAGTGCATCGCCCATCAACATGCGGTGATCGAGGTTGTCCCAGGACACCCCGCCGGCAAACGCGATGGCAATCCCGACAAACGCCAGAAAAATCCCCAACCATTGCACCGGTCTTAAACGCTCACTCGGCAACAGCCAGTGCACGCCCAACGCGGTGAAGATCGGCGCCGTATAAAGGAACACCGACATGTGTGCGGCCGTGGTCAGCTGCAAGCCTTCGGAAATGAAGAAAAATTCCAGTCCAAACAGCGCGCCGGCCAGTAGTCCGCCGCGCCACGTATGGCTGACCTGATCCCAGCCGCCCTTCCAGCAGATCAGCAATCCTACAAGCAACGCAGAAATGCCTGACCGACCGGCCGCCTGCATGACTGGCGCGATGTCCGGCGCCGCCCACTTGATCATGACTTGCTGTACGCCCCAGATCAGGCACAACCCGACCATCACTTGCAGGGCAAACCCATCGGCGCTACGCCGGGTGGCGCTCACCGGAACACCTCGACAATACAATCCATGGCAGTGACTCACAGTAGAAAGCAAAGCCCCGACTCAAGGTCGGGGCAAATATTTATGCTGTCGATTATTAACCAGATGGCCAGAAAAAGTAGCCTGTGGGAGACCTTCAAGTCACCACGGACGCCATCTTGCGCGACGTCACTTCAGTTCAATGCGATCGGCATGAATGACGATCTGGCCATTCTTGTACAGCGCGCCGATGGCCTTCTTGAAGTTGCCCTTACTGACACCGAACATGCTGGTGATCACCGCAGGATCGCTCTTGTCGCTCACCGGCAGCGCGCCGTTGTTGTCGCGCAATTTGGCGAGGATCTTCGAGTTCAGGCTGGTGGCGGCTTCTTCACCCACTGGTTGCAGGCTCAGGCTGATCTTGCCGTCGGCACGGACTTCTTTGATAAAGCCCTTCTCTTCTTTACCGGCGCGCATGAACTTGAAGATTTCGTTCTTGTGGATCAAGCCCCAGTGCTTGTTGTTGATGATTGCCTTGAAGCCCATATCGGTGGCTTCGGCAACCAGCAGATCAACTTCCTGGCCAGGGGTGTAGTTGGCCGGGGTCTTGTCGAGGTAACGGTCCAGGCGCGCGGTCGCGGTGATGCGACGGGTGTGCTTATCGAGGTAGACATGCACCACGACGTACTCGCCCGCGGTCATCTGACGCTTTTCTTCGGAGAACGGCAGCAACAGATCCTTCGGCAAGCCCCAATCCAGGAAAACGCCGATGCTGTTGACTTCAACGACTTTCAAACTGGCGAATTCACCGACCTGAACTTTCGGCTTTTCGGTAGTTGCGATGAGTTTGTCATCGCTGTCCAGATAAATAAAAACGTTGAGCCAGTCTTCATCTTCGCTGGGAATATCTTTGGGAATATAACGATTAGGCAGAAGGATTTCGCCGTCCGCACCACCGTCCAGATATAAACCGAAGTTAGTGTGTTTAACCACTTGCAAACTGTTGTAACGCCCGACTAAAGCCATTTCCAATACCCTCATTGCGTGGGCGGCATTCTACCCGTTTTTGCAGGCCGCGTTCGGCGCCCGGCCCGGTGGCGCGAGAAAATCCTCTGGGGGCCTTAATTTTCCTGGGGTTTGACAGGCGGGTCTGGCCGCTCGTCAGGCCGACCTGTCGATTCATCTCCCTTCCAGCCAGGCAAAAATCCATTCTTCCCCACCGATGTTCTTATTTAAAACAGCAGCTTAGGGACATAACTCGAATAATAACTTGCGATTAATAGCGCTTTTGTGATGTGTATTTCAGGGGGATATTTGCCAAGCAATTGTCAAGTATTTCCTGTACGATGCGTGGCCAAGTTAATTTTCTACAGGTTAATGGCCGCCATGCGCGTAAAAGCATCCACCAGCAAAGCAAAGCCAGCTCCAGCCGTTGAAACCAGCGAATCGATCAACAATCAGATTGCTGCGTTCCTCAAATCCGGCGGCGAGATCCAGCAAATTGCCAAAGGCGTCAGCGGCCAGACGTTCGGCCCGTCCAAGCAGATTACCTTGGGCAAAAAATAACACCCGCGTTACCTGGTCCCTAAGCGCTTTGAGCTTCGAAGCGCTTGGACTGGAACCCTCCCCCGTAACACCCCGCCAAACCCCATCAATATTTCAAAAATCGACGAACGGCCCTCGATGCCGAGCATTCGCCGGTATGCTTGCACACGTCTAGACCAAGCGTTTCAGCAGTTTTTGTTTCTGCTCCTCGCTGTCATGGAGTGACGCATGCTCAAACCCTCTCTTTTCTTGCTTGGCAGTCTGCTGTTGTGTTCGGCCGCCAACGCGCAAATCTTCCAGCGTGAACTGGGCGACTTCGACCTCAAGCTCGGCACCACCCCCAGCCGCAGCATGGCCCAGGGGCTGGTCAAACCCTCGACCACCGGCTCTTTCCACGGCGGGCTCGACCTGAGCCACGACAGCGGCTTCTACTTCGGCCAATGGTCGCCAAGCATGGGGTTGAGTCCGGGCAACAACCTTGAAGTCGATTCCTACGTGGGGTTTAAACAGCCCTTCGATCAAACCCTCGGCTACGAAGTCGGCATGATCCGTTACAGCTACCCCAAAGTGGGCACCCTGGACACCCAGGAACTTTTCGGCGGCCTGACTCTGCTCGGCAGTCGATTCGGCGCTGCGTTCAGCAACGATCCGGACAAACAGAACAGCACCGTGTTCGCCGACCTCCGTGGCAATCAGCCGTTCGGCGTCGGGATCAGCATGAAATACACCACTCACCAGCTCAATACTCCGGTGTCGGTGGACGGTGGGTATGTAGGCAGCTTCACCGACTGGTCGCTGACACTGTCCCGCCCGTTCATGGGCATCGACCTTGACCTGATCTATAGCGATTCGAGCCTCAGCGGCAGTGACTGCTCGGCCTATTCCGGGCACAACAGTCAGTGCGATGGCCTGGTCACCCTCAAGGCGGAACGCGCGTTTTATTGATTGGCTGAACTGGCGGGCTCATCCTGCGATCACATGAGAACCTACGCTTTCGCAAGGACTCGCCCATGTCGCGCTGGTTGAAGTGTCTCGCCGTCGTCATCACCCTCAGTCTTGCCCTCGGAGCCTGCAGCCGCATGGGCCTGGCCTATCGCAACCTCGACGTGATCATCCCGTGGACGCTCAGCGATTACCTGGACATGAACGGCGAGCAAAAAGGCTGGTTCAACGAGCGCCTCAAGGAACACCTGAGCTGGCACTGCACCACGCAACTGCCAGGCTATCTCGACTGGCTGGACCGTTTGCAGGTGATGGTCGAAACCAATCAGGTCACCGACGCCGCGCTGCAATCCCGCACCCAGGAAGCCAAACAAGCCATCGCCCAGACCGCCCGGGAAATCACCCCGTCAGCCATCGAGCTGTTGCAGGGGCTGGACGACAAACAAGTCGCGGAAATGAACGAAGCCTTTGCCAAGGACCAGCGCAAACGCCAGCAGGACTACGTGAAACCGTCGCTCGCTCAACAGATCAAGGAGCGTAGCGAGCGCATGGAAAAACGTCTGGATGGCTGGATCGGACCGCTGAGCCAGCCCCAACAACAACGGGTCGTTGCCTGGTCAAATGCGTTGGGCGACCAGAACACGCAATGGATTGCCAACCGCGTACATTGGCAGAAACAGTTCAGCGCGGCGGTCGCGCAGCGCCAGAGTCCAGGATTCCCACAGCGCATCGAGACACTTCTGGTGAATCGCGAGAGCTTATGGACACCCGAATACCGCAAGGCCTACGCCAACACCGAAGCACAGGCACGAAGCCTGTTTGTGGATTTGATGGCCGAAAGCACACCGGTTCAACGCCAGCGGCTGCTGAAAAAAATCGAAGGAGTGCGCCAAGACTTCAACGACTTGAAGTGCCTTAAGGCAGCGAAGCAGGGATAGTCACTCCACCACAACCCCCTGTAGGAGCTGGCTTGCCAGCGATGAGGCCGTTACATCCAACATCCATGCTGGCTGAAAGACCGCAATCGCCGGCAAGCCAGCTCCTACAAGGGATATGCGGGGGGCTTCAGGCAATCTGCGCGTGGGACGCCACCTCATCAAACGTCACCTCATCCAGCGCATCGTCCTGCTCATCCAGCACCTGCCTCGGATGATCATTGCCCGGAATGCTGCTGTCGATCAGGCTCAACAACCTTGAACCCCGCATCGTCAGCCTGTAATTCGAACCGGTTCCACCCTGCTCTTCAGGCCTAGGCTCGATGTAGCCACGCGCCAACAGTAACTTTTCATACTCGCCGGCCACCGCTTTCAGGTGATCCAGGTTCTCAGTCTCTTCGCCCTCCGTGGCTTTCTCCGCCGCGTACTGCTCGGCATAGGGCCGTGGCGTGAAGCTGGGTGCTGCGTTCTGCACTTCGTGCAGCAGGCGTTCAATCAAATCCCAGTTATAAGTCGTCATCCTGTCCAACCTCCAAAACCCGTGAGTGTGATGGCCTTCATAGGTTGTGACCGACACCGCTCGCCGCCGTTCAGCGCAGTTCTTTAACGGCGCTGACCGGCGGTATGTCGAATTTGGCATAGGTCAAACGACAAGGTTGTGTCAGTTACCGCCCAGCATTGCGCAGGAGAAAACCCGATGAACGTTCAGAACCATCCGGTCGTGTCGCGAGAAGAATGGCTCGCCGCCCGCAAACAACACCTGGCCCACGAAAAAGCCTTTACCCGGGAACGGGACAAACTCAGTGCCGAACGCCGCGCCCTGCCCTGGGTGAAAATCAGCAAGGACTATCACTTCCAGGGCCCCAATGGTGAATTGAAGCTGGCCGACCTGTTCGGCGGTCGCAGCCAACTGGTCATCTACCACTTCATGTTTGCCGACGGTTGGGACGAAGGCTGCCCCGGTTGCTCATTCCTGTCCGACCACATCGACGGCGCCAACCAGCACCTGGCGCATCACGACGTGGCGGTGGTGGCGGTTTCCCACGCACCCTTCGCCGAATTCCAGGCGTTCAAGCGACGCATGGGCTGGAAATTCGATTGGGTGTCGTCAGAAGGTTGCGACTTTAACTACGACTTTGGCGTCTCGGCCCGAGCTGAAGATGTTGCCGCCGGAAAAGCCACCTACAACTATGAAAAAACTGACGGCGCCGAAGAAGAACTCCCAGGCCTTAGCGTGTTTTATCGCAACGAAGCAGGCGAGATTTTTCACACCTATTCAACTTATGCCCGTGGCCTGGACATGCTGGTCGGCGCCTATAACTACCTCGACCTGACACCCAAGGGGCGCAACGAAGTGCAGATCATGGAATGGGTAAGGCATCACGACAGGTATGAAGACAAGGTGAATTCGAGCTGCTGCCATGGGGGGTAGACCACACCTTCGCGAACCAGCTTGCTTCCTCAGCGGTCAGGGCCGGACACAATGTCCGTGAACACTGCAATTCCTGTAGGAGCAAGCTTGCTCGCGATGCCTCACTTACAATCAACACCGATACAACTGACACACCGCTATCGGCTACTTCACCGGTATATACGAATACCCCTTCACCATGGCTTTCCCGTCCTTGGCATCCCGCACCCGAACCATCTCCGCCGCGTACTCCTGCGTGTATTCAACGAAGTACTCTTTACCTGGCTCGACCGAGAGGGTCAGAAATACGTTTCGGGGATGCGGACGCGGCCCGGCCGATACCTTGTGCAGGCCCGGACTCACCAACACCCAGGAATAGGTCTTGTCATTAAGCCCCACCACCGCACTGTCATTGATGCTGAACACGCTGTCATAAAAGCTGCCTTGAATGACCTGGGTCCGCATCATGTAAACCAACGCCTTACCCTGAGGTGGCGCCGGTGGCTCGAAGTAAGTCTGGCTGGAGCTAGTGTGACCGCAGCCGGCCAACAACAGCATGAGCAACAACGCCGGAATACTTTTCATTGCTGCGCTCATTTGTTTTGCCCCAGTAACTGGTTGATCACCGGCCCCATCTTTTCCTCGACCGACGCCACTTTGGACGGATCAAAACCGCCCTCGCCCGTCAGGTGGTATTGCCCGAAACCGATCTGTTGATCGCCCCTGAAGAGCCGGACATTGGCATCGGACAAGTACGGGGAAAAGTCCCAGGAACGAATAGCGGTGTAAGTCAGGCGATACTCACAACTGTCCGGAATGGGCGTCGCGTAAAGCCGACTGTCGATGTTGTGCTTGCGCAACAGCGTCTGCAGGCCATCGACGAAATCGCCCACCACCACTTTCGGGTTCTCTTCGATGCAGAGTTGGGAGATTTTGTATTGAGGAGCGACCGGGTCGACTTTGATGTTGGTACAACCGGCCAATGCCAGTAGAAGGCTTGCTGTGATGGCTCTGGACAGCATATTCGGTCCCTGAATCTAAAGTGATGGCGCAATGATGCCGCATACTAGATCAGCAGAATTTCGGGGTCAATTTACGTCGTTTGACGCGGAGCAGATCGCGGTAGGCTCGCGTTTAGGTCCCAGGAGAACGGCACTGTTCTCAGCAAAAATCGCACCGCCAATGAAAACGGGCGACCTTTTGGGTCGCCCGTTTTTTATCGCGTGAGCAATAGATGAACCACTTTCACACCGCAGGTACGCTCGCCACGGGAATACGCTGATCAGGCTGGGTGACATCGTAAACATGCTGTTCGCAATCGGAGCCAATAAACTGGAACTCAACCAGGTAAACCTTGGCTCTTTCCGGGACAAAGGAACTTTGCAGCGGACCGCAACTATACAAGCCGCCTGCCACCCTGCTATTCGAATATCCCGACACCTGAAATGCCTTATCGGCATCGGCCTGTGCTTCCAACTGCGGGAAGCGTTTAACCGTGGCACTGTTGGCCACTTCGTTGAGTTTGGCGATCCAGCCGAACACCTTGCCCTGGCCCGAATCCACTACAGTTCCAAGCAACTCCATTCGCTGGTCAGGATCGGCGGCACGCTTGACTGAAAACTGTACGGGATGGGTGCTGCCTGTAGCTTTCATGATGACCTCGGCGTGCTGTGCATCGACTGCCACCGTGTTCTGGCGCAGTTGAATGCCGTCTTTCAGCAGGCTGGGGGACGAGTCCCTGACGTTGGAATGGCAGCCGGTAAGTGTGAGAATCAGGGTCATTGCGAATAGCGTGGTTCTTTTCACGTACGATGTCCTTTTAAGCGAGTATTTGGCCCAATTAGAAGCCATGTGAGTATTCTGAATGGTTAACTCATTCCTTTACGATTGCGAAACCAAGCCACTTGCAAAATGTTTCGTAAACAAAATCGTAGGCTTGTTCTTCATTGTCTAGCACCGCAAGCTGATCTGGTCGGTCACGCTCCACGTAATAAACTTTCCAGTTGCCACCTTCCAAAACGACACAGACACAATCGCTGTGGCGAATCCCCCCCAAAGAGTAGCTATTACTATTGACGCCCATTGCATGGAGTTTAGATAGCAACTCTTGACTTTTCACTTCTAAAACCCCTTTAAAAAGCGATTACCTATACACCATTGATTCTTATCATTCCTTGTTTACGTGAAAAATGGGTATAGACCACGTTTTCCACCTGAAAAATTGAATGTTTGCTCGATCTCCCAGCATCAATTTACGCGCCTTACTTTATTGGCCCCAACACTTTATTAGTGAAAAAACGTGTCGTTTCATCTGACGCAGGCTCCACCCCAAAATAACAATTAACAAATTTAAACTGTTTATTTATTTTTTCTGAATACGCAAACAAATCAACAACCATATCAGCACTGCACAACCCGGCATCACCCTCATCAAAACTAATATCAAGATCAAAAATATTTTCATATTTAACAATCCGCACGAGTGCTGATTTCACACTCATGTCAGTAAATCTTAAGCTCTGAACATTGACGAAAACACTGACTGCCGCATCAAACTCAATCGCAGCCCTGATGGCATCTAGCTGAATATTTCCATTACTCCAAACCGGAAAACCCTCTGAACACCCGGCACCAACGATTGACTCAGAATCAGAAATAATAGCCTCCAGCAATGGCAAGACTAGGTCCTTGCCGACATCGTCAAACACAATTTCCAACAAACCGGCCATAATGCCTCCGTCAATCAATCCCCCCTGCGGACGCCCATGAGAAAAATGGGGGCAGACCACGTTCCCCCTATCATCTCTTAGAAAACATGGTCTATCCTCGTTATCCTTTCAGCATCACTCCCAACGGCACCCGCCTCTTTTGCACCCTTTTTGTGACCCCTTTGGCTCGGAGGTTACAACTACAGCTGCCAGAATGTCAGACAAACCCCATATTCATCGAGAAGATCATCAGCAATTTCAAACTGAAACACCTTCTCTGGAAAGCAGTCTGATAACGCGCGCCGCCAATATCTAGTGATCTGCTCGGCAAATAAATGACAAAGACGATAATCTTCTTCCGGCAGGCCAACCTTAAATACGGGTCGGCTCGGCGCATCTTCCCACTTTGAAAAGAACTGATTTATTGAAAAAATATTTCTGTATCGTTCAACGTCTCTACGCGATGCACTTTGTTTCAACACACCAGTTTCAGTCTCGACCAGTCCCTTCAAATGATTTTTTTGCGGTTCGTATTGCTGAGCGTTAGGCAGCCAGAAAACGTGGCCATCAAACTCAATAAAATCAGGAGAAAGCAAACCTAGAACAGAAATTGCTTGCTCCAATGAAACCAAGTGCCCTACATATGAAAAAAACTCTCCGGAACCAATATCCGAAACAAACAGATTCAACGACTCTTTAGAAATACTACCCTGATAAATTTTCATCAATTCAACCCTAAACTATCAAGAACCGACTGAGGAATATTTCCCTCAAAGGCTTTTGTGTCATTTCCCTTCTTGGGGAAATATGTCCCATTCGGTGCCTGGTTCCATTCGATCACCTTAATCCGAGGGGAAAATGGGGACAGACCACACAGCTGCTGGTGAATAAATACTTTGTCCTTCTTCACCGAATGCTTTTGTGGGCTTCGCTAACACTTGTGCGAAGACACTATCATCTAGCACACATACAGCCGAAACTCTGTTTGGAAGAGCACTCCCGCCTGCGCCTTTTGCACCAAAGGCAAACTAAAAATAATGCTAATTAAATATACCAATCTATCCAATCCACTTCAAAATCAACTAGTTGGGCTTGAAGCCCAACCTCATGTTCAAACCAGTAATCAAACCCCTCAGCATCACTTTTTTTCAAGTAAAGATAATACCCACCAGTGTCGCCATCACGGTCATCATCAACAAAAATATTCCAGCCAGAATATTCGCCAGCGACAACAATACCCTTCCGAACGATAGACATATTTACATCCTAGTCCGCATAGGAAACATGATTGTTAGAAATATATTCTCCAGTCACAGAGAAAAATGGGGACAGACCACGTTTTCTATACAGGAAATGTGGTCTGCCCCCCCTTAACCCCTCTAACCTTCAACCTGACTTCCCTCAGGTAAAAAGAAATGGGCCGTTAACCAACAGGTAGCCATTGATGCGGCGAACAGCACCAGCAATTCAATAACATAGTCCGAATACTGGGCCCCCTTGATATTTTGCACCACATTTGAAATAAACAACAACACCCACGACGCGACCACACAGCTTCCAAAAAAGGAAACAACAATACAGTTACGAGGTGTCTTCTTGACTTTAATTAATACAATCACCAATGCGTAACCCAGAAATGGCAGGAAGAAAGCCAACTGTATGAGAAGCGGGGTCAAAAACGGCATCAACAGCAATTCAGCCCCCCTCACCGAATCTAGCAATTTTGGATTACTCACCAACTCGGCGAGTACTGCTACTGTTTTGATAATTCCAGCAATGAATCCAAGTATTAGCGGACAAAGAAAAAAAGCCAGGAAAACTTTACGACGAGGATAAATAACTTCACTCATTATGCACAACCTTGGCTTTTAGAGCCCCTCAGTAATTTGCAACCAAACTCCACCCGAGACGGGTAGAAAATGTGGTCTGCCCCCCGTTTTCTCCGTCAACGACGCCTGTTGCTTTTACAACAATGAATTTTAGGGAAAACCTAAGCCCCTTTATTATTTACACCATGTAACCCGCAGACCTCATCAGCAACAGTACCGTTTCATCAAATTGTTGATCCGATATACCTCTAATAGATTTGGCACTCTTCCACTTCCATATTACAGGAAGAATTCTGCTATCCAGACGATCAAACTCTTCCAAAAAGATATCTGCTAAAGCGTATTTATCTAAATCATGATCGACCTCCAGCATCATATTCAACACGATGCTTGGCGACTTCCCATTCAGTATTTGCGCTAACAAATGTCTATTTTCCAAAAGTGACATAGGTAATTTCACCAATGGTGTCAATTTTTTCGACCTTCGTGCATCCGTATTTCTGGGGTATTTGGCCTGTCCAGGTATTCAAAGCAGCATTGTCTTTTGACATTCCATTGGCAAAGGGAAAATGGGGACAGACCACGTTTTCTATACAGAAAATGTGGTCTGCCCCCGTTACCCCTACCGAGGTACCAGTCACTTTTGCTCCAATCAGGCAGCAGGATTAAATGACCGCAGCTACGTTTTACGCAACGTCCACCACCGGCAACTCAAATCAGGTTCAAACATAACTCTGGCCTCTGAAATTGAATCACAAATATCAAAGACAACACGGACTCCCGCTTCTGAACTTTCCCGCACGATCTCGATAGACTTCACGTTTTCTGACGAAATGATAGCGAGTTCCTGCATGGCGAACTTCAATACAACCTGAAACGACCCCATAACCGCGCTAAAAGAACAATCCAATTCAAGATCGCTATTTCTTGACTTCACTTTATAACGACATAAGGCCAAATTTTGGTCGACCTCAACAGGTTCGATACCAAACGCCTCCAAAAAATCATTTTCGTTAGGAAACTCCATTACTGCATCCTCAGTGAAGCGGTATGACCGTACTCAGTTTATGAGTTCCGTCATCAAGAATCTGGAGCGTGCTCTGACAGTTAGCAGCTTTGCCCGACGGCCCCACGAATAATGACTCTTTAACCTCGAATTTTCCATACTGGTTTGAGAACGTGTTTATCACATTACCTTCAGTTTTAGCCGAAAGCGCCAAGTGATCCGATAGCATCTGGCGACCAGCGGCATTGGTGATGTTCTCGATCGGGTATTGCGTCACCTCGATCGGAATCGGCGCCTGATTGGCGAGTGGCTGCCCGGCGTAGCTGGCGTTCCAGGCGTTGGCCTCGGTGACCCGGTAGGCACTCTTGCTGACGTTACTCAGGAAGGGATAAAAAGAGACAGACCTAAACTTTATTAATAATAATGTGGACTACTACCGATACATCTGCCTCAAAAAATGTGGTCTGTCCCCGTTAGCCCCCATAGTTTTTCGGGTTCGACGTTGCAATTGGATCAGTAACAGATATATAGGGCGAATTCTCAGAATTGCCACCACGCACGTGCGTTTGGACGCTGCCAGTCCCGTTGATGTTGGGTGGAACCAAATCGCCGCTTTCATTGATATACGCTTTGGGTTTGCCGTTTCCGTTGACCGTTGCGCTGAAATCGTTATCGCTGCGCACAACGATCTGACCTGGCCCTTTTGCACCAACAAAAATTTAGCCTAAAACTTTGAATTTCTCCACAGCTTCATGACGAGACAGCACTGTCAAGCATGGTGCACCTCCGCCGTGCTCACTGCTATTCGGATAGTTTAACTCCCAATAGCGACTATCACGCTTATCCAAATAGAGGGCTGGCCAGCCATCACTGGAGCTCCCAAGCCCTGTTAGCTCGTTCTTGATTAAATGGTCGATACGCTGAGCTACGGTGTCAGCTACAAGCTTTCCGTTTTCAAGAATCCACATGCCGACAATTATAGTTTCAGTCGGTTGAATACTCATCATTGTGGAAACCATTGAGTTGCTCCTGTCTGACCTGGCCCTTTTGCACCATCTAAATATTCAGAACCTTAATATACAGTTCATCAGCACCTACAAAAGAGATAGCTCCTTGTTTTTCGAGATCAGTCAACTGCTGCAATACATAACTACTATTTGCGATCTCTTCGCTCGGAAATAACAAGAGAAATTTATCTTTCGGCCACAAAGTCATGCCTTCATCAAAGAATCGCTCAAGCCCTCTGAAGGCAACCTCCCAATCATGTCTATTTTCCACGGTCATAAAGCACCTTCCCGGTATTTGTATCAATCACCTTATTCACAAGGATCGGTTTTGTGGTAACCGCCTGAGTTGCTCCGCCAGGTCCAAATTGTGGAAAGTCCGTAGTGATAGGTTCAAGATGATCAGCTTTGCCCCATTGCCCTTGAGGAATTTTAACGTCATCCAATATTTGTTTTGTATCAAACTCAATTTTAATCGCAGCATCATGCGGAACCTGCAATTTTCCAGCAGCCCCGGAGCCAAGATTATCAAAAGAAATATAGGTGCCTCGGCCGTTCGCGGGGATTGTTCCCGAGGAGAGCAAGTCTTGGAGGTACGGAGCATCAGACGAAATATACCTATATCCTGTTGAAGGAATAGTCTCTCCAGATGCTCTTGTGTAAAAATCAGGGACCGCCTTACCACCTTTTGCACCAACCCATTTCCCACCAATCCACTCAACAGCTTTCCCACCAATATAAGCTGTGGCAAGCCCAGTAGTCGTGTCAAAAACCATACCCCCTAACTGCTGGGCAGAGGCGGTCGCTACTTTATCAAACTCCCTTTCTAGCGCATGCGACGGGATCGGGCTGGTAATCCAGTCCTTAATCCCGAGCGCTATCCCGCCGATACCGCCTGCGATTGCACCAATCGTATCGAAAGGGGATGAAAAGGCATCCCAAGCCGATTTTGCTGTGTCAACCACCCCTCCTGGCCACGCAACAGCTCGGTCCTTGAACCCCGTAAATCCTTCTCTGGCCAGAAACCCAGGCTCCATCGACGGGGGGTAGACGGTTGTAAGTTGTTTTGTGTCAACGCCTGAAAAATAACTAGCCTTGGCTGCATTTATTTCATCGAGCGTCCACCCCTCTTGTAGTCCACGCAGCTGAATCTGGCGCCCAAACTCCTCCATATCACGTTGTCTTTCGGCATCCAATGCTGATATTGCCCGGGTGATGTTGTCCCGACACGCCTGAGCACCACTCCCCGAACCACAAGCTGCTCGAGCTTTATCCGCCTCTGTAACTTCTTTGTGTAGCAGCCAGTTGTACTGCGTGGCGTTCTTCGCAATATCTGATCCCTGTTGGAGATCCCCATCCACCGCCGCGGCGGCAAGGAGCCCGGTTAACTGCGACATCATTACGTGCAACTGGTCGTTGCCATCCGCAAGACTGACCAGTTGATTCGTCAGCGCTTCATTAAGCCCCGCCGCTGCCGCGCCGGTGGCAAAATCACCGCCAGTAGCCTTCGATAGCAAGCCCCCCATCAACGCATGCGCTACGGTTTTCTCAAGACTGCCCTCGGGAAACTTGATGGTATCGCCGATCCAGTTAAACCCAGTCGCCATGGCCACATTCCCGGCCTCTCCCACCAGCGCCGCACCAAGGTTGTCGCCAAAGTTGCCGCCACCAATAGCGGTTGAGATGCTGCTGGAGATCACCGCCCGGCCAGCTACCCGTGTCGCAATGTCGGTGAAATTGGTGCTGGTAAGAATGTTTGCGGACTTTGTACCTTCCGCCGCCCCGGCGAACCAATTGGTGTCCGCATAATCGAGCATGCCCGCAGTGAACCCAGCAATTGCGGCACTTTTCAGGCTGTCAGCACTAAACGTTTCCTTGAACGCAGCGCCCAAGTTGCCTTTATTGCTGATGGTGCTGGTGACCGCAGTGGTCGCCAGACTGGTGGCAAATACGCCCCCGGCACCACCGCCCACCAGACCTAGGCCCGCCGGGCCCATGATGAAAGACATCAGGATCGCGATGGCGATTTTCGCGCCGGCGCCCAGCCCGGAACTGTCATATTTGAAGCTCTCGTGAATCTCCTTCACCTGGCGCCAGTTGATGTCACCACGCGCTTCCGCCTGCTTCATCCAGGCAAGATTCGGGTCGGCTTCGACCATCGCGTCGATGGTCTGGCTGACGCTTTGCTGATCGACTTGTTTGATGTCGATGCTGATCTGGCCAGCAGCCTTGATGACCAGTCGGCCCTGGGCCACCAGTTCGCTCTGACGCAGGGTTTCATCGGTGCGACCGCTGCCTTTGGTTTCGAACCAGGCCAGGTCGCTGTCACTCTTGGCGTGGTTCTCGTCGTGAAGATCTTTCACCCCTTCAAAAAGAATCGAGCCACCGCTGTCGATAACGATGTCCTTACCACTCTCAAGCTTGGCGACCTGATACAACTGATCCCCACCACTCTCCAGCGTCAGGTTCCCTCCGCTGGTGATGTGACTGCCGACATATTTCACATCCGTCACTTCATCACGCTTGGTTTTCTTCGCCCCAAACGCGCCTTTGGCCGTCATGTCATACAGCGTGTAATCCCTGTTTTCCGCGGCGAGCACGTTGAGGTTGTTGCCGGCGTAAACGTAGGCCTCGTCGCCTGCTGTCAGGTTACTGGCCCGCAGCGTTACATCCCCTGCGGCTTTGACCGACAGGTTCCCCCCCGCACTAAACTCGCTGGCGACCTGACGAGTCTGGTCATCGATCTCATGAACCTTTTTGTTGCCCTTCTTGTAGCTGCTCTCAAGGTTGTGTTCGTCCTCGGCCGAGATCAGGTTGATGTCGCCGTCGGCGCTGGCGTTCAGGTCCTTTCCGGCACTGGCCTTGCTGGCGACGGCGTTGAGGTCGCGACCGGCGTGCAGGGTCAGGTTGCCCGCGGCGGTTACGCTGGAGCCCAACTGGGTGAGGGTTTCTTCGGTGCGCAGGCCGCGACGCAGGGCGTCGCGGGTGAAGGTGCGGTCTTCCACTGCGAGCAGGTTGATGTCGTTGCCGGCGGTCAACGTGGCATCGCCGCCGCTGCTGATCTGGCCTTTGCTGGTCAGGTTGTTCGCCGCGTTGATCGTCAGTTTTGACCCGGCGCTGATGCTGCTGCCGGCATCGAGTTGCGTGGCGCTGCCGGCGCCGATGTTGAAGGTCGTGGCGGTGCGGTCTCGTAAAGGGTGCGAACGACGCTCCCTGCCTCCAATTACTTCAATTGCAGTAATCGAACCATTCAAAAGAAGATCGTTTCTGTGGCAAGGGGCGGTCCCCTTGCCACAGTGGCCCGGACCTACTCAGTTGGGTCTATCTGATCCAACATCCGATTAGCCGTGATCTCCGCCAGCATGATGCTGTTGGAGATGCCCAGCAGGGCATTACGCGCCCCACCATCGAGAAGGTCCACCAAGTGATGGACCATCACATCGACCGAGGCCAGCGTCTCAACCAAATAAACCGCCAGGGTTTCGGTCGTGACCTCTGGGTCCACAGTAAAGAGGGTGCTGGGTGTACGCGGGGTAGCTTTGATGTCGGCAGCCGACGGAAAGTGATAATCGAGAGCCCGCTCGGCGGCCTCGTTGAGTTTGTTTGAATCGGGTTCGTACGGGGATGCCGGATCGGTATCCGGCGGATTCGGTGTAGGCTTTATCATTTGCTGAGTTATCCGAATGATTTGCCAACTCTCTCCGCTGCTAAACGAAGATGTATGGTCAGCCCATCTCCTGCAACCACGAGCGATGAGCGGTAAAGCGTGCTTGCGCTAATGTATCCGGGCTCATGGTCGGCAGTGTTGCCGCCTGGCCCTTGATGAGTAGTCGCTCCTGCCTGT
>NZ_JACVBM010000035.1:0-32805 GCF_014852385.1 Pseudomonas sp. PDM03 | reverse complement strand
GTGTATCAGTTACCGATGATGCCGACTGACACACCGCTTTCGCGGGCAAGTCGGATCGCCGCACCGCTCGCTCCTACAGGGGATCGTGGCCACCGATCATCACCTATGGACTTGATAGCTGGAGTCAACACGGACAACCCCCTAGAATCGCCCCACGATTAAAGGAGACGACTTCATGCTGATGGTGATTTCCCCCGCCAAGACCCTCGATTACGAAACACCGCCGGCCACCCAGCGTTTCACCCAGCCGCAATACCTCGACCATTCCCAGGAGCTGATCCTGCAATTGCGCGACCTGACGCCGGCGCAGATCAGCGAGCTGATGCATGTCTCCGACAAGATCGGCGGGCTGAACGCCGCGCGTTTCGGCAGCTGGACGCCGGCGTTCACGCCTGAAAACGCCAAACAGGCCCTGCTGGCGTTCAAGGGTGACGTTTATACCGGTCTCAACGCACAAACCTTCAGCGAAGCCGATTTCGATTACGCCCAGCAGCATCTGCGCATGCTGTCCGGCCTGTATGGCCTGTTGCGTCCACTGGACCTGATGCAACCGTACCGTCTGGAAATGGGCACCAAATTGCCCAACGCCCGTGGCAAGGACCTGTATGCCTTCTGGGGCACGCGCATCAGCGAATGGTTGAACGAAGCCCTGGCCGATCAGGGCGATGATGTGCTGCTGAACCTGGCGTCCAACGAGTATTTCTCGGCGGTCAAACGCAGCGCCCTGAATGCCCGCATCATCAATACCGAGTTCAAGGACCTGAAAAACGGTCAGTACAAGATCATCAGCTTCTATGCGAAAAAAGCCCGGGGCATGATGAGCCGCTTCGTCATCGAAGAACGCATCAACGACCCCGCAGCACTCAAGCAGTTTGACGTTCAGGGCTATCGGTACAGTGCCGAGCAGTCAAAACCGGACAATCTGGTGTTCCTGCGCGATCACGCCCCCGAGTAAATGCACCCGGTCGGTGCACGACCTCAAAATTGTCGTGCACCGTCTTCAAATCGCCAAACAATCCCCCGCCTTTTTCGCCAGTTATTTGGCGCCAATTTTCAATCAATCAAAATCCTAACTTTAGTTTCACTCGACTTTCGTGATTTTTTTCAGTAGTGGCACTAAAAAAAATTATCAGTAGTGGCATAAAACTATCTAATCCGACGACGCCCCTATGTATCAAGGGTGAAACAGCCGTTGCTATCAATATGAAAGCAGTGCCATCTTTTTCAATATTTCAAGAAATTTCAGAATTCGCGATGGGCGGACTGGAACTATGTCCAAATGCGTAGCTCATACCACCGGTAACCATTATCTCTGAACATGTACGAGATAACTTACACAGAGAAGAGATTCACGTAGCGAAGTTGTCACAATAACTTCGGCTACATAATCCCTGATTTGGGCAACATCTGAAGGAAAGGAGATAACGCATCACTACTATCCCCTACATGGCCAAGGCTGCGCCCCTATAAACGTGCTCACCTGAGCACCAAACCGCTTGATTTACGGGCTTTCGGCCTGGCATTGAGCGCGCAAGACCTTTGCACGAAGGACCTCGACCAGAGGACTCGGCTGCATAACAGGGCAAGTCATAATAATAAGGCCTGTTTACGCACACCTTGAGTGCACTTATTTAGACACTCGGAACTTAGTATGCCTGTACACGGCATTGTGGCGCCTGACTGCCGCACTTCCGAGCGCACTACAACTGCTGAACACACTTAATTCCGGCCATGTAATGGCTTGTTGAACACAGTCTTGTTAACGAGAGGTAAATGCGATGCGCATCAGCATATTTGGTTTGGGTTACGTCGGTGCAGTATGTGCCGGTTGCCTGTCTGCACGGGGCCATGACGTCGTTGGCGTCGATGTCGCCAAAGACAAGATCGATATGATCAACGCCGGTAAATCACCGATTGTTGAACCGGGCCTGGGCGAACTGCTGGCCAAGGGTATCGAGACCGGTCGACTGCGCGGTACGACCAACTTCGCGGAAGCGATTCGCGACACCGACCTGTCGATGATCTGCGTCGGCACGCCGAGCAAGAAGAACGGCGACCTGGAACTGAACTACATCGAAGCCGTGTGCCGCGAGATCGGTTTTGTCCTGCGTGACAAGACCACCCGCCACACCATCGTGGTTCGCAGCACCGTTTTGCCGGGCACTGTCGCAAACGTTGTCATCCCGATTCTCGAAGACTGCTCCGGCAAGAAAGCCGGTGTTGATTTCGGTGTGGCGGTGAACCCTGAGTTCCTGCGCGAAAGCACCGCGATCGCCGACTACGACCTGCCACCGATGACCGTCATCGGCGAATTCGACAAGGCGTCCGGCGACGTTCTGCAATCGCTGTACGAAGAACTCGACGCGCCGATCATCCGCAAGGACATCGCCGTTGCCGAGATGATCAAGTACACCTGCAACGTGTGGCACGCCACCAAGGTGACCTTCGCCAACGAGATCGGCAACATCGCCAAGGCGTGCGGCGTCGATGGTCGTGAAGTGATGGAAGTGGTCTGCCAGGACAAGACACTGAACCTGTCCCAGTACTACATGCGCCCTGGTTTCGCCTTCGGCGGTTCGTGCCTGCCCAAAGACGTGCGTGCCCTGACCTACCGCGCCGGCGCCCTGGACGTGGAATCACCGCTGCTGAACTCGCTGATGCGCAGCAACGAATCCCAGGTACAGAACGCCTTCGACATCGTTTCCAGCCACGACAAACGCAAAGTCGCCCTGCTGGGCCTGAGCTTCAAGGCCGGCACCGATGACCTGCGCGAAAGCCCGCTGGTTGATCTGGCAGAAATGCTGATCGGCAAAGGCTACGACCTGAGCATCTACGACGCCAACGTCGAATACGCCCGCGTTCACGGTGCGAACAAGGACTACATCGAGTCGAAGATCCCTCACGTCTCGTCCTTGCTCAATTCCGACTTCGACGAAGTGATCAACAACTCCGACGTGATCATCCTCGGCAACCGTGACGAAAAATTCCGCGCCCTGGCGCAGAACGCTCCGCACGGCAAGCAAGTGATCGACCTGGTCGGCTTCATGTCGAAAGCCACCAGCGTGAGTGGCCGGACCGAAGGCATCTGCTGGTAACCGGCAGGTTGTAAGCGCTTCGCGCTTATCGCCGGCAAGCCGGCTCCTACAAGAATCCCCTGTAGGAGCCAGCTTGCTGGCGAAAGCGTCCTCCGGGGCGCCACAACCTTCGGCATTTACGCCTGCCTTAACCCATTCGGGCCTCGCCCGAGATCGAGACGGATGCAGATTATGCACAGGCTAAAGCACGGCCTACTTCAGGCCGCCGGTTGGCTGTTTTACTTAAGTATTTTGATGGGCATCGCCATGGCGTTGCCTGTGTCCACGTTCGACTCCGAGTCGAAGGACTTCATTTTCCTGATCGGTATCGTCGGTATCTGGCGCTACTCGATGGGTGCCACGCACTTTCTGCGCGGCATGCTGTTTCTGTACGTGGTCTACCCGCACCTGCGGCGCAAAGTGCGCAAGCTGGGTAAAGCGGCAGACCCGTCCCATGTGTTTTTGATGGTCACCAGCTTCCGTATCGACGCGCTGACCACCGCCCAGGTCTACGCCTCGGTGATCCGCGAAGCGATCGACTGCGGCCTGCCGACCACCATGGTCTGCTCCATCGTAGAAATGTCCGATGAGAAGCTGGTGAAAAGCCTGTGGACCAAGATGAATCCACCGGCTCGGGTCAAGCTCGACTTCGTGCGCATTCCCGGCACCGGCAAGCGTGATGGCCTGGCCTACGGTTTCCGCGCCATCTCCCGTCACCTGCCGGACGACCGTGCCGTGGTGGCCGTGATCGATGGCGACACCGTGCTCGCCGAAGGCGTCGTGCTCAAGACCGTGCCGTGGTTCCAGCTGTTCGGCAATGTCGGCGGCCTGACCACCAACGAATTCTGCGAAGTGCGCGGCGGCTACATCATGAGCGAGTGGCACAAGCTGCGTTTCGCCCAGCGTCACATCAACATGTGTTCGATGGCCCTGTCCAAACGCGTGCTGACCATGACCGGCCGGATGTCGGTATTCCGCGCCTCCGTGGTCACCAACCCGGACTTCATCGCCGACGTGGAAAGCGACTCGCTGCAACACTGGCGCCTGGGTCGCTTCAAGTTTCTTACCGGTGATGACAAGTCGAGCTGGTTCAGCCTGATGCGCCTGGGCTACGACACGTTCTACGTGCCGGACGCCGCGATCCACACCGTGGAACACCCGCCGGAAAAAAGCTTCATCAAGGCCAGCCGCAAGCTGATGTTCCGCTGGTACGGCAACAACCTGCGCCAGAACGCCCGCGCCCTGGGCCTGGGGGTTAAACGCCTCGGCCTGTTCACCTCGGTGGTGCTGTTCGATCAGCGCGTGTCGATGTGGACCTCGCTGCTGGGCTTGACGGTCGCGCTGATCGCCAGCTTCAAGTACGGCACCGCGTTCATCCTCGTGTACCTGCTGTGGATCGGCATTACCCGCCTGATCCTGACCGTGCTGCTGTCGTTGTCCGGTCACCGGATCGGCCCGGCCTACCCGGCGATTCTCTATTACAACCAGATCGTCGGTGCGCTGGTGAAGATCTACGTGTTCTTCCGCCTCGACCAACAGTCCTGGACTCGCCAGCCCACTTCCCTGACCCGTGATCTCGCCAGCTTTCAACGTTGGTTCAACACCTGGTCGTCTCGGACCATGACCTTCTCCGCCGGCAGCATCTTTGTTGCCGTGCTGCTGATGATGGTCTGACCGCCCCCTTATTGAATTAACCAGGAAATCGCCCCTATGAATACCGCCGTCAACGCCAACGTAGTGCATGAGTCAGAAGCCCAGCGCCAACACGCCCGAGTGAAAATCCCGGCCAAGCTGCGCTTCTTCGGTCCGGACCGGACCCCGATGGAAGCTCGAGTGATCGACCTCTCCGCCGGCGGCCTGGCCTTCAACGCCGGTCAACTGCCGCTGAAAATCGGCGACGTGTACAAGGCTCGCCTGCAATTCGTCATCGATAACCTCGGCCTGGCCATGGACGTGGAGCTGCAAGTGCGCTCCATCGACCGCCAGACCGGTCGTGCCGGCTGCCAGTTCCAGAACCTGGAACCCCAAGACATCTCGACCCTGCGCCACCTGATCACCTCGCACCTGGCCGGCGACATTGTCAGCATGGGTGAAGTGCTGGCCACCCTGCAGCGAGACAACTTCACCAAGGCGCGCAAGATGAAGGACGGCGGCCACGGCATGAGCGCGTTCGGTCGTCTGCGTGCAGTGACCTTCAGCCTGGCGATTTTCATCGTCGGCCTGGCGGCGTTCGGTTTCATCTTCAAGTCGGTGTACGGCATGTATTTCGTCAGCCACGCGCAGGCCGGTCTGGTCAGCGTGCCCGGCATGAACATCACCATGCCCCGTGACGGCACCGTGCAAAGCCTGATCAAGGCCGACGGCGTTGCAGCCAAAGGCGCGCCACTGGCGACGTTCAGCACCAGCATGCTCGACGTGCTCAAGGGCCATCTTGACGACAATCAACTGCAACCGGCCAAGGTTGAAGAACTGTTCGGCAAGCAAATGACCGGCACCCTGACCTCGCCATGCGATTGCACCGTGGCCCAGCAACTGGTCGCCGACGGTCAGTACGCCAGCAAGGGCGACGTGATCTTCCAACTGGTGCCGCGTAACAGCGAAGCCAACGTTGAAGCGCGCTTCTCCTATCGCCAGTTCGGCGACGTGCGTCCAGGCACCAACGTCAACTTCCAGATTGCCGGCGAAGACAAGACCCGCACCGGCAAGATCGTCAGCAGCACCAGCCTGAAAAGCGCCGACCTGTCGTCCGACATCCGCGTGCTGATCCAGCCGGACGAGCCGCTGGACAGCAAGTTCGCCGGTCGCCCGGTTGAAGTGAACAGTGACCGTGGCCCGAACCTGAACTGGCTGATCGATAAAGCCATGGCTTCCGGTCTTTAAGTCGAGGACATGCCTGTGACGACTCCTACCTTGAACACACCGCAGACCCTGTGGGAGCGAGCCTGCTCGCGATGGGATCAACGCGGTTCAACTGATGCACCGCGCTGCCTGAATCGCCAGCAGGCTGGCTCCCACATTGGAACAGTGTGTGCCTTGGCATTGGCCGTCAGCCTGGCCGGTTGCGCCGGTCTGCCCGACCAGCGTCTGGCCAATGAAGCGCTCAAGCGCGGTGACACCGCGCTGGCTCAGCAGAACTACAAGCAACTCGCCGACCTGGGCTACAGCGAGGCTCAAGTAGGCCTCGCCGATATCCAGGTCGACAGCCGCGACCCGGCGCAGGTCAAGCAGGCCGAGGCGACTTACCGCGCGGCGGCCGACGTTTCGCCGCGAGCGCAGGCTCGCCTGGGTCGCTTGCTGGTGGCCAAACCCGGTTCCACCGAAGCCGAACAGCACGAAGCTGAAGCCCTGCTGAAAAAGGCTTCGGCCAATGGCGAAGGCAACACGCTGATCCCGCTGGCGATGTTGTACCTGCAATACCCGCACAGTTTCCCCAACGTCAACGCGCAACAGCAGATCAGCCAATGGCGCGCCGAAGGCAAACCGGAAGCCGGCCTGGCCCAGGTGCTGCTCTATCGCACCCAAGGCACTTACGACCAGCACCTGGACGAAGTCGCAACGATCTGCAAAGCCGCGTTGAACACCACCGACATCTGCTACGTCGAGCTGGCCACGGTTTACCAGAAACAAGGCAAACCGGAACAGCAAGCCGAGCTGATCAAGCAGATGCAAGCGGCGCATACCCGTGGCACCGTTTCCGCTCAGCGCGTGGACAGCGTCGCTCGTGTGCTCGGTGATGCAAGCCTGGGCAAGACCGACGAAAAAACCGCTCAGTCGCTGCTCGAAGACATCGCCCCCGCCTACCCCGCTTCGTGGGTCAGCCTGGCGCAATTGCTCTACGACTTCCCGGAACTCGGCGACGTCGACACGATGATGAAGTACCTGGACAACGGCCGCGCCGCTGACCAGCCGCGCGCCGAACTGTTGCTCGGCAAGCTCTACTACGAAGGCAAATGGGTGCCGGCGGACGCGAAAGTCGCCGAAGCACATTTCCAGAAAGCCGTCGGCAAGGAAGTCGCCGCCGATTACTACCTCGGCCAGATCTACCGTCGTGGTTACCTGGGCAAGGTCTATTCGCAGAAGGCACTGGATCACTTGCTGACCGCTGCGCGCAACGGCCAGAACAGCGCCGACTTCGCCATCGCCCAACTGTTTTCCCAAGGCAAGGGCACCAAGCCCGACCCACTTAACGCTTATGTCTTCAGCCAACTGGCCAAGGCCCAGAACACCCCGCAGGCCACCGAGCTTGCGCAAACTCTCGAAGCCCAACTGCCGCCTGCCCAGCTGGCCGAGGCCCAACGCCTGTTGAAACAAGAACAGGCCGTTCGTGGTGCCTTGAGCCAGAACACGCTGGAACTGCATGCCCTGCAAGAAGAAGACGGCGAGGAATCCCTATGAAGTTGAATCCATTCATGAAGGCCGGCATCGGCCTGACGTTTGCGCTGATCTGGTCTTGCCCGACCCTGGCGGCAATCACCGAAACCAAGAATTTCGGTCTGGACGTAAAAATCACCGGCCAGTCCGAAGACGACCGTGACCTCGGCACTGCCAGCGGCGGCGACGTCAATGGCGTCGGTCTCGACCTGCGTCCCTGGGTCTACGGCGAAAGCGGCGCGTGGAGTGCCTATGCCATGGGCCAGGCCGTGACGTCCACCGACATCATCGAAACCGACACCTTGCAGCAGTCCGACAGCGACGGCACCCAGACCACCGACAATGGTGATCGCAAGACCAAGAAAAACTACCTGGCGATGCGCGAATTCTGGGTCGGCTACAGCGGCCTGACGCCCTATCCGGGCGAGCAGCTGAAACTCGGTCGTCAACGCCTGCGCAACGACGACGGCCAATGGCGCGACACCAACATCGAAGCCCTGAACTGGACCTTCGACACCACGCTGTTGCGCGCCAACGTCGGCGTCGCCGAACGCTTCAGCGAATACCGTACCGACCTCAAAGAGTTGGCACCGAAAGACAAAGATCGCCTGCACGTTTACGCCGACACGGCGTATCAATGGACACCGGGCAACTGGGTCGGGATTCGCGGTCATCACACCCACGATGACGGCAAACTCGACTACCCGGAACCGGGCGTGCCCGGCGACTCGCTGGACAAGAAACAAAACGGCGACATCAGCTGGCTCGGCCTCACCGCTGACAGCGACGCCTACAACTACCGCAACACCAACACCGTCAATTACTGGGGCAGCATCACCGGCATGAGCGGCGACACCGACACGGTGAATCAGCTCAACGCCGACGGCACTCGCCCGACGGAAGCCAAGCGCGGTGAAGACCTCAACGGCTGGGCCACCGACATCGGCGTGCGCCTGCGCCTCGATCCGCAATGGCAAGTCGGTGCAGCCTATGCCCGCGCCAGTGCCGATTACGAACAGAACGGCCTGGAAAGCAACCGCTCGAACTACACCGGTACGCGCTCGCGGGTTCACCGTTTCGGCGAAGCGTTCCGTGGCGAAATGAACAACATGCAGACCGCTACGTTGTTCGGTTCGTGGATGCTCAACGACGAGTACGACGCCAGCGTGATCTACCACAAGTTCTGGCGCGTCGACGGCAACAAGCCGGTCGGCAGCAACGGCATCAACGCCGTCGAGAACGACACCGACCCAACCGGCGCGATTCTCTCCAGCACGTCCCTGCCGCTGGAAGATGGCAACAAAGATCTCGGCCAGGAAATGGACCTTGTGGTCACCAAGTACTTCAAGCAAGGCCTGTTGCCTGCTGCGCTGAGCCAGTCGATCGACGAACCGTCGGCCCTGGTGCGCTTGCGTGGCGGCGTGTTCAAGCCGGGCGATGCCTACGGCAAAGAAGTCGACTCGTACATGCACCGCGCGTTTATCGACGTGATCTGGCGCTTCTGATGCGAACCGCTAAGGGAGTTCCTGACATGAACAGTCCGAAGAGAGGCTCGTTGACCTTGCTGGCCGGCGCGATGCTGCTGGCAAGCTCGGCCGCCTTCGCCAATGTGGAGCCAGCCAAGCCGGTGACCATGGCCAAGGAACTGCAACAGGCCAAGACCTACACCGTCAGCAGCGCCCCGACCGCGCCGCTGGAACTGGAAAAGCCGACGCTGCCAGACACCGCCGGCTACACCGCCGACGCCATCGCCGCGAAAATCGTGCGCACCAAGGCCGGCAAAATCAGCGTGCGCCGGATGATGCAAGAGAACGCGCTGAAGGACTTCATCGGCGGCGATAACAAGATGGCCGAGTGGGTGGTGCGTCAGCACGGCATCCCGCAGGCGATCTTCATCGACGACGGCTACATGAACCTCAAGGACCTGGCGAAGAAGCTGCCCAAGCAATACTTCAGCGAAACCTCGCCGGGCGTGTTCCTGGCGAAGTTGCCGATTGTGGTCGGTGAGAAAGGCATCCTCGAAATCGACAAGCAGACCCAGGAATTGCGCCTGTCCCAAGAGGCCGGTTCATTCCTGGTCAACGACGGCCAGCTGTTTGTGCGCGACACCAAAATCACTGGCTGGCGCGAGAAGGACAACGGCCCGGCGACGTTCAAGTCACCAAAGGAATTCCGTCCGTTCCTGCTGGCCTGGGGCGGCACCCAGACCTACATCGCCAACAGCAAGATGGCCAGTTTCGGCTACGCCAACAGTAAGTCCTACGGCGTGAGTATTTCCCAATACACGCCGAACATGGCCAAGGTACTCAAGCGCCCTGAACCGACCGGCTGGATCATCGGCTCCGAGTTCTCGGACATGTGGTACGGCTTCTACTGCTACGAAACCCGCGACTTCGTGGTCAAGGGCAACACCTACAAAGACAACATCGTCTACGGCATCGACCCGCATGACCGTTCGCACGGCCTGATCATCGCCGACAACACCGTTTTCGGGACCAAGAAGAAGCACGGGATCATCATTTCCCGTGAGGTCAACGACAGCTTCATCTTCAACAACCGCAGCTACGACAACAAGTTGTCGGGCCTGGTGATCGACCGGAACAGCGTCAACAACATCATCGCCTACAACGAGATCTACAAGAACCACACCGACGGCATCACCCTCTACGAGAGTGCCGACAACCTGCTGTGGGCGAACAAGGTGATCAGCAACCGTCGCCACGGCATTCGCATTCGTAACAGCGTGAACATTCGCCTCTACGAAAACCTGTCCATGGCCAACGGCCTGACCGGCGTCTATGGCCACATCAAGGACCTGAGCGACACCGACCGGGACATCAAGCTCGACCCGTTCGACGCCCAGGTGTCGCTGATCGTCGTCGGCGGTGAACTGGCCGGCAACGGCAGTGGTCCGTTGTCCATCGACTCGCCGCTGAGCGTCGAGCTGTATCGCGTGTCCATGCTTGCCCCGACCAAATCCAGCGGCATCAGCTTCAGCGGGATTCTCGGCGAGCGTCAGGATGAAATTCTCGACCTGCTGGTACGCCAGCAGAAAGCCGTGCTGATCGACCCTGTCGAACGCCAGACCGAAATGCGGGACTGAGGATAATTTTATGCACCCACACTTGATCAAATTACTCAGCCTGTCGGCCCTGACCGCCGGCATTCTTGCGGCCAGCGGCGGCGTTCGTGCAGATGAAGCCAAGGCGCCGACATTCAGCGCCGAACCGTGCTGCAACCTGTGCCCCGAAGCCCACGACGCGAAGAACTACACCACGCGGTATCAGCAGAACTTCACCACGCTGGTGCAGGCTCAGGGTGACTGGTTGTTCCGTACGCAAGAAGACTTGCGCACCGAATTCGACACCACCCCCGCCGGCTACAAACGCATGAAAGAACTGCACGATGCGTTCAAGAGCAAAGGCGTGGAACTGGTGATTGTTTACCAACCCACTCGTGGCCTGGTGAACCGCAACAAGCTCAACCCGGAAGACAAGGCCAGGTTCGATTTCGACAAGGCGCTGAGGAACTACAAGACCATGCTCGGCCGCTTTGCCGCCATGGGTTACGTGGTGCCGGACCTGTCGCCGCTGACCAACGAATCGCTGCCCGACACCCTGCCCGCCCACGACTTCTACTTCCGTGGCGACCAGCACTGGACGCCGTATGGCGCCCAGCGCACGGCAAAAATCGTCGGCGAGAAAATCAAGCAACTGCCTGAGTTTGCCGGCATTCCCAAGCGTGAATTCGAGAGCCACAAGTCGGGTCGCATGGGCAAGACCGGAACGTTACACAACATGGCCGGTCAACTCTGTGGCACCAGCTACGCGATCCAGTACATGGATCAATTCACCACCGAGCCAAAGGGCGAAGCGGCGGATGGCGATCTGTTCAGTGATTCCGGCAACCCGGAAATCACCTTGGTCGGCACCAGCCACAGTGGCAAGAACTACAACTTCGCCGGTTTCCTCGAAGAGGCCATCGGCGCCGACATCCTCAACGTGGCGTTCCCCGGCGGTGGCCTGGAAGGTTCGATGCTGCAGTACCTGGGCAGCGAAGAGTTCCAGACCAAGCCGCCGAAGATTCTGATCTGGGAATTCTCGCCGCTCTACCGCCTCGACCAGGAAACCATCTACCGCCAGATGATGGCGCTGCTGGACAACGGTTGCGAAGGCAAGGATGCACAGATGTCCGGCAGCACCACGTTGAAACCGGGCAAGAACGAATTGATGGTCAACAGCAAGAACCTGAATCTGCAAAACAGCAGTCACCAGGTCGACATCCGTTTCGCCGATCCGTCGGTGAAAACCCTGCAAGCCACCCTCTGGTACATGAACGGTCGCCACGAGGACATCAAGATCGAAAAACCGGAAACCTCCGACACCGACGGGCGTTTCGCCTTTGAGTTGCGCACGGACGAAGACTGGGCCTCGCAGAATCTGCTGGCCGTCGAAATCCAGGGTCCTGAAGCAGGTGCCGCGCAGCAGAAAGTCGAAGCGAAAATCTGCAAACGCAACGTGTTCCCGAGTGCCGAGCAGCGTACTGCTTCGGTCGGGCAATGAGGCAATCATGCAAACCCGAACTTTGAAAAAGCTACTCGCGCCCTCCCTGCTGACGCTGGCCATGTTCGCCGGCGCCACCCAGGCCGCCGCGCCGTTGCGTCCGCCACAGGGTTACTTCGCGCCGATTGAAAAAGTCAAAACCGGCGACAGCAAAGAAGGCTGTGACGCGATGCCGACGCCGTACACCGGCGCGCTGCAATTTCGCAGCAAATACGAAGGTTCCGACAAGGCCCGTTCGACCCTGAACGAGGCATCGGAAAAAGCCTTCCGCGATACCACCGCCGACATCACCAAGATCGAGCGCGGCACCAGCAAGCGCGTGATGCAGTTCATGCGTGACGGTCGCCCGGAACAGCTTGAATGCACGCTGAACTGGTTGACCGCCTGGGCCAAGGCCGATGCGTTGATGTCCAAAGACTTCAACCACACCGGCAAATCGATGCGCAAATGGGCGTTGGGCAGCATGGCGTCTTCGTACATCCGCCTGAAATTCTCCGACTCGCATCCGTTGGCGAACCATCAGCAAGAGTCGCAGTTGATTGAAGCCTGGTTCAGCAAAATGGCCGATCAGGTGGTCAGCGATTGGGACAATCTGCCGCTGGAAAAAACCAACAATCACTCGTACTGGGCCGCCTGGTCGGTGATGGCAACATCCGTCGCCACCAACCGCCGCGACCTGTTCGACTGGGCCGTGAAGGAATACAAGGTCGGCGTCAATCAGGTCGACGCCCAAGGCTTCTTGCCCAACGAACTCAAGCGCCAGCAACGCGCCCTCGCCTATCACAACTACGCCCTGCCACCGCTGGCGATGATCGCCAGTTTCGCTCAGGTCAACGGTGTGGATCTGCGTCAGGAAAACAACGGCGCGTTGAAACGTTTGGGTGATCGGGTGCTCGCCGGAGTCAAAGACCCGGACGAATTCGAGAACAAGAACGGCAAGGAACAGGACATGACCGACCTCAAGGTCGACTCGAAATTCGCCTGGCTCGAACCGTTCTGCACGCTCTACACCTGCTCGCCGGATGTGCTTGAGAAAAAGCACGAGATGCAGCCGTTCAAGACCTTCCGCCTCGGGGGTGACCTGACCAAGGTCTACGACCCGGCGAACGAGAAAGGCAAAGGTTCCTAGAGCCAAACGCCAATCCCCTGTGGGAGCGAGCCTGCTCGCGATGGGATCAACGCGGTTCAACTGATACATCGCGCTGCCTGAATCGCCAGCAGGCTGGCTCCCACATTGGATCGGTGTCTTGAGTGTTTTGCCCCCCGTTTTTTCGTGGGGGGTTTGGGGGGGCTGCGGCCCTTGACTGTTGGTTAAACATGGAGAGACCGGGATGGTATTTTCATCCAACGTGTTCCTGTTTTTGTTCCTGCCGATCTTTCTCGGCATGTACTACTTGAGCGGAATACGCTATCGCAACCTGCTGCTGCTGATCGCCAGCTATGTGTTCTATGCCTGGTGGCGCGTGGACTTCCTGGCGCTGTTCGCCGCCGTCACGCTGTGGAACTACTGGATCGGCCTGAAAGTCGGCGCCGCAGGCGTTCGGACCAAACCGGCCCAGCGCTGGCTGCTGCTCGGCGTGGCCGTCGACCTGTGCATTCTCGGCTACTTCAAGTACGCCAACTTCGGTGTCGACAGCATCAACGCGATGATGACGTCGGTCGGTCTGTCGCCGTTCATCCTGACCCACGTGCTGTTGCCGATCGGGATCTCGTTCTACATCTTCGAGTCCATCAGCTACATCATCGACGTCTACCGTGGTGACACCCCGGCAACACGCAACCTGATCGACTTTGCGGCGTTCGTGGCGATCTTCCCGCACCTGATTGCCGGCCCGGTATTGCGTTTCCGCGACCTCGCCGACCAGTTCAACAACCGCACCCACACCCTCGACAAGTTCTCCGAGGGCTGCACGCGGTTTATGCAGGGTTTCATCAAGAAGGTCTTCATCGCCGACACCCTCGCGGTGGTAGCCGACCATTGCTTCGCCTTGCAGAACCCGACCACGGGCGATGCCTGGCTCGGCGCGCTGGCGTACACCGCGCAGTTGTATTTCGACTTCTCCGGTTACAGCGACATGGCCATCGGCCTGGGCTTGATGATGGGTTTCCGCTTCATGGAAAACTTCAAGCAGCCGTACATCAGCCAGTCGATCACCGAGTTCTGGCGTCGCTGGCACATCAGCCTGTCCACCTGGCTGCGTGACTACCTGTACATCACGCTGGGCGGTAACCGCAAAGGCACGCTGATGACCTATCGCAACCTGTTCCTGACCATGCTGCTCGGTGGTCTGTGGCACGGCGCGAACATCACCTACATCGTGTGGGGTGCGTGGCACGGCATGTGGCTGGCAATTGAAAAAGCCCTGGGCCTGAACACTTCGCCGCGCAGCATCAACCCGATCCGCTGGGCGCTGACCTTCCTGCTGGTAGTGATGGGCTGGGTGATCTTCCGCGCCGAAAACCTGCACGTCGCCGGCCGCATGTACGGCGCGATGTTCAGCTTCGGCGAATGGTCGCTGTCGGAACTCAACGAGGCCAACCTCACCGGTCTGCAAGTGGCGACTCTGGTGGTGGCGTACGCAACCCTGGCGTTCTTCGGCATTCGTGATTTCTACAGCAACCAGCCACCGGTCAAGACCAAACCTGCGGTCAACGTCGAGGCGGATGGCCCTGCCGGTGCGACACCAGGAATGATCAAAGCCGTACCGGGCGACAACCCGTCCAGCATCCACGAACCAGGTTACACCGTGGGCGTCGAAGCCACCGTGCAACCGGCTTACTGGACGGCGGACTGGTCGCGTTACGTGATGCGCACGCTGGTACTGGTGCTGTTCATCGCCTCGATTTTCAAACTCTCGGCGCAAAGCTTCTCGCCGTTCCTTTACTTCCAGTTCTGAGGGATCTGACCATGACCCGCTCATTACGCATCTTCTATATCAGCCTGTTTATGGTGACCTTGCTGGTCCTGGGCCTGTGGTCGACGCGCAGCTTCTTCGGCTTCAGCACCAACGCCGATGCGACGGTGCTCAATGGCCGCTGGGCCAAGGCTGTCGAAACGCACTACGACGACGAGTTCCCGATCAAACGCCTGGGCACCAACCTCTGGGCCGCGCTGGATTTCAAACTGTTCAACGAAGGTCGTCCGGGCGTCGTGCTTGGTCGCGATCAGTGGTTGTACAGCGATGAAGAATTCAACCCGATCGTCAACGAAGAGTTGAACCTGCAAGGCAACTACGCGCTGGTCGAAGGCGTGCGCCAGGAACTGAAAGAGAAAGGCGTGAAACTGGTGATGGCGATCGTGCCGGCCAAGACTCGCCTGTATCCGGAACACCTGGGCGAAGTGAAGCCTTCGAGCATTCACGCCAATCTTTATGAGGACTTCCACGCTCGTCTGGCGGCCAACAAGATCCTCGCACCCGACCTGTACGGCCCCCTGCTGAAGGCCAAGCTCGACGGTCAGCAAGTGTTCCTGCGCACCGACACCCACTGGACCCCGGAAGGCGCGCAAATCGCCGCCCAGACCCTGGCCAAAACCATTGCCGAGAAAACCCCGCTCAGCGGCGAGCCTCAACGCTTCGTCACCGAGCCGGCAGAGAAAGTGACCCACAAGGGTGACCTGCGTTTGTTCCTGCCGCTCGACCCGCTGTTCGAAAACCTGATGCCGGCGACCGAGCCGCTGCAGAAGCGCAACACCGTGGTGGCCGACGATCAGGCTGGCGGTGATGACGCGCTGTTCGCCAACACCGAAGTGCCGGTGGCCCTGATCGGCACCAGCTACAGCGCCAACCCGAACTGGAACTTCGTCGGCGCGCTGAAAGAGGCGCTGAACAGCGACGTGGTCAATTACGCCGAAGACGGCCACGGCCCGATTCTGCCGATGCTCAGCTACCTGAAAAGCGATGCCTTCAAGAACAGCCCGCCACAGGTGCTGATCTGGGAGTTTCCTGAACGTTATCTGCCTGTGAACAACGAAATTGGCGACGCCGACCCGCAGTGGGTCGCAGCGCTCAAAGAAGCCGGTGCCCGCCAACAAAACGTAGCTGCAAACACTAAATCCGAGACGCCCGACCGGGCGCAAAACTGAAAGAGAGAGGTACTACCATGACTTTCACTACTACTCCTCGTCGTCTCGCCAAGACCTTTGCTTTGGCCGCGACCTTCAGCGTCCTTTCCATGAACGCCTTCGCCGCCGGCGATTCGGCCCTGTACGGTCCGACCGCGCCTAAAGGCTCGACTTTCGTACGGGTCTACAACGCCGGTAACGCTGAAGTCAGCGCCACCGTCGGCAGTACCAACCTGAGCGAAGTCGCGCCGCTGTCCAGCACTGACTTCAGCTTCATGCCGGGCGGCGACTACAGCGCCAAGGTCGGCAGCCAGACCCTGCCGGTGAAACTGGCCGGCGATCACTATTACACCCTGGTCAACAACGCCAGCGGCGCGCCGCAACTGATCGAAGAGCCGCCGTTCAAGAACAAGCAGAAATCCCTGGTTCGCGTGCAGAACCTGAGCGACAAGGCCCTGACCCTGAAAACCGCCGACGGCAAGACCGAAGTCGTCCCGTCCGTGGCCGCCAAGGGCCGTGGCGAGCGTGAAATCAACCCGGTCAAAGTCAGCCTGGCGCTATACGATGGCGCCACGAAAGTGGGCGACGTGAAACCGGTTGCCCTGGAACGCGGTGAAGCGGCGGTGCTGTACGTCACCGGCAACGGCAGCAGCCTGTCGCCAGTCTGGGTAAAACGCCCGGTTTCGACGCGCTAATACATTTGCCCGGTTGACCCGTGCCCTGTAGGAGCACGGCTTGCCGGCGAAGAGGCCCTCGAGACCGCCTTCGCTGGCAAGCCATGCTCCTACAAGGGACCGAGATGTCAGTCGGGACACGAAACAAAAACAAGAGTGAAACGACAGAACGCAGTAGCTCTGACCCATACGATTTTCAAGGAGTAACAACATGATTCCGGTGATCTTGTCAGGTGGTAGTGGCTCACGTCTTTGGCCGCTTTCCCGTAAGCAGTTCCCTAAACAATTCCTGGCCCTGACCGGCGAGCACACGCTGTTCCAGCAAACCCTAGAACGCCTGGTGTTCGAAGGCATGGACACCCCGATCGTGGTCTGCAACAAAGACCACCGCTTCATCGTCAACGAGCAACTGAGCAACCGTAAGCTGGAAACCCAGCGCATCCTGATGGAACCGTTCGGCCGCAACACCGCGCCGGCCGTGGCCCTGACCGCGATGATGCTGGTCAACGAAGGTCGTGACGAACTGATGCTGGTGCTGCCGGCCGACCACGTACTGGAAGACCAGAAAGCCCTGCAACGCGCCCTGGCCCTGGCCACTGTCGCCGCCGAAAACGGCGAAATGGTGCTGTTCGGCGTCCCGGCCACCAAACCGGAAACCGGTTACGGCTACATCAAGTCGACCAACGACTCGCTGCTGCCGGAAGGCGTCAGCCGCGTCTCGCACTTCGTTGAAAAACCGGACGTGAAACGCGCCACCGAGTTCGTCCAGTCCGGCGGCTACTTCTGGAACAGCGGCATGTTCCTGTTCCGTGCCAGCCGCTTCCTCGAAGAGCTGAAAAAGCACGACCCGGACATCTACGACACCTGCCTGCTGACCCTGGAACGCAGCCAACAGGACGCCGACACCGTCACCATCGACGAAGCCACTTTCGCCTGCTGCCCGGACAACTCCATCGATTACTCGGTCATGGAAAAAACCCAGCGTGCCTGCGTTGTACCGCTGACCGCCGGCTGGAGCGATGTCGGTTGCTGGGCGTCGCTGTGGGAAGTAAATGACAAGGACATCAACGGTAACGTCACCAAAGGCGACGTGGTCATTCAGGACAGCAAAAATTGCATGATCCACGGCAACGGCAAACTGGTGTCGGTGATCGGCCTGGAAAACATCGTGGTCGTCGAAACCAAGGACGCCATGATGATCGCGCACAAGGACTCGGTCCAAGGCGTGAAACAGATGGTCAACACCCTCAACGAACAGGGCCGCAGCGAAACCCAGAACCACTGCGAAGTCTATCGTCCGTGGGGTTCCTACGACTCGGTGGACATGGGCGGCCGCTTCCAGGTCAAGCACATCTCGGTCAAACCGGGCGCGTGCCTGTCACTGCAAATGCACCACCACCGCGCCGAACACTGGATCGTGGTCAGCGGCACCGCTGAAGTGACCTGCGACGAGAACGTGTTCCTGCTGTGCGAGAACCAGTCGACCTACATTCCGATCGCTTCGGTTCACCGTTTGCGCAACCCGGGCAAGATTCCACTTGAGATTATCGAAGTGCAATCGGGCAGCTATCTGGGTGAGGACGATATCGAGCGGTTTGAAGATATCTATGGTCGGTCGACGCCGATTGAGCGTGGGGTTTCGGTGAAAACCATCGCGCAGTAAGTCATCGGTAAAAAGAAGCCCCCGTCCAGGTCACTGCGTTCCCTATCCGCAGTGGGTTGGGTGGGGGCTTTTTTTATGGAAATCATCGACGTTGCTGGTTCAACCCCGGAAGTAGCAGGTGGGTAGGCTCGGACTTCAATTTTGCCTTGAGTCTTTTCGCCACGTCCAAGTCTCTATTATTTGTTGAGCCAAACAGCACATATTTCAGGTTCGTATTTTTGCCCACCTGGTTCAAACTCCGAACAGTGACGAAGGTTCGCACCCGCCTCAGTACAGGTATCGTCTCTCTTCCAGGCAGATCACTAAAACCGCCCCTCACTTCGGGTCGAATGAGAGGGTTCTGAATAACGCCACTGACAAACGCCCTGTCTTCACCAGCGGTGCGCTGACTTATCGATATTTTCTGAATGGCCAGGATTTCTCGCTTTCCGTTTTCCGGCTTTGCTTTCATCAATGCAAAGAAGCGAGGCTTGTTCGCTGCTGCCGAAGCATCTGATCCATCAATGCCCTTAACGAAATCACGCATCCGCCCTGCTTGATTTGAAAGTTCTATCATCGACCGGCCCAACTCCGACTTTCTATCAGTGGATGCACGATTTGCCAGGTCCAGGTACGTCTTCCGGTAGCTCTCCAATGCCTCAACGATTTCCTGTCCAGTCAAGGCGTACTCCGGATCACCCACTTCGGAAACGCGATAATCATGGGTTTCTTCGTAGCCTCCCTTCGTCTTGTCATAGCGCTGCAACAGGAGATTCAACAGTTGAGTGTCAAGCAAATGCTGTTTCCAGCCTTGGGTTGAAAGGTCAAGCTCATGGAAAGATGCGTTGAATAATTCGTCTCCTGCCAAACCGTTGTAGTCTCGCAACACCATTGGATTGTTTCGAACCATGGCATAGAAATTCAATCCATCAATCGCGCCCGCAGGATCTGGATTCAACCAACGCTGTAACCAAGGCACGTAATACCTGAAGCCATAGTAATAAAGCCCCGTCGCGTCCCGTTCCTTGCCCGAGTAGCGCACCGTTTTGTAGCTGACCTGCACCGTCGTGCCGTTCCACCATGACGTGCCGCCAAACGGGTAAAACCTTTCCTGGGTGATGACGTTGGCGTCCTGATCCAGTTCCAGCGTGCTTGACCCCTGCCGGTCCGTCAGGCTGTAGCGCTGCTGGTTGTTGCTGATCTCGGTCGGTCTTCCCGCGTCCCAGTGCAACACCCGCACGTTGCTGCGCCCGGCCTGGACGTTGATCACGTGCAGCACTTCACCGGTGCCGCTGTGGGTGCGGACTTCCAGGCCGGGCAAATACAGGGTTTCGATGATTTTCGTTTGGGCATTGGTTTGCAGTGAGCGGACTTTGCGCACGCGCATGCCGTCGGCTCCGTAAACGTAGTGCTCGCTGTCGTTTTCGGTATCACGCGCCACCGGGCAGACTTCACACAATTGATTGCGCCCATCCCAGCGCAACGTTTGCCCCGGCTGCAGCTTCAGCAGGTTGCCGTTGGCATCGAAACTGTCACGGAAGTCTTGTTCAGTCGGCTCGATGCCATCGCACACCGGCAGGCAGCGGTTGCTGTGAGCATCGGCGACCAGACGATGGCCGGGGTTTTGCGGGCCGGTGTGGGTCAGTTCAAGCAGGTTGTGGCCGGCGTCATAACGGTAGGTCTGGCGGTAGTTGCCGGGCATGGCGGGGTCCGCCGTCATTGCCGACGACGGGCCGTGCCTGACCGAGCCGGCCTCCCAGCCTGTGGCCGCGATCAATCGGTAAAGCGTGTCGTACCAAAAATGGCAGACTGGTTCGATACGCTGATTGGCGAAGTAGCGGATCGGCAGCGCGGCGTCTTCGATGCTCAGCACATTGCCGACCGGGTCGAAGGTGTAACGCAGATCCTGCAATGGCTGGTTCTGGCCGAGCCGGGACAGCAGCCGTTGCAGACGCCCGTCCTCGGCGGCGTACTCGAGGGTGGTGATCACGCCGTTGCCGGCGACTTCCCTTTCGACCTGGCCGTGGGCGTTGTAGGTGATGGCGCTGACCATTGGCAGGTGTTGAGTCGTGTTGCTCAGGCGCAAACCCACGGCGCGCAACTGACCGTCCACAGTCTGGCTGAAGCGTTGCTCGTTGCCTTGGGCATCGGTTCGGGAGAGCAGGTCTCCCGGTGGGTTGAAGCGTGAATGCGTTGAAAAAGACTGTGCGATGTCGGCGAGACGTCGCTCTTGCTCGAGTAGCGCGGCGGTCAATCCGTAGTCGTTGAACAGCAGAACACCGGCAAGGTCTGTGTGGCTGATCAGTTGGCCGCTTTGGTTGTGATCGGCGGAAACGGGATCGTTCGCGGCATAAGTCAGACGCTCCGCGCAAACCGTTGCGCCCTCTAACGTTTGTTCGAACAATGCCGTCAATCGCAGTTGATTGTCGTAGTGCATCCAACGTTTCGAACCCCGGCCATCCCAGGATTGAACCGGTTGCCCCGCCTCGCCGAACAGGCTCAAGCGCAGCCCGGCATCGACACTGAGGGTGCACAAGGCGGTGCCGGAGAGGCCATGAGTCGTAACCAGATTGGCCGGCGCCGAAGCCGTCTGGGACAACCGCGAATCCCGCTGCGCAATCGCCCGCCCAGCGGGGTCATGAACCGTACGATTGACCTGAGCTTCGGGGACCGCCTCCTCTGCGGCACGGTAGTAATCCACCGAGCGAACGGCCAGACTGCGGGAATCGATGGCAATCAACTTTGGGGTATGGCGGTGCATGGCCGTTACTTGAGCATCCATGACAATTCATCTCGAAGAATGACGATCAGCTAAAGCTAAAAACTCATAACTGGCTACTGTAAAAGTGTCATAACGGAGAACTACTCAGGATAAACACAACAACCTCATTTTTTTAACCACCTGCTAAAAACACTCCGTAAACCATTAGTAACACTAGCATTAGTCGCCGGCAGCAAAACATCTCCCGAAAAAATATCCTTTATGTCTTTAACGCTCGGATCATTCGCCGGCTTAAGCCCTACCACAGTTACATTTCCGTACTGAGCCGATTCAACATGGCGCACGTCTTTTACTTTAAACACAGTATTAGGCTTAATCAAAACGTGATCAGTTAGCATACCCGCAGAAGCGACTTTTTTCGTCGTGCTTTTGTCGAACACGAATAACACCCGTTCATTTTTTTCATTGTTATTGTTTTCATCAACCCAGGTCTCAAGCCAATCTATCGCATGATGAGGTATCGCGCTGGTCGACATATACGCCATGTCCATTACTGCATCACCCTGTTTTATGAGTTTCCCATAAACTCCGGGAGGTGTCCGTGTAGCACGATAAACCTCTCCCTCGTATTCGGGGAGATTCTCGACCTCTTGCTTCAGCTCTTTAATTAAACTTGAAAGCTCAGGATCTCCAGCGGTTTGACCTGAACGAAGTTCATTATTAATTTGAGCATAAACGCCATTTCCACCTTCAACATACTCATCTAACGCCGAAGTATCATTATCAAAGCCTGCCAAGTGCACAAGCACATCACCATATTTATCACGCTCAGCATCTAGCATAACTCGCAGACGCCCTTCCTTATCGCGATTAAAAATCTCAACCACCATATCTACAGATGAGGATATCGACTGCGTAGAACGACTCCACGGCCAACTTACCAACCCCTCCTTATCGTAACGCGTAACAGGGCTATTACTTACAAACGCGTAAAGGTTCAAGCTTTCTATATCTTTCGCCGGATCCGGACTCAACCACCGCTGCAACCACGCCACGTAATACCGAAACCCATAGTAATAAAGCCCCGTCGCATCCCGCTCTTTCCCCGAATACCGAACCGTCTTGCGACTCGCCTCAACTTCCCCCCTCCCGGCAAACCAGGCAGTCGTGCCAAACGGGTGATACCGCTCCTGGCTGATCACTTCGCCGTCACTGTCGAGTTCCAGGGTGCAGGACCCCAAATGATCATTCAGGCAGAACCGGTATTCATCATTGGCACTGTCCTTCGGCGGCGCCGTTTCCCAGTGCAACACCCGCACGCTGCTGCGCCCGGCCTGGACGTTGATCACGTGCAGCACTTCGCCGGTGCCGCTGTGGGTGCGTACTTCCAGGCCTGGCAAATAACGCACTTCAACCAAAACCGTACGGGCATTGGTTTGCGTCGAGCGGACTTTGCGCACGCGCATGCCGTCAGCTCCGTAGATGTAACGCTCACTGTCATTTTGGGCGCCATCTCTTTCTACCGGCCGCACTTCGCACAACTGATTACGCAGGTCCCAACTCAAGGTTTGTCCCGGTTGCAGGCACTGCAGATTGCCGTTGGCGTCGAAGCCCCGGCGAAAATCCTCTTCGCCGGGTTCCACGCCGTCAATCACTGGCAGGCAACGGTTGCTGAAGGGGGCGGCGACCAGACGATGTCCATGGTTTTGCGGCCCCTCGTGGATAAGTTCCAACAAGTTGCCGCCCCGATCGTAGTGATAGCTCTGGCAGTAATTGCCCCGTGGTGCGGGATCGTCGAAGGCTGAAAACTGTGGGCCTCTGTTCGCGCCGCCGCCCTCCCAGCCCGTCGCACGAATCAAATGATTGAGGCTGTCATAGAAAAATCGGTAGACCGGGTCGATACGCTGGTTGGCGAAGTAGCAAATCGGTACGGCGGTGTCTTCGATGCGCTGCACGTTGCCCGTCGGGTCGTATTCATAATGGGCGTCTTGCAGGACGTCGTTGCCGCGCCTGGCGTGCAAGCGGGTCAGACGAGCGTCTTGCGCGGCGTATTCGAGCGTGGTGATCACGCCGTTGCCCGCCACTTCCCGTTCGGTCTGGCCATGGGCGTTGTACTGGATGGCGCTGACCAGCGTTTTTGGCGTGGTGTCGCTGCGCAGTTGCAGTCGTACCTCGCGCAACTGGCCGGCGACGGTGTGGCTGAACAACTGACGGTTGCCTTGGGCGTCGGTCTGTTCAACAGTCTCGCCCAGCGGGTTGAAGCGCGAGCGAGTGGTGGCGCCAGATCCCGGTTCCAGCCAGGTATCGCGCTCGTCCACGGGCACGGGCCAATCGGGGATTTCCAACGTACGCAGAAAGTGCCGGGTCTGCTCAAGCAACCCGCCGGTCAATCCAAACGTCGGGAACAGCTGCGTGCCTGCCCGGTCGTCATGCCGGATCAATCGGCCGCACTGATTGCGAACGGCGAACGCCGGATCATTGGTTGCATAAGTCAGACGCTCTGCGCAAACGGCTTCGCCCCTCGCGGCTTGCTCGAACAGCGCGGTCAAACGCAGCTGATCGTCGTAGTGCATCCAGCGTTGCGAACCCCGGCCATCCCAGGATTGAACCGGTTGATCCGCCTCGCCGAAAAGATTCACGCTCAAGCCGGCATCGACACTGACGGTACTCAACGCCATGTCGGACAGTGACAGGGTGCTGCTGAGGTTGGCCGGTGCAGAAGTCTCCAGGAACAACCGCGGATCCCACTGCGCAATCGCCCGCCCCGCCGGGTCATGAACCGTGCGGTTGACCCGAGCTTCGGCGACTTCACCCTGCGCGGCGCGGTAATAATCCACCGAACGCACGGCCAGCCCCCGCGATTCAACGACCGTCATGCTTGGGGTGTCGCGGTGCAGGAAAGCCAGCTGAGGCTGCATCAGGCGTCTTCATGTCGATTTGCACCAGCTAATGCTGAAAACCAATGCATGGCTACTGTCACAAATTACAGGTTCGACAAACGGTCGCCCTCACCACACCCATCGCCAAGCACACCCGCCCTTAGGTAGGATGAGCCTCTCTCCTGCGAGGTTGTGCGACATGTTCATCGGCGTCCTGTTGGTCATCACCTGGCTGATCCTGTTGCTGCGCTACCCGTCCAAGGCCCTGCCCGTTTCGGTGGCGGCCGCCATCGGACTGGGGCTGGTGGCCACCTGGGTGGTCTGGCTGGACAATCGCGAGGTCAAGCAATTGGCGCGCCTTGAGTTGCGCATCACTTACGCGCCGGAGCACTGCCCGGCGGATCGCCCGTTGCTATTGAAAATGAACAACGGCAACGACGTGCCGCTGACCGAACTGCGCTGGCGCGTCGCTGCCTACGCGCCGGGCGATACGGTCAACCTCGCCGACAATCAATACGCCGCACCGCGTTATCGCGGCCCAGGCGAACTGCAAGCCGGGGCGAACTGGGAAGATTGCCTGCCCATGCCGCCGCTGCGTCCCGGTTATCGCCCGCAAACCCTGGAGTTTCGCGCCGAGCGTTTGCAGGGTAGTTTCTCCGACTGATCCCCACTCTTCCCTTTGCACAAGGACCGCGCCATGCCCGTTGCGTTGATTACCGGTTGTTCCAGCGGCATTGGCCGCGCTCTGGCGGATGCCTTTAAAGGTGCCGGTTATAAAGTCTGGGCCAGCGCCCGCAAGGCTGAGGACGTTGCCGCGTTGACGGCGGCCGGTTTCACCGCCGTGCAACTGGACGTCAACGATGGGGTGGCACTTGAAGCGTTGGCCGGGCAGATCAACCAGCAACATGGCGGCCTCGATGTTCTGATCAACAACGCCGGTTATGGCGCCATGGGGCCGCTGCTGGACGGCGGTGTGCCGGCCATGCAGCGGCAGTTCGAAACCAATGTGTTTGCGATTGTCGGTGTGACGCGCGCGCTCTTCCCGGTGCTGCGCCGGGCCAAAGGGATAGTGGTGAATATCGGCAGCGTTTCCGGGGTCCTGGTCACGCCATTTGCCGGTGCTTACTGCGCCTCGAAAGCCGCAGTGCACGCCTTGAGCGATGCGTTGCGCATGGAACTGGCGCCGTTTGGCGTACGGGTGATGGAGGTGCAACCGGGCGCCATCGCGTCCAGTTTTGCCAAGAATGCCGGGGCCGAGGCGGAGCAGTTGATCAGCGAACAGTCACCGTGGTTTCCGCTGCGCGAAGGCATTCGTGCGCGGGCCAAGGCGTCCCAGGACAACCCGACGCCGGCCAGTGAGTTTGCCGCCGGTTTGCTCAAGGCTGTGCAGCAGGACAAACCACCGCGCCTGATTCGTTTGGGCAATGGCAGCCGGGCGTTGCCGTTGTTGGCGGGGTTGCTGCCCAAAGGGTTGCTGGAGTCGGGGTTGATGAAGCGGTTCGGGTTGCGCGGGCAGCTTTGAGACCGAGTTATCGTTCTTCGCGGGCAAGTCGGGTCGCCGCACCGCTCGCTCCTACAGAGAGCGGTGCTTGACCTGTAGGAGCGAGGCTTGCCCGCGAAAGCGTCAGAACAGACTCTGCAAAATTTTCAGGAAGTAACATGACCGACTACACCGAATACTTTGACGAAGTGATCCAGGCCCACGTCGCCATCGAGCAATGGCTGGCCGAAGAACGAAACGTCACCGAGCTTGAACAATTGCTCGCCCGTTTTTCAGCGCAGTTTTCCATGGTCTCGCCGTTGGGCCGGGTGCTGGATTTCGACGCGCTTGGCGAGTTGTTCCGGATGGCGGGCGGGAAGAAGCTCGGGTTCAGGATTGAGCTCAGCGAGTTGCGTGGCATTGCGCTGTCCGACAACGGCGCAACCGTGAGTTATCGCGAGCAGCAGACCGATGCGACCGGCCAGCAGACGGACCGGCGTTCGACGGTGGTGTTTGAGAAGCAGGCCAGTGGAAAGGTGGTTTGGCGGCATTTGCATGAGACGTTTTGCAAGGAGTGACCTGTAAGACCGAGGCGCCTGAATCGCCAGCAAGCCGGCTCCTACAGGTTTGCGCCGAACACAAAAATGTGTGTACGACACCTATTTGTAGGAGCCGGCTTGCTGGCGATGCAGGCAACTCGGTCTGACTATTGGTTAACCACCACCGTGCACGTAATCCCCGCCGCCAACAACACCCCTTCCGGCACTTCATCAATGTGAATCCGCACAGGCACCCGCTGTGCCAGGCGCACCCAGTTGAACGTCGGGTTCACGTCCGCAATCAGCTCGCGGCTTTCCGGGTTATCGCGGTCGTAGATCCCGCGAGAAATACTCTCCACATGCCCCTTGAGCACTTCGCCGCTCATCAGTTGCATGTCGGCCTTATCGCCCACGCGCACGTGCGGCAGTTTGGTTTCTTCGAAGAAGCCGTAGACCCAGAACGAGTTCATATCGACCACGGCCATTTTCGCTTCGCCGATGCGTGCGTAGTCGCCGGGATGCACGTTGAGGTTGGTCACGTAACCGTCCACCGCCGCGCGCACTTCGGTGCGTTTGAGGTTCAGTTCGGCGGCTTCCAGTTGCGCTTGCGCGTGCTGGTAATCGGCGAGGGCCGAGTCTGCGATATTGCTGGCGTCGTCGCGGTTTTCCTTGGAGATCACCAAGGCATCCATGTCGGCGCGGCGATGGGCGTTGACCTTGCGCATCTCCCACGTCGACTTGCGTGAAGCCACCAGTGCCTGCGCCTGTTTGACCGCGATGCGGTAGTGCTCGGGGTCGATGCGCATCAGCAGATCGCCCTTCTTCACCTGTTGGTTGTCGCGCACCGGCACCTCCACCACTTCACCGGTGACGTCAGCGGCGACGTTGATGATGTCGGCGCGCACCCGGCCGTCGCGGGTCCACGGCGTGTTCATGTAATGCACCCAGAGGGTCCGGCCGATCCATAGCGCGAGGGCCAGCACCAGCAGAGTGGCGAGCAGGCTGAAAAGCTTTTTCATCAGGGCCTTCTTCAGTGATAGAGAGTCAACGGTAGACAGTCAGCGCCAGTGCGCCGAACAGACAGGTAAACAAGCTCAGGCGCAGCAGCGCCGGGTGCCAGAAAAAACGGTACAGGTCGAACCCGGACAGGAACCTGTCCAGCGCCCAGGCCAGCACCGCGGCGATGAAAAACATCAGCGTCATGGTCGGCATGTACACGCCGTGGAAGGCGATTTCACGAGGCATGTTCAAGTCCTTGGGGCGTGGTCATTGCGTAGGCGGCAAGCGGTGATTGCGGGTCGAGTAATGAGGTGCGGATGAAATGCAGATAGCTCTTCACCCGGCGCAACGCCGAGGTGTCGAAGTGCGGCGCGAAGGGCTCGTCGGTGGCTTGCACGCGGCTGATCGCATGGTCGACCGCGATCAGGCAGCGCTGCAGATTGCTCTGGCCCGGTTGCAGAAACAGCCGCACCAGCGAACGGCCCATCACGCGGATGGCCTGGCGCCACGGCTGCGATTCGGCGTACGCCGGATGCACCGGCAGAATTGCCTGTTCCTTGCGCAACTCGATGATCGCGTGACCGACTTCCAGCACCACGAACATCCAGCGCAGCAAGTCCCGTTGCACCTGCGGCTGACCGGCAGCGAGGCCGTAGGCCTGATGCAGCAAATCCCGCGTACGGCTTTCGAAACTCGACGCCAGGCCCTTCAGTTTGCCGCTGATCGCATACACCACTTGCCCGCGCAGATCCTGCTCCAGCCGGCGCCATAACCAGCGACTGTTCGGCGGCAGGATGATCGCGCCGGCGGCGGCGCACACCAGCATGCCGAGCACCATGGCGATGTAGTCGTTGATGAAGGTGTAAGGGTTGTAGATGGTGAGGTTGTCCGGCACCGAACCGGTGCTGAAAAAGATCAGCAAACCGAGGCCGACACCGGCGTATTGCGGGCGCGAGGTCAGGAACGAACCGAGCACAATCACTGGCGCGAGCATCACGCACAGCAACGGAAAACCATCGATCCACGGGAAGATGAAAAACATCTCGACGAAACCGATCAGCGCCCCGAGGAATGTGCCGCAGGCCATCTGGAACGCCATGCGTTTCGGGTTCGGCGTCGCCGCTGAAAGGCCCACGGTGGCGGCGGCAATCAACGTCATCATCGCGCCACTCGGCCACGCGGTTGCCACCCAGTAACTGCCCAGCACCACGAGAATGAACGCCGCGCGAATCCCCGAAGCAGCGGACGCCATCCAGTTGGTTTGCGGGGTGAACGGCTCGTCCCACTGCTCCCGTTCATGACTGTGATCAGCCAGGGACGCGTGGGTCTGTGCATAACCGTGCAGGTCGTCGACGAAGCGATAGAGCAACTCATACGCGGTATGAAAATCGAGCTGCTCGGCGTCGCTCGGCTCGGTCTCCTGAAACGTCGCACGCAGGCTGCGAACACGCGCCGGCAGCGCTTCCTTGTAGGCGCTCAGCGCAATCACCAAACGTGCGGCGTCAGGGCTGGTCAACGCGCGGCCACTGAAACCGTCGAGCACTTCCGCGAGGTCCTGCAAGCCCGGCTTGATTGCCGCGACCACATGATCGGCGTCACTGCTGCGCAAGCGTTCGAGCAGTTGGTGCAGGGCATTGAACCGGGTGGTGATGCCCATGAACTCGCTGTTCAAGCGACTGAGCCGACCGTTGCGCCGACGCATGTGCGGGTCTTCGAACACGGTGACGCTGCGCAGCCCTTCCAGGCCGACTGCCTCGGCGATGAAGCGCACGTTGCTCGCTTCAAAAGCGTCCCGTTTGCTGCGACCGCGCAAGCCATCGGTGACGAACAAGGCGAACACACCGAAGCGCTGATACAAGGCGTTGCGCATCGCCGCGCTGGCGGTTTGCGGCAGGATCGCTGCGCTGACCAGCGTGGCGCAGAGAATCCCCAACGAGATTTCCAGCACGCGCCAGACCGCCGCCATGAACGCGCCCTCCGGGTGCGCCAGGGCCGGCAAGCCGACCATCGCGGCGGTGTACCCGGCCAGCACAAAACCGTAGGCGCGGAAGTTGCGAGAACGCGCCGCACCGGCCGAGCAGATGCCGACCCAGATCGCCAGCGAACCGAGGAACAACTCGGTGTTCTGTGCGAACAAGGCAATCAGCGCGACCATCACCGCCGACCCGATCAGCGTGCCGAGAAAGCGGTAGAAACTCTTGGCGAACACCTGGCCGCTTTGCGGCTGCATGACGATGAACACGGTGATCATCGCAGTGCGCGGTTGCGGCAATTCCAGACGCATGGCCAGCCACAGGGTCAGGAACGCGGCGAACAACACCTTGAAAATGTAGACCCAGGTCACGCCGTCGCTGCGTGCCCAGTCAAAGAAACCCCGGCGCCATTCAAGGGAATACAGCCAGCGCAGCGGTGCGGGCAAGGGAGTCATGAAATCCTGCTTAATTCAGTCTGACCGGGGACCTGTAGGAGTGAGCCTGCTCGCGATAGCGGTGTGTCAGGCGACATCAATGTTGAATGTGACGTCGCCATCGCGAGCAGGCTCACTCCTACAGGTTTTGTGTTCAACGCAAAAGAACCGGGGTTTTCGGTGCAGCGGTCTGGCTGTCTTTGGGTACATCGTTACCCGCACCAAGCCCGCCACCGAGCGCCGTCACCAATTCGGCGTGAGCACTCAGCCGCGCAGCCTGAACCTGTTGCTGAACCTGCTGCTGTTTGAACAGCAAGGTCTGGGCATTGAGCACGTTGAGGTAATCGGTGAGCCCGCGTTGATAAGCGATCATCGCGATGTCGTAAGTCTTCTGCGCGGTGGCCACGGATTCGGCGGCGAAGGTTTGCTGCTTGTCCATGGATTCGCGGCGGATCAACTGGTCGGAGATGTTTTTCAGCGCATTGACCAGCGTCTGGTTGTACTTGGCCACGGCGATGTCATAACCGGCCGAGGCTTCCCCCAACTCGGCGCGCAACCGGCCACCGTCGAAGATCGGCAACGTGATCGCCGGGCCGACGCTGTAGTTGAGTTTCTTGCCGGTCAAAAACTCCAGCGCACCGCCGCCGGTGGCCATGTAGCCGAGGCTGCCGACCAGATCGACGTTGGGGTAGAAACCCGCGTGTGCCACATCGATGCCCCGCGCCTGAGCCGCCACTTGCCAGCGGCTGGCGACCACGTCGGGACGCTGGCCGAGCAATTGCGCCGGCAACGACGATGGCAGTTTCAGCGCTGCGCCCAATGCCAATGTGGGTCGCTGCAACTGCGCGCTGTCGCCCGGGCCTTTGCCTGCGAGTGCGGCAAGCTGGTTGCGGCTGAGGGCGATTTCTTCGTCGAGCGCATCGAGCTGGCGGTGGGTTTCCGGCAACGGCGTTTCGGCCTGGCTGACTTCGAAGTGGGTGCCGATGCCGCCGCTCAGGCGTTTCTGCGCGAGGTCGAGAATTTGCTGCTGTTGTTGCAGGGTCGCGGCGACGATGTCCCGTTGCGCGTAATGCAGCGACAGTTCGATGTAGGCGCGAACGATGTTGTTCTGCAGTTCGAGCTGGGCCAGACGCGCTTCGGCGGCGCTCATGTGCGCCATGTCGACGGCGCGCTCGGTGGCGTTGCTTTCACGGCCCCAGAGGTCGAGGGCGTAGCTGAAGCCCAGCGCGGCGTTGTTGTCCCACGTCGTCGCGTTGGCCAGCTCACCCGGCCCGTAGAACTGATCGGTGGGCCAGTTGTGGCGCTTGAGGGTGGACCCGCCATTGATCTGCAGCGACTCGGCAGACTCGGCAATGCCCGCCATGGACTTGGCCTGACGCACCCGCGCCGCCGCCATGGCCATGGTCGGGCTGCCTTGCAGGGCGAGGTCGATCCATCGGTTCAGTTGCGGGTCGCCGTAAGCCTGCCACCATTGCGCAGTGGGCCAGTGAGCGTCCTGCGCGGCGCTCTGGATGGCGTCGTCGGTGGCCAGTGAATTGGCCTCCAGTGCCTTGCCCTGCGGGGCAATACCTGCGGTTCCGATGCAGCCGCTGATTGCCAGGGTTAAAGCCAAAACACTGAGCGTCTGAAGCGCTCTGCTGATGCGACGCGGCACTGCTGAAAATTCCTGAAATAGGGGGAGGTACCAGATTCCTGTAGGAGCCGGCTTGCTGGCGATGGCATCGCCTCGGTGGGTCAGGAAAACCGCGGTGATGCCATCGCCAGCAAGCCGGCTCCTACAAGGGCGACCAATTCTAGGGGGCGGGTTTGATGGCGATAAGCTGGGATTCCTGTGAATCTTTGTTACCGTTAACGCGATAATCCCTTGGTCGGGGTCTCAGACTCTGAAACTTCGTGTCACAATTTGCCATCGCACCCGAGAGCACCCCATGGACACTTTGCAAAACATGCGCGCCTTCAGCTACGTGGCCGAGGCCGGCAGCTTCACCGCCGCCGCCGTGCAACTCGATACCACCACAGCCAACGTCTCGCGCGCGGTCTCCAACCTGGAAGCCCACCTGCAAACCCGCCTGCTCAACCGCACCACTCGTCGCATCGCCCTGACCGAGGCCGGCAAGCGTTATCTGTTGCGCTGCGAGCAAATCCTGGCTTACGTCGAAGAGGCTGAAGCCGAGGCCAGCGATGCCCACGCGCGCCCGGCCGGGCAACTCAAAGTGCACACCATGACCGGTATCGGTCAGCACTTCGTGATCGACGCCATCGCCCGCTACCGCAAGACCCATCCCGACGTGACCTTCGACCTGACCATGGCCAACCGTGTGCCGGACTTGCTCGACGAGGGCTACGACGTGTCCATCGTCCTTGCCAGCGAACTGCCGGACTCGGGCTTCGTTTCCCAGCGCCTGGGCATCACCTACAGCATCGTTTGCGCCTCGCCCGCCTACGTGAAAGCCAACGGCTGCGCACACAAGCCCAGCGATTTGCTGAACCACGCGTGCCTGCGCCTGGTGAGCCCGGTGATTCCGCTGGAGAAATGGAATTTCGACGGTCCGGAAGGCCAGGAAATGGTCACCATCAACAGCTCGCCGTTTCTGGTGAACTCCGCCGATGCGATGAAAACCGCGATCATCAGCGGCATGGGCGTCGGCGTGTTGCCGGTGTATGCAGCGATCGAAGGCTTGCGTAACGGCACGCTGGTGCGGGTGATGCCGAACTACCGCTCGCAGGAACTGAATCTGTATGCGATCTATCCGTCGCGGCAGTATCTGGATGCGAAGATCAAAACCTGGGTCGAATATCTGCGCGGGTCGTTGCCGGAGATATTGGCAGCGCATCAGGCGGAACTGGCTGCGTATGAGTTGAGCGGGAGCCTGGGTGGGGCGCGATTGGCAAACTGACGACAGAACACTGTGGGAGCGAGACCGGCTTGCCGGCGATGGTCGTGAACGATAACGCTGTAAACCTGACACCCCGCAGTGTTCTCACGTTTTTCGCGAGCAGGCTCGCTCCTACAAAAAGCGTGGTGTCCTAGGATGTTTCCGACGCGTTCTGTCGGTTGTCGGGTGGGACGCGAGATGGGTAGGCTTTGGGCGTCGCTGACGAATCAGCGACCGGGCCTGGAAACCCGAGGTTCAAGAGATAGATGCCGGACTTCATGACATACTGCGGCGCTTTTTTGCCCGTTAGCACTTGTTATGGCGGCTGTGCGTGGGAGACCTTCGGGTCTGCCGGGTTTTGCTCTTGCCTCGGTTTTCCAGCCCGCGCATAGCTGCCACCCTAATGAGATGGTCAGCCCAGTACGGGAACCCCGCTAAATCTAAACTTACCGGGGTTCTCACTTACTTGAGGAGACCTCTCATGGACATCCTGGACTTGCTCGGCCTGGATATTGGA
>NZ_JACVBM010000034.1:0-43439 GCF_014852385.1 Pseudomonas sp. PDM03 | reverse complement strand
ATAACAGAGCAGCAAAGGTCACCGAAGGGCCGAAAAACCACTCAATGTGGTGAGTAGGTTCTCCAGTGGTGGTCGTGCCTGAGTTCAGGTGATCTGAAAATCCGACTTTTTCAACAGAATCGGCCAATAGCTGACGTTTGCGCCTCCATCGCAGCTGGCCGGGGATCAAACTGCTAAAACCAGCCAATCAACGACGGCAGTTACCCTACATTTCATAATTGCGGCTGCCTCACGATTGCTATGTTTACAGTGCGAGGCGGAGAAATGCCGCTACCTTCACTGGCTTGATGATCCGACATTGGACGCCTTAACCGACGCAGACGTGGACATCGTCGGCTTAATAGAGCGCCAGCTCCCGCTATCGAAAGAGAACTACCAAGGTGGCATCGAAGGCTTGTCCATAGAGTTTGTGCTGTTTGATGCTCTGCAGGGCAACTTCCCATGCGGAAAGTGAATGGGTGGTGTGAGAGCGGATTTTAGCGAATCAGAGATTGCGGGGGTGCAAACGATGGTCTGTGTAGTTTGCGAAGGCGCTGCAGCGGAACTTCAAAAACGATTGCCCCATTTGAGCGTTTGGCTGCTAGCTGCCATTCCTTATCGTCCATATCGTCTCCTGATTAAGAACCAAGGGCGTCGTGCCTCCCAAATTAACATGCTGACCACCTTAGCAGCGATTCGTTGCACGTCTATAGTGTGGCCGTCAGAACGAAAATCATAAGAACATTCAGCGAAGGAACCATGAAATGGGGCGATCAAGGAAATTGGTATTAGCTGGGCTCGTTGGTGTGATGTTTTACACCTCAGCCGTACATGCCTATGTGCGTCTGACCGAAATTGAAGGTGGTTTGACGCTTGTAGAAAACGTCCCGCCAGAAGGCCCAACAGTCATATCAAATCCAAAAACGCCTCTATCCAAGTGCGGAGATGGAGGCTGTGTCACCGAAAGGGCGCCAAAAACACCTCCGCCTGTCGTCAAAACCCCGGCCCAAATTGCTGAGGCTAAGAGAGTTGAAGAAACTAAAGCCTTTGACCAGGCAGTTCGTGACTCGATCTATGAGGACGAGCTTGAGAAGGGGGATGCACCGCTTGAGGACACGAGTGTACTTCTTGATAAATTGAAGGAGCGCCTTAAAGAGAAGGTCAACCTCCTTATTCCAAAGCCTCCAATTATCGAAGTGATTGAGGCTCTTGATCCAGAGTATGTAGGTACTAGTAGATTCGACGAAAAACAGAACAAAGACGAGATGAAGCTTTTGAGAGGAAAGCTTGACCTTGAAAAACAGGCCCTCTGGAAGACTATAGACGAAGAAAACAAAGCGAATGAAAAGGCTTACCAGGAAAACCTGAAAACTTTCAAACTTGACGGGAAAGGGGCCGAGCCTAAAGCACCTTCCATAAGGGCTCCAGCGGGCATTCCATACACCGCAGCAGATCAAAAGGTGTTGGCTTCATTACAAAAGCTTGCGGCTCTCAAAAGTGATGACTTTGGAGCGATCACAGAGCACATAATTACCCGTGGTTACAACGGAGCTGACCTGCCAATATCTGAATCACTTCAGAAACAAATTGGCAAGACACTTGCTCCGGTTACACGTGCCAACGTGTGCTTGGTAAAGGGTGGCTCATGTTTCCTGGCAGGCGCATCAGAAGGAGATAGTTGTTATTGCCCTCAGATGACATCTCCAACGTCATTCAAAAAAATTAACGGCATCGCATTTCGTGCTGACCTAGGGAAGTATTGTCGGAAAGGAGACTCCTCCAGCGAGCTGGACGCTCTGTACCCTATTGGGGTTTTTTGCAACATCCCAGTGGATTTGTCTCCAAGCTATGGATACCAGCACGTGGAGTTCATCAGAGGCAAGGTATCCCAATATTCATGCGAGTCTTGGGCTGAAAAACACTCCGAACACTGCGAGTAAAGCTTAAGATTCAATGTGAAACAGGTACTTCACCACTCCTAGGGAAGTGCCTGTTCACTAGCTTGATCACTCCGGCCGCCAGCTCCAAATTCTCGAGAATCGGAAATTCAGCCTTAGCTTGCCGCTGACCAAGCCACGATTCGTCTTTATCGAACGGCTGATCCTGTCGATGCTTTCGTTAGGGCCTTCGATGATCTCTTTGATCGACTCGCGGGCATCATGGTGTGCCTTGAGGGTCCTCACTTCCTCGCGCATCTCAACGGCCAGTGTTTCCTGGATCATTTGAGCCATGTACTCGGCGTGCTCGGTTAGATCGATGTACCGCCATGCGGAGTGGTCCGCTTATGGCCGGATTCTGCCTCTCGAATTTGAATGCAACGGAAGTTTTTGCGAGCTTCCGCTTATCTTCATCACCGTTTTTTTAGCTTATCCTCGATTAACCCCATCTCTGCCTTGATTGCAGTGATGGTGAGCTTCTGTATCGCTGTGCTGTTTCCGATTTTGGTATCCACGATCATGAGCAGGGCGGTCAGGTGGGCTTTTCGCGCTTTGAGCGTTTCGGATATAGGTGGGCTGTTTTGTGTTACTGCGTTCATGGCTTCGATCCTTGGAGTGATTTAAACAGCCCGCGAGGGCAGGCTGTTTCGGGGAAATCGGCAGTTACATCGAAAGCAGATCGCGCATGCCATGCTGGCGGCCACGGTCGGCCAATTCGCTCCACCTCCAACTACCGAAGTTTTCACCTTGCTCGGGGATGTCCAGCTTCATTAAGGACACCGGGTCACGGCCTATCAGCCGACCTGCGGCGTAAAGTTTACCTCCCACATCTAGCAGCGCTCGTGCCGCTTCATTCCACCTTTCCTCCAAGGCGTCATGGGCAAGACGCAAGGCTTTTTGCTGTATCTTCTGGTGTTCCTCCTGAGCCTCGGTGATGTGTCTGTCAATGGTGACCAGTTCCTGCTCCAGGGCGGTAATGATCAGTTGCTGGCGACGATTTTGTTCCGTAGCGGTAGTGAGGTTTTTCGCCGCTTTCTGAGCGTCGCTGCTGGCAGCTTTTTCGCCTTCTACGTCGCCCCATGCCACTGCCTGCGCGTAAGCGGTGGCTGCCAAGGTCTCCGCCTGTCGCGCACTGGCTATTTCCTCCTGCGCCTGCTGACGCACTTCCTCCAGGCGATTACTGAGGCTTTGCCGTTTTTCATTAAGCTCGATCTCGTCTGCTGCCCAGTTCGCCATGTCGGCAATGAAGCCCGTCATGAGGGCGTCGCAGTTGGCAAGGTTCTCACGGCGTTGGATCTTCGGGTTCAGTCGATAGAGTTCCATATCCAGCGAATCAATCTTTCTTTTTCGCTCGTTGTACTGGTCGCGGACTTCGCGTTCCTGGCCTTGTTCAATCGTTTCGGGGTTTTCCAGCGCCGCTTCATAGGGAATCAGGGCGGCCCGAAGGCTTTCCATCTCGCTGGTCAGTTGGTCGCGGCGGTCCTTCATTTCTTGAATTTCGTTCATTTGACTGGTCTCTGAGTGATTCGATAGTGGATTGGTTGAGCGGCTGGCGAGGCCGGAATGAGCCGGCGCTACCTCGGTCAGTAGGCTGCCCGTCAGGCGGCCCGAGCCTCGCTTTCATCCGTACCCGGCACGGTCTTCACCACATAACAGCGCTGGGTGCCGAGACCCGGTAAACGAATCGAGCTGGACGCTTTGCCATCGGTGCCCGGTTCCAGCACGCCGCGCCGTATCAACTCCTTGTTCACGGCATTGAGGTTCATGCCTTTGAACACTTCGGAGCGCCATGCCTCGGGCAACACGTAGTAGGTGTTAGTCGTGTGCAAGGCGTCTCCCAGACCGTGCTCCAGCGTCTTGCGAAAACCCAGGCGGTCGATGGTGCGCGGACCGTGCTCATCGATCTTCGCGGCGGCCGACTCCCAGCGCGTGAAGCGGCTTTCGCCGAAGCGTTCGATCACCTGGCGCAACCGCGCCAGGATCGCGTCCCCTTCGAGGTTCCCAGCACCGCCGCGCTCGTTCATCCAGGCACTCAGGCAGACCCTAGCGGCGGTGGTGGCGGTGCCGTCTGGCCAGCCGGTAATCCCCATCGCGGTGGCCAGTTCGCCGGCAGCGGCCGCCAGACCGAAACGGGTTGCTGCGCGGTGCGCTTGGCCACTCGCTGACGTGGGCAATGCCTTGGCGATAAATCCCTCCAAGGTGCGGCGCAGGATCGCCGACCAACCATGCCGTTTGCCGGGCTCACAGAGGGCCGATAGGAAGGCCGTGAGCGGCGTGCCGTAGTACTTGGCCACCCGAGCTTTGAGAGCATCGGAGAGGGCCGCCGCGTCATCAAAGCCATTCAGTACATCGAACATACCCAGACCCTTGCTGGCGTCCGCCGGCACGGCGAGCATGCGTACTTCCATGCCAGCTTTCAGCTCCTTGTTCGCTTCGGCCATGTGCTGCGCTAACGTCTTCTCGCCGGTAGAGAGAAACAGCAAGCGCCACTCCTGTACCTGTCGGCCTGCTTGTCCTCGATCATTGGCGCGAGCCTTCCCGGTGCCATTGCCGAGCATGTACACCGTTTCGCCAATGATGCGCGGGTCGCACATGCCGATTTCATCCAGTACTAGGAGCCCGTCCGAGTGCGCGGCGGCGATGGATTCCAAGGCGTTATCGGTCGAGCGCCAGGAGCGCACTAGACGCGGCCCGCCGTAGATTGAGGCGGCCACTTGCAGGTGGGTGGTCTTGCCGCCCGAGCTGTCGCCGTAAAGGTGAAAACCGCCCGATTCATGGCCAAGCAGGTGCAGCAGCGGACCGGCAAACGCTACGCTGGCCACAAACGCCAAGCGATGATTACCAATGCACAAGGCGCCGATCTGTTCTTGCCACTGCTTCAGAGTGCCGGCTTCGCTGATCGGCGGCAGTTGGGCGCCAGCCTCGTAGAAGTGCAGGTGTTCGGCGTGCGAGCCGACCTGCTGTTCGGGCAGCAAGAAGGCGCTGTCATGCCAGCCCAAACGAGTGACCAGTCGTGCGCGTTGCGCGCTGTCGAAGCCACCGAGGTAACTCTGCAGGTCGTTGCGGGCATTGCGGCCGGAGCGACTGCCGGCGAGACGTAAACCCATGTCCACCAGTGGGCCGAGCACGTCCTTGCCGAAGTCGCCGGTCATGGTCCGCGCGGGGATATTCCAGCGTTTTTTCGCCCCGTCTGGATCATCGAACTCAACCAATAAACCCCAGTTATGCCCATGCGCATCTCGTGTGCGCGCCAGGATCTCCAACGGCGAGCACACCGGGCGTGCTTCGCCATCGTCACCGGAATAAAACACGCCTTCAGATGTGAGGCGGAAGCCGCCGGGCAACAGATCATTTTTGGGTTTTTCGATGCGTTTGGATGCTGGCTTGGCGTTGGCTTCGGGTGGTTTGGCCGGCGCTTTCTGCGGCACCACACCGAACAACGCCCCGCTGCGTTCCAGCTCGGCAAAATGCATCGCCGTCCAACCTTTAGCCTGCGCATCAGCCGCGTCGTCGCCGTCGTCCCATTGACCACCTTTGGCAAAAGTGGGTTGGTCATTCTTGAGCGTGGGCTTGTGTTTGAAGACGTCCAAGGCGATCACGCGCACCGACGCGGCGCCGATTTGTTGCAGATGTTCAGCGATGGCGTCCATGCAGGCTTTGCCGCTGGCGTCGTTGTCCGGCCACAACAGCAGGTCGCGACCTTTGAGCGGCGTTAGGTCAGCTTTGTGCCAGGAGTTCGAGCCGTTCGGCCAGCACGTGGCCACGTAGTCGGGCAGCAGATCCGCCGCAGCGTCGGCGGCCTTTTCGCCCTCGCAGAGAATTACCGGAGCCTCTGCTCTTTGCGCCAATTCATCCAGGCGCAGCAGAGGACGCGGCTCAGGCAGACCCTGCCAGCGCCATTGCTTCATTTGACCGTCGGCACGCTGACACCAGGTCAACGGTGCAAACACCTTGCGCGGTTTGCCGTCTTCATCCGGGCCCAAATCGAAACGATAGAGCGCCATGACCGGTTGGCCTTGAGCGTCGCGATACATCCAGACTTTGGACGGTGCGCCGTGTTGCCTGTGTTTGGCCGGGCACTTGTTCATGGCCTCGGTCGGGATCGGCTGAATGGCGATCCATTCCGGTGTTTTGCTTTTGTTGGGGCTTGGTTTCGATTGAGTCGTCCCAGCGATAACGCGCAACAGATCGGCCAGCTTGTTGCAGGCTTCGACGTCGGTGCCACCGTCGAGATAGCGCACCAGATCGATCAGGTCGCCACCTTTGTCGCCGGTGGCAAAATCCGCCCAGGTGCCTTTGCTCAAGTTGACCTTGAGGGAGCCAGCGCGCTTGTCGGTTCGGGTCGGATTGGGAGCGGTGTATTCCTTGCCGCCGTCCACGCGTTTACCGTTGGGCAGCCAATGGGCAAGTACCCGGGAGATCTCGTTCAGAGCGGCCGCTTTCACGTCGGCGAAGCTTGGGCGTTGCGTCTTATTGGACATGGCCAGCCTCCGATTTCAGGAGGGCTGTAGTCACATCGTCAATTACCGCCTTACTCATTTCGCTGAGGTAGTGAGCAGCCATCGCGCAGTCTTCTGCGCCGTCTCCGTGGGTGGCCAGGAGCGACATGCGAGTCGCGCAGCTCAGCAGATTTGAGGCGTGTTCGAGCGCGTCGGTCAAAGGCACATTGGCACTGAGGCGGAACAGCATTTGAGTGGAGTCGCCGCACTGAGCAAAAGCGGTTAAGCCTTGGGTCGTTATATTCGTCTGAGGGCTCATTGCGTACCCCCGGTTTTAGCCCGGGGAATCGAAGTGGCATCGCCGTGCAAGGTCAGGGTTTTGATCAAACCGAGTGTGCCGCGCACGTCCCAAATAACGGCCGCCAATATGTGGTTGGCCAGGCGCGGTCTGTCGCTTTCGCTTTCGAAGTGATCTTCAAGCAATGTCAGTACCGAGTCGGCGCGAGCAATTGCACAGGTGATCGCGTCGATAGGAACGCCGGCTTCGGTATCGTTGCTGACATCGAGCAGATCTTCGGGTAGGGAGCAGCTCAGGGCGTTGTTCATTGGGCACCGCCTGCGGCTTCGAGCGCGCGGGCTTTGGCCATATGGGCGTTGTATCGGGTGAGACGTGTAGCGAGGCTGGAGTTGGCGTGTAGAGCGGCGAGAGCCATTGCACGATGGGCAGCGGCGCGATTTTTGGACGGATTGAGGGCATGATTCATGCGGTGAGGCTCCTAACGTTGAGGAACCGCCACTACTTGCTGCAAAACAAGATTGGGTGGCGGCTGTACGCAGGTTTGCAGACCGGGACGTTAGGCACCCGGCGCGCTCGAAAGCGCCCCACGCACAGCCACCATAAAACGAAGTTGCAGGCATGAAAAAAGCGCCAGCTTTCGGAACGGTGGCGCTCATGCGCCTAACGATGTTCGGGCTGCAAAACCCGGTCGCTGAATTTGCAGCGACGACCGAAGAGTAGCGTCCCGGTTTCAAAAGTGCAACCGTGTGGAGATCTTGCGCATTTTTTCGATGCGGCATAAATTGTTCGTGCATATAGATTGACCTCAACGCCTCCGGATCGCTCCCGGGGGCGTTTTCATTTCAAGCATCGCGCTCGTGACGCAAGGTGAGCACGGGGGAATAGCCATCGCGAATCATCTGGCGGGCATCGTGATAGGCATCTGTTGCCTGGGCTTCATCCAAGACAACAACACCTAACTGATCTGCATGCATGATCAACAGGCACCAAACTCCATCCGTCCAGCTCAATACGCCTAGAGTCCGTCCGCGCCGCTCGTGTTTTCTGCACAATCGCTCGAAACGTTGGATTCGTGTTTTGGAAAATCCAACTTCGTGCAATGCCTGAAATGACCTGAGTTTTGAGAGCGAAGGAGGTGGTCTTTTCATGCTGCCACCTTGTTTCTTGCCGAAATGCGAGCCCGCACCCAACTTTGGACTTCATCAAGAACCCAGGCGACAGGAGCTCCGCGAGCTGTACTACCGCTTAGTTTTACTGGAAGTGGGAATTCGCTATCCGCTTGCTGCATCAGTTTGTAAATCGTTGGGCGTGCAAGTCCAACGATGGCCATTACTTCTGGCATACGAATCAGGATTGCTGAAGGGTCAGCGGCAGGGTGACTGGCTCGCCTAGCGTTTATGTCGGTCGCTTGGGGCGAGTGGGTTTCGAAAGAATTTGCTGATTTGAAGGACTGGTGTGTCATAGAAAACCCCTGGGTATGGATACAGGGGTATCTATCTATACATTTATCTAGACGAAGAAAACTACTTTATCTCTAGACCGGTGAATGTGTAGTCAATACAGGTACAACACAGGGTGAACGCGGCAGTACAGTAATTGCTTCTGCTCAGTTTTTGACTGTGATCGAGATGGTGTTCAGGGAGGTGAATTATTCATCCAGAGAGAGTTTGGACACTCACTCATCGGCGATCCCACGCCCTAGATTTTAGCGCTCAATCAGCGACGTATGTCAGTTAAGCATTCGCAAACGAGGTCTGGCCCGCAGGCGTGAGAGCGCTCATCGAGCAAGGCGGTTGCGATGGTGAGATTCGTACGGCTGTTACACGTAATAGCCGAGTTACACTTCGTGTACGTTGACTCATGATCAGGTGTTACGGTTAAAATATTAAATAATATCAATAGTTTATATTTAATCGTTACACCTGTAACACGCGTTACACTGATTTTTTAGGGGGGGCGATCATGGTTGTCAGACTGCCTTTCCGAACTTCCTTTGCACCACATTTCCAGCGGCTAGCGCATCAAGGTGATCTGCATACCACTGCATCATTTTAATGCGTTGCTCAAGGTATTGAGCTTTGTTGTATATCCCCGAAATACCTTCCTCTTTGTGAGCAAGTTGCGCTTCAACATGTTCTTTCGGCCAGCCATGTTCTCGAAGCAGCGTACTCGCAGTGTGCCGAGTACCGTGTCCAACTAAGCGGCCTTTATAGCCAATAGTGGCGAAGACCTTATTGATCGTATTTTCGCTGATGGTTGGATTTTTGGCTCCGACACCAGGGCAGAGCCAGCGACTCCGCCCGGTTAAGCAATGCAGTTCTTTCAGCGCTGCAACTGCTTGGTGGGGAAGTGGGCAGACAAAATCTCGACGCATCTTCATCTTGGCGGCAGGCGTGGTCCAAATGGCTTTCTCAAGGTCAAACTCCTTCCATTCAGCCAAACGGACCATGCCGGGTCGCGATGCCGTCCATACACAAAGCCAAGCAGCAGTGCGAGCAGTCAATCTGGCCGGTGTGTTTTTGAGTGCCTGGAGAAACTCGCCCAGTTCAGGCTCCAACAAATGTGGATGCTGCTGAGTCTTAGGTGCTTGGGCCGCAATATCCCGAAGGCGGCTGCCCGGATCGTTTTCAGTCAGGCCTAAGCCGATGGCTCGCCCGAAGATCTGATTTATCCAGGTGCGACATTTTTCAGCCACGTTGTGTGCATCCCGGGCCTCGATGGATGCCTGAAGCTCTGCACAATCAGTGCGCGTGACTTCGTCTAGAGGCTTGTCTCCCAGTGCCGGGAGTATGTCCTTGTCGAGGTAGGTGCGGATTTTGTTGAGGGTGGAGGACGCAAGACCCTTTTCCTCTTTCGCCTTTAGCCAGGCATCAGCAGCAGCTCGAAAGGTTCGGGTTTTGGCCGCATCAATAGCAGCTTTCGCGGATCGCTTTTGTTCAAGGGGGTCGGCACCGCTACTCACTACTTTGCGTAGATCGGCAGCTTTGTCCCGTGCCAATGCACCGCTTACTTCCGGGTAGCCCCCGAGCCCCATCCAAGCCCAATTGCCCGCCGGACGTTTGTAGCGGAGCTGCCAGGATTTACCACCATCAGGTTTGACCCTGAAGTAGAGGCCGTTTCCGTCCAGTTCCCGGTATTCCTTTGATTCCGGCTCCAGCCCCGCAAGTGTCGTATCTGCGAGAGGGCGGCGCTTAATGTCTGCGCGCTTCATCCTTGTATCCCAAAGTTCGGTATTTTTCTCAGGATACAAGCAGGGATACAGGGATACAACGGATAAGGGGATACAGAGGTAGATAGCCAGATACAAAAAAACCGGCTCAAATGGCCGGTTTCTCTGGGTCTGAGAGTCTGGTAGAGACTTTCAGATACTGCTATATGGTGCCCCGAGGGAGACTCGAACTCCCACTCCTTTCGAAAACGGATTTTGAATCCGCCGCGTCTACCAATTCCGCCATCAGGGCTCAATGGCGGCGAAGTATAGAGATGAGATTACCGTCGGTCAATCAGGTACATAGAGAATTTTCACTATTTCGGCTAGACTTCCGGGCCCTGCTAGACGAACCCCATCATGCGCGTTGCTGACTTTACTTTCGAACTCCCTGATTCGCTGATTGCTCGCCACCCTTTGGCCGAGCGTCGCAACAGTCGCCTGTTGACCCTCGATGGGGTCAGCGGCGCCCTGGCACATCGTCAATTCACTGATTTGCTTGAGCATTTACGCCCGGGCGATTTGATGGTGTTCAACAATACCCGGGTGATTCCGGCGCGGCTGTTTGGCCAGAAGGCTTCCGGCGGCAAGCTGGAAATCCTGGTGGAGCGGGTGCTCGACAGTCATCGCGTGCTGGCCCATGTGCGCTCCAGCAAGTCGCCGAAGCCGGGTTCGAAGATCCTCATCGACGGCGGTGGCGAGGCTGAAATGCTGGCGCGTCACGATGCGTTGTTCGAACTGGGGTTCGCCGAAGAGGTGTTGCCGCTGCTCGACCGCGTCGGGCACATGCCGTTGCCTCCTTATATAGACCGCCCGGATGAAGGCTCGGACCGCGAGCGTTATCAGACGGTGTACGCCGAGCGCCTGGGCGCGGTGGCGGCGCCGACGGCGGGGCTGCATTTCGATCAACCGCTGATGGACGCGATTGCGGCCAAGGGCGTCGAGACGGCGTTCGTGACCTTGCACGTCGGCGCGGGCACGTTCCAGCCGGTGCGGGTCGAGAAGATCGAAGACCACCACATGCACAGCGAATGGCTGGAAGTCGGCCAGGACGTGGTCGATGCCGTTGCGGCGTGCCGCGCTCGCGGTGGTCGCGTGGTGGCGGTGGGGACCACCAGCGTGCGTTCGCTGGAAAGTGCCGCGCGCGATGGCGTGCTCAAGCCGTTCAGTGGCGACACCGACATCTTTATCTACCCGGGCCGGCCGTTTCATGTGGTCGATGCCCTGGTCACCAACTTTCATTTGCCCGAATCCACGCTGTTGATGCTGGTTTCGGCGTTCGCCGGTTATCCCGAAGCCATGGCCGCTTATAAAGCCGCCGTGGAGCATGAATACCGCTTTTTCAGCTACGGTGATGCGATGTTTATCACCCGTAATCCCGCACCACGTGGCCCTGAGGACAAAGAATGAGTCGCCAAAGTCGTATGTCGTTTGAGTTGCTTGCTACTGACGGCAAGGCTCGTCGCGGTCGCTTGACCTTCCCGCGCGGTACCGTCGAGACCCCGGCCTTCATGCCGGTGGGCACGTACGGCACCGTGAAGGGCATGCTGCCGCGGGATATCACCGCGACCGGCGCGGAAATCATTCTGGGCAACACCTTCCACTTGTGGCTGCGTCCTGGCACCGAAGTGATCAAGAAGCACGGCGACCTGCACGATTTCATGCAGTGGAAAGGCCCGATTCTTACAGACTCCGGCGGTTTTCAGGTGTTCAGTCTGGGCGCTATGCGCAAGATCAAGGAGGAGGGCGTGACCTTCGCTTCTCCGGTCGACGGCGCCAAAGTGTTCATGGGGCCGGAAGAGTCGATGCAGGTCCAGCGCGACCTGGGCTCGGACATCGTGATGATTTTCGACGAATGTACGCCGTACCCGGCTGACGAAGACGTCGCGCGTATTTCCATGGAGCTGTCGTTGCGCTGGGCCAAGCGTTCGAAAGAAGCTCATGGCGACAACACGGCGGCGCTGTTCGGTATCGTTCAGGGCGGCATGCACCAGGATTTGCGCATGCGTTCGCTGGAAGGCCTCGACAAGATCGGTTTTGATGGCCTGGCCATTGGCGGTCTGTCGGTGGGCGAGCCGAAGCACGAGATGATCAAGGTGCTGGATTACCTGCCGGGTCAGATGCCGGCTGACAAACCTCGTTACCTTATGGGCGTTGGCAAACCGGAAGATCTGGTTGAGGGTGTGCGCCGCGGTGTGGACATGTTCGATTGCGTGATGCCAACCCGTAATGCCCGCAATGGGCATCTGTTCATTGATACTGGCGTGCTGAAGATCCGTAACGCGTTCCATCGCCATGATGATTCGCCGCTCGATCCGACCTGCGATTGCTATACCTGCCAGAACTTCTCCCGCGCTTATCTGCATCACCTGGACAAGTGCGGCGAAATGCTGGGAAGCATGCTCAATACCATCCATAACTTGCGTCATTATCAAGTGCTTATGGCTGGTTTGCGCGAGGCTATTCAACAGGGTACATTGGCCGCCTTTGTCGATGCCTTCTACGCCAAACGCGGGTTACCTGTTCCGCCTTTGGACTGAGTTTTCTGACCCCAAGATTCAACATTTGCAACTGGAGTGCTAAATGAGCTTTTTTATCTCGAATGCCATGGCTGACGCCGCTGCACCGGCCGCTGCCGGCCCAATGGGTGGCGGTTTTGAGTGGATTTTCCTGGTCGGTTTCCTGGTCATCTTCTACCTGATGATCTGGCGTCCACAGGCCAAGCGCGCCAAAGAGCAGAAGAACCTGCTGAGCAGCCTGCAAAAAGGCGACGAAGTTGTGACCACCGGCGGCATCGCCGGCAAGATCACTAAAGTGGCTGACGATTTCGTGGTTCTGGAAGTTTCCGACACCGTCGAAATGAAGTTCCAGAAAGGCGCCATTGCCGCCACGCTGCCAAAAGGCACGCTGAAAGCGATCTAAGTTTCAACTTCTACTCAATCGACGGGGCGCGCAAGGCGCCCCGCGTCATAAGCGGGCGGCGTGATGCTGAACAAATACCCTCTGTGGAAATACATTCTGATCCTGGCGGTGCTGGCGATCGGTCTGATTTATTCCGCTCCCAATCTATATCCTGATGACCCGGCCATTCAGGTCAGCGGTGCAAGCACTGCGCTGCAGGTCAATCAGGCTGATCTGGATCGAGTGAGCGCTGCGCTCAAGGAATCCGGGATCAACGTCAAGGCGGCCACGCTGGCGACCAACGGCAAGGGCGGTCTGATTCGTCTGGTCAAGGCTGAAGACCAGTTGCCTGCCAAGGACGTCGTGCGCAAGGCATTGGGTGATGACTACGTCGTTGCTCTGAACCTGGCACAAACCACTCCACAATGGCTGCGCAGCCTGGCCGCGCACCCGATGAAGCTGGGTCTGGACTTGTCCGGTGGTGTGCACTTCCTGCTCGAAGTGGACATGGACAAAGCCCTCGACGCACGCTTGAAAGTGTACGAAGGCGATGTAAAGAGCCTGTTGCGTAAAGAGAAACTGCGCTATCGCAGCCTGCCGCAACTGGGCGGTGCCATTCAGCTGGGCTTTTCTGATGAAGCTTCCCGCGAACAGGCCCGTGCACTGATCCGCAAGAACTTCAACGATTTCGACATTGTTCCGGCCGACCTCAATGGTCAGGCGGTGCTGCGTCTGGCGATGACCCCGGCCAAGCTGGCGGAAATCCGCGAATACTCCATCAAGCAGAACTTGACCACGGTACGTAACCGCGTCAACGAGCTGGGTGTTGCCGAACCGATCGTTCAGCGTCAGGGCGCCAACCGCATCGTGGTTGAGCTGCCGGGCGTACAAGACACCGCAGAAGCCAAGCGTATCCTCGGCAAGACGGCCAACCTTGAGTTCCGTCTGGCTGCTGAGCCTGGCGCTTCGAAAGCCACTTCCGAATCCTTCGAATTCCGTGAAGGCAATCGTCCTCCTGCGCTGATCGAGCGTGGCCTGATCATCACTGGCGACCAGGTAACTGACGCCAAGGCTGGCTTCGGCGAGCACGGCACGCCAGAAGTGAACATCCGTCTGGATGGCCACGGTGGTGAGCTGATGAGCCGCGCAACCCGTTCGAACGTCGGTCGCAGCATGGCGGTGATCTTCATCGAGCAGCGTCCGGTCACCACTTACACCAAGCAAGTGGTTGATGGCGTCGAAAAAGACGTGGCGGTGCAGTCGTTCAAGGAAGAGAAGAAGATCATCAGCCTGGCGACCATTCAGTCGCCGCTGGGTGCTCAATTCCGCATCACCGGCCTGAACGGCCAGGGCGAATCGTCCGAACTGGCGCTGCTGTTGCGTGCCGGTGGTCTGGCGGCGCCGATGTACTTCGCTGAAGAACGCACCATTGGCCCGAGCCTGGGTGCGGACAACATCACCAAAGGTATCGATGCATCGCTGTGGGGCATGCTGTTCGTCTCGCTGTTCATCATCGCCATCTATCGCTTCTTCGGCATCATCGCCACCGTTGCGCTGGGTGTGAACATGGTGCTGCTGCTGGCCCTGATGTCGCTGCTGGGTGCAACGCTGACCCTGCCGGGTATCGCCGGCATCGTATTGACCATGGGTATGGCGGTCGACGCCAACGTACTGATCTTCTCGCGGATTCGTGAAGAGATCGCGGCGGGCATGACCGTACAACGGGCAATCAACGAAGGTTTCGGTCGCGCATTCACCGCGATTCTCGACGCCAACCTGACCACCTTGCTGGTGGGCGGGATCCTGTTTGCCATGGGTACAGGTCCGGTCAAAGGCTTCGCAGTGACCATGTCCCTCGGGGTTTTGACTTCGATGTTCACGGCCATCATGGTCACCCGCGCGATGGTCAACTTGATCTTCGGCGGTCGTGACTTCAAGAAGTTGTGGATTTAAGGGGCTGCCATGTTACGTACAATCAACTTCATGGGCGTTCGCAACTTCGCGTTCGGCGTCACATTGTTCCTTACTGCGCTGGCCATTTTCAGTGTCTTCCACAAGGGCATGAACTGGGGGCTGGACTTCACCGGCGGTACGCTCATCGAGCTGACCTACGAGCGTCCGGCCGACGTCACCAAGGTGCGTGAGCAACTGGTTTCGTCCGGTTATCACGAAGCCATCGTGCAGAACTTCGGTGCGACTACCGATCTGCTGGTGCGCATGCCTGGTGAAGACCCGCAGTTGGGTCACCAGGTGGCAGCGGCGTTGCAGAAGGTCGGCGGCGATAACCCGGCGACGGTCAAGCGCGTCGAGTTCGTCGGCCCGCAGGTGGGTGAAGAGCTGCGCGACCAGGGCGGCCTCGGCATGCTGATGGCGCTGGGCGGCATCCTGATCTACCTGGCATTCCGCTTTCAGTGGAAATTCGCCGTCGGTGCGATCGTATCCTTGATCCACGACGTGATCGTGACCATCGGTATCCTGTCGTTCTTCCAGATCACCTTCGACCTGACGGTGCTGGCGGCGGTACTGGCGATCATCGGTTACTCGCTCAACGACACCATCGTGGTATTCGACCGGGTTCGTGAGAACTTCCGTGTACTGCGCAAGGCCAGCCTGATCGAGAACATCAATATCTCGACCACGCAAACCCTGCTGCGGACTATCGCGACGTCGGTTTCCACCTTGTTGGCGATTGCTGCACTGCTGTTCTTCGGTGGTGACAACCTCTATGGCTTCTCCCTGGCACTGCTGGTGGGTGTTCTGGCCGGTACTTATTCGTCGATCTACATCGCCAACGTGGTGTTGATCTGGCTGAATCTGAACTCCGAAGACCTGATCCCGACGGTGAATACCGAGAAGGAAGTCGACGACCGTCCTTGAGGACTCTCTAGTCCAGAGCAGTTCCCCAGGGATGTAGTCCAAAAAGGCGCGAGTTGAACTCGCGCCTTTTTTTATGCTCCAAGGCTGGGAGAAGCACGGGTTTATCCCGCATGTGATGGTCAGGAGGTTCATGTGAACAAGTCGATGCTGGTTGGTGCTGTACTGGGTGCTGTCGGTGTGACTGCCGGGGGTGCTGTGGCCACCTACAGCCTGGTAAAAAATAACGGCCCCGAGTATGCGCAAGTACTCGCCGTTGAGCCGGTCAAGACGCAAATCAAGACTCCACGTGAAGTGTGCAAGGATGTAGCGGTCACCCGGCAAGCGCCGGTGAAAGATCAACACCAGATTGCCGGTACGGTGGTGGGTGCGCTGGCAGGTGGTCTGCTGGGTAACCAGATCGGCGGCGGCACCGGCAAGAAAATTGCCACGGTTGCGGGCGCGGTCGGTGGTGGTTACGCCGGCAACAAGGTTCAGGAGGGCATGCAGGAGCGTGACACCTACACCACGACGCAAACTCGCTGTAACACGGTGAATGACATCAGCGACAAGGTTGTTGGGTACGACGTTCGTTATTCGCTGGACGGCAAGGAAGGCAAGGTGCGGATGGATCGTGATCCGGGCAACCAGATTCCGGTGGATAAGGAAGGTAAGTTGATCCTGACGCAGAATGAACAGGCGCATTGATGAGCTGATTGTCAGCCGCTGAAAAAGAAGCACCCTTAGGGGTGCTTTTTTTGTGCCCAAAATTCACGCAACCCCTGTAGGAGCCGGCTTGCTGGCGATTGCGGTCGGTCATTCAACATTGATGTCGACTGTTGCACCGCTATCGCCAGCAAGCCGGCTCCTACAGGGGATATGCGGTGTTCTTGTGGGCGAATTTCAGGCATAAAAAAAAGCACCCCGAAGGGTGCTTTTTCTGTCACTGGAAGCTTAGCGCTTCAGCGAGGCCGGCAGGTGCGGCTGGATCGCCGTCAGCACTGCCTTGAAGCACTTGGTGTTGCCGGCAACGATGTGGCCTTTCTCAAGGAAATCGTGACCGCCGGTGAAGTCGCTCACCAAACCACCAGCTTCCTGGATCAGCAGGGCACCTGCAGCCATGTCCCACTCGGACAGGCCCGACTCCCAGAAAGCGTCGAAACGGCCGGCAGCCACGTAGGCCAGGTCCAGGCTCGCCGAGCCAGCGCGGCGGATACCGGCGGTCTGGCCAACCAGGGCGCGGAACATGCCCAGGTAGTTGTCGAGATTGTCCATCTGGTCGTCACGGAACGGGAAGCCGGTACCCAGCAGGGCGCCGTCCAGGCTGGTGCGGCCGCTGACGCGTAGGCGACGACCGTTCAGTTGAGCGCCGCGACCACGGCTGGCGGTGAATTCTTCCTGGCGAACCGGGTCCAGAACAACAGCGTGTTCCAGGCGGCCGCGGTATTTGCAGGCGATGCTGACAGCGAAGTGAGGAATGCCGCGCAGGAAGTTGGTGGTGCCGTCCAGCGGATCGATGATCCACAGGTATTCTTCGCCTTCGATCCCGGTGCCGGCGTGCATGCCGGTTTCTTCACCCATGATCGAGTGGTTCGGGTAAGCCTTGCGCAGCGCGTCGATGATTTTCTGTTCAGCGGCGCGATCCACCTCGGATACGTAATCCTTGGCGTCTTTTTCGTCGACCTTGATGGTATCCAGGCGCTCGATGGAGCGGAAGATCAATTCACTGGCGCTGCGGGCGGCGCGCAGCGCGATATTCAGCATGGGCTGCATGGATGTGTCACCTAAGGTTGTTAAAGAAAGCCGGGCATTCTATCAGAACTTTTCTACAGGTGAAGGTCGGTGTTCGCTTTCATAGCTTAACGGTAGGATGAACTGTAAGATTCGGCTCCCGATTATTGTGTTCGAGAACGCCTCCCGTGCTGCAAAACATTCGTGTCGTCCTGGTCAATACCAGCCACCCCGGCAATATCGGCGGGGCTGCGCGTGCCATGAAGAACATGGGCCTGTCGCGGCTGGTGCTGGTCGAACCACGGTTGTTCCCGCACCACGAGGCTGATGCCCGTGCATCCGGCGCCGGGGACATCCTTGAAAACGCGCAAGTCGTCGCCACTTTGGAAGATGCCTTGGTCGGCTGCAATCTGGTGCTCGGCACCAGCGCCCGTGACCGGCGCATTCCCTGGCCGCTGCTCGATCCCCGCGAATGCGGGACGAAAGTGGTCGAGGAAGCCGGGCAGGGCGCCGAAATTGCCTTGGTGTTTGGTCGTGAAGATTCCGGCCTGACCAATGAAGAGCTGCAGCGATGTCATTATCACGTGCACATCCCATCAGACCCTGAGTTCAGTTCGCTGAACCTTGGGGCGGCGGTGCAGGTGTTGAGCTATGAAGTGCGCATGTCCTGGCTCGCGGCCCAAGGCCAGCCGAGCAAGGTCGAGAAGGAAGAAGTGGCGTCGGTCAAAAGCGCTGAGCTGGCGACCATGGATGAGCTGGAGCGATTCTATGAACACCTGGAGCAAACCCTGGTGGTCATCGAGTTCCTCGATCCTGAAAAGCCACGGCACTTGATGGCGCGCCTGCGTCGGCTGTACGGACGAAGCTCGGTCAGCCGGGCGGAAATGAATATATTGCGTGGCATCCTCACGGAAACCCAGAAAGCGGCCCGTGGTGAGCTTCTAAAGCGGAAGGATTAATGATGTTCGAGCGTTTGCGTGAAGATATCCAGAGTGTTTTCCATCGTGACCCGGCGGCGCGTAACGCTTTTGAAGTCCTGACTTGCTACCCGGGCATGCACGCCATCTGGATCCACCGGTTGTCGGCAGCCTTGTGGCGCGCCGAGCTGAAATGGCTGGCGCGGCTGGTGTCGAACTTCGGTCGCTGGTTGACCGGGATCGAGATCCATCCGGGCGCCAAGGTCGGTCGTCGGTTCTTCATTGATCATGGCATGGGTATTGTCATCGGTGAAACTGCTGAAATTGGCAACGACGTCACCCTTTATCAGGGTGTGACGCTGGGCGGCACCAGCTGGAATAAAGGCAAGCGTCACCCGACACTGGAAGACGGTGTGGTGGTGGGGGCTGGTGCCAAGGTGCTCGGCCCGTTCACTGTGGGTGCTGGCGCCAAGGTCGGTTCCAATGCCGTGGTGACCAAGGCTGTGCCGCCCGGCGCGACAGTGGTCGGCATTCCAGGGCGGATCATCGTCAAATCCGATGAAGAGCAGGACGCCAAGCGCAAGGCCATGGCCGAGAAGATCGGTTTTGATACCTACGGTGTTGGCGAAGACATGCCGGACCCGGTGGCGCGTGCCATTAATCAATTGCTCGATCACCTGCAGGCGGTCGATGGTCGTCTGGAGGGGATGTGCGGCGCGCTGAAGGACCTGGGCAGTAATTACTGTGCGAAAGATCTGCCTGAGCTGCGCGAAGAAGACTTTGCGTGTGTAAAGGACAAGGATCAGAGTCAGGCCAGCTAGACCGAGTCGACCCCTTCGCGGGCAAGTCGGATCGCCGCCCGCTCGCTCCTGCAAGGGTTTCGTTAATCCTGTAGGAGCGGGCGGCGATCCGACTTGCCCGCGAAGAACGATAACGCGCAATTGCTGGCTGTAACCGCCCAGCCTTTGTTATGATGCGGCCGCTCTTTTGCGGGTAAACCTGACTAAAGTACTAGGTCTTATAGTTGACTTAAATACTCGGGAATTGCATACTCGCCCCATTCCGAACTCCGTGGTAATTGTCCATGCGACTGACTACAAAAGGCCGATACGCCGTGACCGCCATGCTTGATCTGGCGTTGCATGCGCAGCACGGGCCCGTGTCCCTGGCCGATATCTCCGAGCGCCAAGGCATCTCCCTGTCCTACCTCGAACAGCTTTTCGCCAAATTGCGCCGCAGCAATCTGGTGTCCAGCGTCCGTGGTCCGGGCGGCGGTTACCAACTGTCCCGCGACATGCAGGGCATCCAGGTCGCCCAGGTGATCGATGCGGTAAACGAATCGGTCGATGCCACCAAGTGCCAGGGGCAGGGCGATTGCCATCAAGGCGACACCTGTCTGACCCACCACCTGTGGTGCGACCTGAGCCTGCAGATCCACGAATTTCTGAGCGGTATCAGCTTGGCTGATCTTGTTACTCGCCGTGAGGTACAAGAAGTAGCCCAGCGTCAGGACCAGCGTCGTTGCAACAGCAAGACGCCACGCCTGGACAAGATTGAAGCGTCCGCCGTCGAATGACAGCCAAAGAGCTAGCGGCACGCCAGCCAGCCTGATTTAGGAGATAGTCCATGAAATTGCCGATTTACCTTGATTACTCTGCGACCACCCCGGTTGATCCGCGTGTTGCGCAAAAGATGAGTGAATGCCTGCTGGTCGACGGAAACTTCGGTAACCCGGCGTCCCGTTCCCACGTGTTCGGCTGGAAAGCTGAAGAGTCCGTCGAAAACGCCCGTCGTCAGGTCGCAGACCTGGTCAACGCCGATCCGCGTGAAATCGTCTGGACCTCCGGTGCCACCGAGTCCGACAACCTGGCAATCAAGGGTGCGGCGCATTTCTATGCGACCAAGGGCAAACACCTGATCACCACCAAGATTGAGCACAAGGCTGTCCTCGACACCATGCGCCAACTGGAGCGTGAAGGCTTCGAAGTGACCTACATCGAGCCTCGCACTGACGGTCTGGTTACGCCGGAAATGATCGAAGCTGAACTGCGTGACGACACCATCCTGGTTTCGGTCATGCACGTGAACAACGAAATCGGCACCATCAACGACATCGCAGCCATCGGCGAACTGACCCGCTCCAAAGGGATCCTGTTCCACGTCGACGCTGCTCAGTCCACCGGCAAGGTCGAGATCGACCTGCAGAAGCTGAAAGTCGACATGATGTCGTTCTCCGCCCACAAAACCTACGGCCCTAAAGGCATCGGCGCGCTGTACGTCAGCCGCAAGCCGCGTGTGCGCATCGAAGCGACCATGCACGGCGGCGGTCACGAGCGCGGCATGCGTTCCGGCACCCTGGCGACCCACCAGATCGTCGGCATGGGTGAAGCTTTCCGTGTAGCCAAGGAAGACATGGCTGCCGAGAACGTGCGCATCAAAGCCTTGAGCGACCGTTTCTTCAAGCAGGTCGAAGACCTGGAAGAGCTGTACGTCAACGGCAGCATGACCGCCCGCGTTCCGCACAACCTGAACCTGAGCTTCAACTACGTTGAAGGCGAGTCGCTGATCATGGCGCTCAAGGATCTGGCTGTTTCGTCCGGTTCGGCTTGCACCTCGGCTTCGCTGGAGCCTTCGTACGTGCTGCGCGCCCTGGGCCGCAACGACGAACTGGCACACAGCTCGATTCGCTTCACCTTCGGCCGTTTCACTACCGAAGAAGAAATCGACTACGCCGCGCAGAAAGTCTGCGAGGCCGTTACCAAGCTGCGCGCTTTGTCGCCGCTGTGGGACATGTACAAAGACGGTGTCGACATTTCGAAAATCGAGTGGGCGGCACACTGATTTCAAGTCGCCGCAAACCAGGCCCTGTAAACTTAAGGTAGGCAGGGCTTCAAGAGCGACTCTCTGATGAGTGAGGATTAAGAATCATGGCTTACAGCGAAAAGGTCATCGACCACTACGAAAACCCGCGTAACGTCGGCAAGATGGACGCGGAAGACCCTGATGTCGGCACCGGCATGGTCGGCGCTCCGGCGTGCGGCGACGTGATGCGCCTGCAAATCAAGGTCAACGAGCAAGGCATCATCGAAGACGCCAAGTTCAAGACCTACGGTTGCGGTTCGGCTATCGCCTCCAGCTCCCTGGCGACCGAGTGGATGAAAGGCAAGACTCTGGATGAAGCAGAGACCATCAAGAACACTCAACTGGCCGAAGAACTGGCTCTGCCGCCGGTGAAAATTCACTGCTCCGTACTCGCTGAAGACGCTATCAAAGCGGCCGTTCGCGACTACAAGCAGAAGAAAGGCTTGATCTGATTTTCAAGATTTTGCGACGAGTAAGGAGTCACCGATGGCTATCAGCATGACAGAAGCGGCTGCTCGACACGTGCGACGCTCCCTCGACGGGCGCGGCAAAGGTGAAGGGATTCGTCTGGGTGTTCGCACCACGGGCTGCTCCGGCCTTGCCTACGTGCTGGAGTTTGTCGACGAGGTGGTTGCCGAGGATCAGGTGTTCGAAAGTCACGGCGAGAAAGTGATCATCGACCCGAAAAGCCTGGCCTACCTGGACGGCACCGAGCTCGATTTCGTCAAGGAAGGGTTGAACGAAGGCTTCAAGTTCAACAACCCCAACGTACGCGGTGAATGTGGCTGCGGCGAAAGCTTCAACATCTGAGGCTTCTTGTGGGTACTCCTTGTCATTTCGCTTTATTTGAGCTGCAACCGAGTTTCAATCTGGACCTCGACCAGCTGGCTACGCGCTACCGTGAGTTGGCGCGCAGTGTTCATCCGGACCGTTTTGCGGACGCTTCCGAGCGCGAGCAACGGCTGGCGCTAGAGCAATCCGCGAGCCTCAACGAGGCCTACCAGACGCTCAAAAGTCCCCCGAAGCGCGCGCGATACCTGCTCGCCCTGAATGGTGGCGAGCTGCCGCTGGAGGTCACGGTGCATGATCCGGAGTTTCTTCTGCAACAGATGGAGTTGCGCGAAGAGCTCGAAGACCTGCAGGACAGCGCCGACCTGAATGGCGTTGCCGTCTTCAAGCGTCGTTTGAAAGTTGCTCAGGAAAAACTGAACGACAGTTTCGCAGCCTGTTGGAATGATGCAGCGCAACGTGAACAGGCCGAACGCCTGATGCGGCGCATGCAGTTCCTCGACAAGCTCACCTACGAAGTGCGCCAGTTAGAAGAGCGCCTCGACGATTAACCCAGTGCCGCTCCGGTCGCACGCCTGATATACAGATAAGTCCTGATCACGATGGCCCTACTGCAGATCGCCGAACCCGGCCAAAGTCCTCAACCGCACCAGCGTCGTCTGGCTGTGGGGATCGACTTGGGCACTACCAATTCGCTGGTCGCTGCATTGCGCAGTGGTCTTTCCGAGCCTCTGGCTGACGCTGACGGGCAGGTCATCCTGCCGTCCGCCGTGCGTTACCACGCCGATCGCGTCGAAGTGGGCGAGTCGGCCAAGCTGGCTGCCGCTACCGATCCGTTGAACACCGTGCTGTCGGTCAAGCGCCTGATGGGTCGTGGTCTGTCCGACGTCAAGCAATTGGGCGAGCAACTGCCGTACCGCTTTGTCGGCGGCGAGTCGCACATGCCGTTCATCGAAACCATTCAGGGGCCGAAAAGCCCGGTCGAAGTCTCCGCCGATATCCTCAAGGTATTGCGTCAGCGCGCTGAAGCGACATTGGGTGGCGAGCTGGTGGGTGCGGTGATCACCGTTCCGGCCTATTTCGACGATGCTCAGCGTCAAGCCACCAAGGATGCGGCCAAACTGGCCGGCCTCAACGTGCTGCGTTTGCTCAATGAGCCGACCGCCGCTGCCGTGGCTTACGGTCTGGATCAACACGCTGAAGGCCTGGTCGCGATTTATGACCTGGGCGGCGGCACCTTCGATATTTCGATTCTGCGCCTGACCGGCGGTGTGTTCGAAGTGCTGGCTACCGGTGGCGACAGCGCCCTGGGCGGCGATGACTTCGACCATGCGATTGCCGGCTGGATCATCGAGAGCGCCGGTTTGTCCGCCGATCTCGATCCGGGTGCGCAACGTAACCTGCTGCAAACTGCCTGCGCGGCCAAGGAAGCGCTGACCAATGTTGCGGCCGTTGAAGTCGCTTATGGCGACTGGAAAGCCGAGCTGACCCGCGAAGCCTTCAATGCGCTGATCGAGCCGATGGTTGCCCGCAGCCTGAAAGCCTGCCGTCGCGCGGTGCGTGATTCCGGCGTCGAGCTGGAAGACGTGCACGCGGTGGTTATGGTTGGCGGTTCGACGCGTGTGCCTCGCGTTCGTGAAGCCGTCGCTGAAGCCTTTGGTCGCCAGCCGCTGACTGAGATCGACCCGGATCAAGTGGTGGCCATCGGTGCCGCGATCCAGGCTGATACGCTGGCCGGCAACAAGCGCGATGGCGGCGAACTGCTGTTGCTCGACGTGATTCCGTTGTCCCTGGGGCTGGAAACCATGGGCGGCCTGATGGAGAAGGTGATTCCGCGCAATACCACCATTCCCGTCGCTCGTGCCCAGGATTTCACCACGTACAAAGATGGCCAGTCGGCCATGGCGATCCACGTGTTGCAGGGTGAGCGTGAGCTGATCAGCGATTGCCGTTCCCTGGCACGCTTCGAATTGCGCGGCATTCCTGCGATGGTCGCCGGTGCGGCGAAGATCCGCGTGACCTTCCAGGTCGACGCCGACGGTCTGCTCAGTGTCTCGGCCCGTGAGTTGGGTTCGGGTGTTGAAGCAAGCATTCAGGTCAAGCCGTCCTACGGCCTGACTGACGGCGAAATCGCCAAGATGCTCAAGGATTCGTTCCAGCACGCCAACGACGACAAGGTCGCCCGTGTGCTGCGTGAGCAGCAGGTCGATGCCCAGCGCCTGATCGAAGCGGTGCAAGCCGCTCTCGAAGCCGACGGCGAGCGTTTGCTCGACGCCGAGGAGCGCATGGTCATCGAATTGCAGATGCAGGAACTGACCGAACTGATGAAAGGTGCCGATGGTTACGCCATTGAGCAGCAGACCAAGCGTCTGTCGCAAGTCACCGACGCCTTTGCTGCCCGCCGTCTGGACTCGACGGTGAAAGCCGCGCTGGCGGGGCGCAATCTGAATGAAATCGAGGATAACTGATGCCGCAGGTCATTTTTCTGCCCCACGAGAAGTTTTGCCCGGAGGGCATGGTTGTCGAGGCTGAGCCTGGCATCTCCATTCTTGAGCTGGCCCATGAACACCACATCGAAATGGAAAGTGCCTGCGGTGGCGTCTGCGCTTGCACCACCTGCCACTGCATCATCCGCGAAGGTTTTGACTCGCTGGAAGAAGCGGATGAGCTGGAAGAAGACTTTCTTGATCGGGCCTGGGGTCTGGAAGCGCAATCGCGTCTAGGCTGTCAGGCGATCGTTGGGACTGAAGACCTGACTGTCGAGATTCCGAAATACTCGCTCAACCACGCCGCCGAAGCGCCGCATTGATTCAAGGAACTGTCATGAGTCTCAAGTGGACTGATGTGCTGGAAATCGCAATCCAGCTGGCTGAAAGCAAGCCCGATGTTGACCCTTTGTCGGTCAACTTCGTCGATCTGCGCAAGTGGGTGATGGAATTGCCCGAGTTCGACGACCTGCCTGAGCATTGTGGCGAAAAGATCCTCGAGGCCATTCAGGCCCACTGGATCGAAGAACGCGACTGAGCCACGCTGCAGGTTAGGCAATACCCAAGAACCCGCGTATAATTCGCGGGTTTAATTTTTCACAAATTACCGTTTCTGGAGTTACACCATGGCTGTTCAACGTACTTTCTCCATCATCAAGCCTGACGCTGTTGCAAAAAACGTCATCGGCGAGATCACCACTCGTTTCGAAAAAGCAGGCCTGCGCGTTGTAGCTTCGAAACTGAAGCAACTGTCCAAAGCCGAAGCTGAAGGCTTCTACGCTGAGCACAGCGCTCGTGGTTTCTTCGGCGACCTGGTTGCTTTCATGATCTCCGGTCCTGTTGTTGTTCAGGTTCTGGAAGGCGAAAACGCTATCGCTCTGAACCGTGAGCTGATGGGCGCTACCAACCCTAAAGAAGCTGCTGCCGGCACCATCCGTGCTGACTTCGCTGATTCCATCGACGCCAACGCTGTACACGGTTCGGACTCCGAAGCCGCTGCTGCTCGCGAAATCTCGTACTTCTTCGCAGCTACTGAAGTAACCACTCGCTAAGCATTGGCTTAAGAGTGAAGGTGAATCCATGACTACATCGACTGTAAAAACCAACCTGCTGGGTCTGACTCAACAGGAAATGGAAAAATTCTTCGACTCAATCGGGGAGAAGCGTTTCCGTGCCGGTCAGGTAATGAAATGGATTCACCACCTTGGCGTCGATGATTTCGACGCCATGACGAACGTCAGCAAGGCCCTGCGCGACAAGCTCAAGGCCATTGCCGAAGTTCGTGGTCCCGAAGTCGTCAGCGAGGACATTTCCACCGACGGCACCCGTAAGTGGGTGGTGCGCGTGGCGTCCGGCAGCTGCGTCGAGACCGTTTACATTCCCCAGGGCAAACGCGGCACTCTGTGCGTTTCGTCCCAGGCAGGCTGTGCCCTGGATTGCAGTTTCTGCTCCACCGGCAAGCAAGGTTTCAACAGCAACCTCACCGCCGCCGAAGTTATCGGCCAGGTGTGGATTGCCAATAAATCGTTCGGCAGCATCCCGGCGACCGCCGACCGTGCCATCACCAACGTGGTGATGATGGGCATGGGCGAGCCGCTGCTGAACTTCGACAACGTCGTTGCGGCCATGCATCTGATGATGGACGACCTGGGTTACGGCATTTCCAAGCGCCGTGTGACCCTGTCGACCTCCGGCGTGGTGCCGATGATCGATGAGCTGTCCAAGCACATCGACGTCTCCCTGGCGTTGTCCCTGCACGCACCGAATGACGCATTGCGTAACCAATTGGTGCCGATCAACAAGAAATATCCGCTTAAGATGCTGCTCGAGTCGTGCCAGCGCTACATGTCGTCCCTGGGCGAAAAACGCGTGCTGACCATCGAGTACACCTTGCTCAAGGACATCAACGACAAGGTTGAACATGCCGTTGAGATGATCGAGCTGCTCAAGAACATCCCGTGCAAGATCAACCTGATTCCGTTCAACCCGTTCCCGCATTCCGGTTACGAGCGTCCGAGCAACAATGCGATTCGTCGTTTCCAGGATCAGCTTCACCATGCAGGTTTCAATGTCACCGTACGCACCACCCGCGGTGAAGACATCGATGCCGCGTGTGGCCAATTGGTAGGGCAGGTGCTGGATCGCACCCGTCGCAGTGAACGTTATATCGCCGTGCGCGAGTTGAGCGCCGACAACGATATGGCTTCGAACGCTGCGAAATAATTCAAGAGAGGATCTCTATGTCCCTGCGCTTTGCGCTGCTTGTGCTGTTGGCCAGTCTTTGTACTGGCTGCGTCCTGTCGGGCGATTTCAATCCGATGAAGACCAGCAAGGGCCGCGATGAAGCGCGAGTTGCCTACGTGCAACTGGGCTTGGGCTATTTGCAGCAGGGCATGACCGAGCGCGCCAAGGTCCCGCTGAAAAAGGCCTTGGAACTGGACGGTTCGGATCCTGACGCCAATGCCGCTTTGGCTCTGGTGTTTCAGGCCGAGATGGAGCCGGAGCTGGCGGATGAGCACTTTCGCAAGGCGCTTTCTTCCCGCCCCAACGATGCCCGTATCCTGAATAATTACGGCAGTTTTCTTTTCGAACAGAAACGTTACAAAGAGGCTTACGAGCGCTTCGAGCAAGCCGCTGCCGATACCCTGTATCCTGAGCGTTCGCGAGTGTTCGAGAACCTGGGCATGACCGCTTCCAGGCTTGGCCAGCGTGATCTGGCCCAGCAGCAGCTGGAAAAAGCTTTGCGTTTGAACCGTCAGCAACCCCGTGCATTGCTGGAAATGGCTGAGTTGTCTTACGAAGACAGGCATTATGTGCCCGCGCGTGACTATTACGACCGTTTTAGCCTGCTCACCGAGCAAAATGCACGTAGTCTATTGCTCGGCGTTCGGCTGGCAAAAGTGTTCGAAGATCGCGACAAGGCAGCCAGTTATGGCCTGCAACTAAAACGACTCTATCCCGGTACGCCGGAATATCAGCAATACCTGTCGGAGCAATGATGAAAGCGGCGCATCCCGAAGTTGTAGCAGCGAATCGCGTTAACCCCGGTGAAACTTTGCGCCAGGCCCGCGAAAGCAATGGCTGGTCGCTGGCCGAAGTGGCCCTCAAGCTCAACCTCACCGTTAATTCCCTGAGTAATCTGGAAGCCGGCGCATTCGACAAGCTGCCGGGGCATACCTTTGCCCGCGGTTATATTCGCGCCTACGCCAAATTGCTCGGCATGGACCAGACTGTTCTGGTTCAGCAATTCGACCAGTCCACCGGTACCGACTCCCAGGGCGCCAACGTCCACAGCCTGGGTCGCATCGAAGAGCCGGTTCGGGTTTCCCACACTATCTTGCGAATCGTCAGCCTGTTGTTGCTGATCGCGGTGATCGGCGGCGGTTTCATCTGGTGGCAGGATCAAACCTCATTGCGCACCAAGGACCTGATCAGCCTGAGCCCGGAGCACGTTGAAGTCGAAGGCGCCGACGGCACCACCCAGATCCATCCGCTGGACGAGCCGGAAGACCAGGCTGTCGCGGAAGGTCAGGCTGAAGGCTCGACTGTTCTCGCATTGCCGCAAGCCGAGACTTCGACTGAAGCGCCGGCTGAAGCTGAGCCCGCTGTGCCTGTGGTCGCACCGGCTGCCCCGGCGCCAGTTGCACCGACACATAACACCGCGCCGGCTGCTCCGGCACCCGTTGCCCCGGCGCACAGCACCGCGCCAGTTGTCGCGCCTGCGGCCCCGACGGCTCCGGTTGTGTCGACCCCGCCTGCAACCGCCTCGGTAACGCCGACCATTCCTGCTCCGGCAGCGGCTGCTCCGGCTGCTCCGGTTGCCGGCCAAGGCCAGGTTCAACTGCAATTCACCGCTGATTGCTGGACACAAGTCACCGACGGCACTGGCAAAGTGCTGCTCAGTGGTCTCAAGCGCAAAGGCGAAACCGTTTCCCTCAGTGGTAAGCCGCCGTTTGCCGTGCGTCTGGGCTTCGCCCGTGGCGCGCAGGTCAGCTACAACGGTCAGGTGGTTGATGTCGCTCCATTCACCAGTGGCGAGACTGCTCGCCTGAAGTTGGGTCAATAAGTCATGCACGGCGAATCTCCAATCAAGCGTCGCGAATCCCGGAAAATCTGGGTCGGTAACGTGCCTGTTGGCGGCGATGCGCCCATCGCTGTGCAGAGCATGACCAACAGCGACACCAATGACGTTGCCGCCACCGTCGCCCAGATCAATCGTCTGGAAGCCGCTGGCGTCGATATCGTGCGGGTTTCCGTGCCGGACATGGACGCCGCCGAAGCCTTCGGCAAGATCAAGCAACTGGTCAAAGTGCCGTTGGTGGCCGACATCCACTTCGACTACAAGATCGCTTTGCGCGTAGCCGAACTGGGCGTTGATTGCCTGCGGATCAACCCGGGCAACATCGGTCGTGAAGACCGCGTGCGTGCGGTGGTCGATGCCGCCCGTGATCGCGGGATTCCGATCCGCATCGGCGTCAACGCCGGTTCCCTGGAAAAAGACCTGCAAAAGAAATACGGCGAGCCGACCCCGGCCGCGCTGGTCGAATCTGCCCTGCGTCACGTCGAGCACCTTGAGCGCCTGAACTTCCAGGACTTCAAGGTCAGCGTGAAAGCCTCCGACGTGTTCATGGCCGTCGCCGCTTACCGCTTGCTGGCCAAGGAAATCGTCCAGCCGCTGCACTTGGGCATCACCGAAGCCGGTGGTTTGCGTTCAGGCACAGTGAAATCCGCCGTGGGCCTCGGTATGCTGCTCGCCGAAGGGATTGGCGATACTATCCGCATCTCGTTGGCGGCCGACCCGGTCGAGGAAGTGAAAGTCGGCTACGACATTCTCAAATCCCTGCACCTGCGTTCCCGTGGCATCAACTTCATCGCCTGCCCGAGCTGCTCGCGGCAGAACTTCGATGTGGTCAAAACCATGAACGAGCTGGAAGGGCGCCTCGAAGATCTGCTGGTTCCGCTGGATGTCGCGGTCATTGGTTGCGTGGTCAACGGGCCGGGCGAAGCCAAGGAAGCCCATATCGGCTTGACCGGCGGCACGCCAAACCTGATTTACATCGACGGCAAGCCGTCGCAGAAACTGACGAATGACAATCTGGTGGATGAGCTTGAACGCTTGATCCGCCAGAAAGCGGCCGAGAAGGTCGAAGCTGACGCAGCTGTAATCGCTCGCGGCTGATCGAACGAATTTAAGGATTTAAAGTGAGCAAGTCTCTGCAAGCCATTCGTGGCATGAACGACATCCTGCCCGAACAGACTCCCCTGTGGCGTCATTTCGAGGGCACCGTTTCGCGTCTGCTGGATAACTACGGTTACAAGCAGATCCGCATGCCGATCGTCGAGTTCACCGAGCTGTTCAAGCGCTCGATCGGTGAAGTGACCGACATCGTCGAAAAAGAGATGTACACCTTCGAAGACCGCAACGGTGATTCGCTGACCCTGCGCCCTGAAGGCACGGCGGCTTGCGTGCGTGCGGTGCTCGAGCACGGCATCACTGGCGGCGGCCAGGTGCAGAAACTCTGGTACATCGGCCCGATGTTCCGCCACGAACGTCCGCAGAAAGGCCGTTATCGCCAGTTCCACCAGATCGGTGTCGAAGTGTTCAACCTCGACGGTCCGGACATCGACGCCGAGCTGATCGTGCTGACCTGGCGCCTGTGGGGCGAGCTGGGCATCCGTGATGTGGTCAAGCTCGAACTCAACAGCCTGGGCACCAGCGAATCCCGTGGTCGTTATCGCGAAGCGCTGGTCGAGTTCCTGTCCGCTCACCTGGACAAGCTCGACGAAGACAGCCAGCGTCGTCTGAAGACCAACCCGTTGCGTGTTCTGGACACCAAGAACGCCGACACTCAAGCGATCCTGGTCGACGCGCCGAAAATGGCCGACTACCTCGACGACGAATCCCGCGTGCACTTCGAGGGCCTCAAGGCTCGCCTGGACGCCGCCGGTATTCCTTACGTGATCAACCCGAAGCTGGTACGCGGGCTGGATTACTACAGCAAGACGGTTTTCGAGTGGGTCACCGACAAGTTGGGCGCTCAAGGCACCGTGTGTGCCGGCGGCCGCTACGACGGTCTGGTGGAACAGATGGGCGGCAAGCCGACCCCGGGCGTTGGTTTCGCCATGGGCATCGAGCGCCTGGTGCTGCTGCTTGAAACCCTGGAGCAGATCCCGGAAGAGATCTCCCGTCAGGTCGACGTCTATCTCTGCGCATTCGGCGAGGCTGCCGAACTGGCGGCCCTGACGTTGAGCGAGAAGGTGCGCGATCAGTTGCCCAACCTGCGTCTGCAGATCAATGCCGGCGCCGGCAGCTTCAAAAGTCAATTCAAGAAGGCCGACAAGAGCGGTGCGCTGTACGCGCTGATCCTCGGTGACGACGAAATGGCCCAGCAAGTGGTAGGTTTCAAACCCCTGCGTGGCCAGGGCGAACAACAAAGCATTGCCTGGGATGCGCTTGCTGCACACCTGGCCACCTGCGTCGTGCAGGGTTGAAGCTGTCATAAACAGCCGATTTAGCGATTAAGGAGTATTGGGGTGTCGAGTACCGAAGACGAACAGCTGGCGGATTTGAAGGACTGGTGGACACGCAACGGCAAGCCCCTGGTCACTGGCGGCCTGTTGGCGCTGGTCATCGTGTTCGGCTGGCAGGCCTTTCAAAAGTATCAGAGCAATCAGTCGCAAGGCGCCTCGATGCTCTATCAGCAATTGCTCGAAACCACGCTGACGCCCAGCGGCAAGCCTGATGCCGCCCGTGTTTCGGACCTGGCCGGCAAGCTCAACAGCGAATTTGGCGGCAGCGCCTACGCGCAATACGGCAGCCTGTTCGTGGCGAAAGTCGCGGTCGACAGCGGCAAGCTGGATGACGCTGCCACCGAGCTGAAAGCCATCGTTGCCAAACCGGCCAACCCGGCACTGGGCGAAATCGCCCGTCAGCGCCTGGCGCAGGTACTGGCCGCGCAGAACAAGGTCGATGAAGCCCTGAAACTGCTCGAAGGCGATGCCGATAAAGCATTCCTCGCCACCCGCGAAGAACTCAAGGGCGACCTGCTGGTGCAGTTGGGTCGTACCGACGAAGCGCACGCTGCGTATCAAAAAGCCAAGGCGGCACTGTCGGATGAAGCGGCAGTCGGTGGCCTACAAATCAAGTTGGACGATCTGGCCAAAGGGGATGCGTGACGTGATCCGTTGGAAACATGCAGCATTGCTGGCTCTGGCCGTTTTGGCCGCGGGTTGCAGCAGCAACAGCAAAAAAGAATTGCCGCCTGCCGAGCTGGTCGACTTCAAAGAAGAAGTGGTCCTGCAAAAGCAGTGGAGTCGTTCGATCGGTGACGGTCAGGGCGAAACCTACAACATGCTGGTTCCGGCGATCGATGGCGATACCATCTATGCCGCCGACGTCACTGGCGTGGTGATGGCGATGGATCGCAGCAATGGCGACGTCAAATGGAAGAAAGACCTCGAACTGCCTGTTTCCGGCGCCGTTGGCGTAGGTTATGGCCTGCTCGTGATCGGTACGACCAAGGGCGAAATCGTTGCGATGGACGCCACCAACGGTGAAGAGAAATGGCGCGCTCGCGTGTCCAGCGAAGTTCTCGCGCCGCCGGCCAACAACGGTGACGTGGTGGTCGTTCAGACTCAGGATGACCGTCTGATCGGTCTGGATGCCTCCACCGGCAACCAGCGCTGGTTGTATGACAGCACGCCTGCGGTCCTGACCCTGCGTGGCACCAGTGCGCCGATCGTGACCAACCGCCTCGCGGTGGCTGGGCTGTCGACCGGTAAAGTGGTTGCGCTCGATATCTCCAACGGCGTGCCGGTGTGGGAACAGCGGGTTGCGATCCCACAAGGTCGTTCGGAACTGGAGCGCGTTGTCGATATCGACGGTGGTCTGCTGCTGTCCGGCGGTACCTTGTACGTCGCCAGCTATCAGGGTCGCGTTGCGGCACTGGACCTGGAAAGCGGTCGTCAGCTCTGGCAGCGTGATGCTTCCAGCTATGCCGGCGTTGCGCAGGGCTTCGGCACTGTGTACGTGAGCCTGGCTTCGGGCACCGTTGAAGGCGTTGACGAGCGTTCCACCACAGCCTTGTGGAGCAACGACTCGCTGGCTCGCCGTCAACTGTCGGCTCCAGAAGTGTTCTCCAGCTATGTTGCAGTCGGTGACATGGAAGGCTATGTGCACCTGTTGAGCCAGGTGGACGGTCGTTTTGTCGGCCGCGAACGCATCGACAGCGACGGCCTGCGTGCCCGTCCGCTGGTGGTGGGTGACACGATTTATCTGTATGGCAACAGCGGCAAACTGGAAGCCCTGACCATCAAGTAATGTTTTGACTATGCTTGGGGTTAACCCCCAAGCGGCCCCGTTCTGCGGGGCTCGCAGCGTTCTCAAACGCTGCCCCGAGCACCAGCCGCTGCCTCGCAGCGGCTTTTGTATTTTCTGAAATAACGAAGTGGAGAGCCGCATGGTTCCCGTAATCGCCCTGGTGGGCCGACCGAACGTCGGCAAGTCCACCTTGTTCAACCGCCTGACCAGGACTCGCGACGCCATCGTCGGCGACTTGTCCGGTCTGACCCGTGATCGCCAATACGGTGAGGCCAAGTGGCAAGGGCGTTCCTACATTCTGGTCGACACCGGCGGTATCTCCGGTGACGAGCACGGTATGGACGAAAAAATGGCCGAGCAGTCGCTGCTGGCCATTGAAGAAGCCGATGTCGTTCTGTTCCTGGTAGATGCCAAGGCCGGTTTCACCGCCGCCGACCAGATGATCGCCGAGCATTTGCGCAAACGTAACAAGCGTTCGTACGTGGTTGCCAACAAGGTCGACAATATCGACCCTGAAATGGCCCGCGCCGAATTCGCCCCGTTGGGCATGGGCCACGCGATCCCGATCGCCGGTGCTCATGGTCGTGGCATCACCCAGATGCTGGAAATCGCCCTGAGCGACTTCCCGAAAGACGAAGAAGAGCTGGAAGAAGGCGAGGAAGAGGACGTTGCCGAAGGCGAGGAAGCCAAGCGCATTCCTGGCCCAAGCGAAAAAGACGGGATCAAGATCGCCATCATCGGCCGCCCGAACGTCGGCAAGTCGACCCTGGTCAACCGCATGCTCGGTGAAGACCGGGTCATCGTGTATGACCAACCCGGCACTACCCGCGACAGTATCTACATCCCGTTCGAGCGTAACGACGAGAAGTACACGCTGATCGACACCGCCGGTGTGCGCAAGCGCGGCAAGATCCACGAAGAAGTCGAAAAATTCTCCGTGGTCAAAACCCTGCAAGCGATCAAAGACGCCAACGTGGTGATCTTCGTGATGGACGCCCGCGAAGGCGTGGTGGACCACGACCTCAACCTGCTGGGCTTCGCCATTGAGTCGGGTCGTGCGCTGGTTATCGCGATCAACAAGTGGGACGGCATGACGCCGAGCGAGCGGGACTTCGTGAAGGTCGAGCTGCAACGTCGACTGTTCTTCGTTGACTACGCAGACATCCACTTCATCTCGGCGCTGCACGGCACGGGCGTGGGCAACCTCTACGCTTCCGTACAGAACTCGTTCAAGTCCGCGGTCACCCGCTGGCCGACCAACCGCCTGACCCAGATCCTGGAAGATGCGGTTGGCGAGCACGCGCCACCGATGGTCAACAACCGCCGGATCAAGCTGCGTTATGCGCACTTGGGTGGTGCCAACCCGCCGATCATCGTGATTCACGGTAACCAGATCGAGAAGGTGCCGAAGTCTTACGTGCGTTACCTGGAAAACACTTATCGTCGCGTCTTGAAGCTGGTCGGTACGCCGATCCGCATCGAGTTCAAGGGCGGCGAGAACCCGTACGAAGGCAACAAGAACTCGCTCACTGACCGTCAGGTCAACAAGAAGCGTCGCTTGATGTCGCACCACAAGAAGGCCGACAAGAAGCGCCGCGACAAGCGCTGACGCCGCTGTAGGAGCCGGCTTGCTGGCGATGGCATCAACGCGGTTTATCTGAAACACCGTGGTGATACTATCGCCAGCAAGCCGGCTCCTACAGGGTTCGGCAGTAAAAAGGGTACTCACCAGAGTGCCCTTTTTTTATGGGCGCCGTTTGGCTATCCTCGGGCTCTCCCGCGCCGCCGTTAGAGCCGGGTGTAGAGCAGGGAATCACCGATGATCACCAGTAAGCTGCCGAATGTCGGCATCACTATCTTCACGCAGATGTCTCAGCTCGCGGCGCAAACCGGGGCGATCAACCTGTCACAGGGTTTTCCCGATTTCGATGCCCCGCAAGCCTTGTGCGATGCGGTCGGTCGGCACATTGCCAATGGCCACAACCAGTATTCGCCAATGACCGGCCTGCCGGCCCTGCGTCAGCAAGTGGCGGCGAAGATCGCTCGCAGTTACGGCGTCAATGTCGATGCCGACAACGAAGTGACCATCACGCCCGGTGCCACCCAGGCGATCTTCTGTGCCATTCAGGCGGTTATCCACAGCGGCGACGAAGTGATCGTGTTTGATCCGTGCTACGACAGTTACGAGCCGTCGGTGGAGTTGGCCGGTGGTCGTTGCGTGCATGTGCAACTCGGGCTGAATGATTTCTCCATCGATTTCCAGAAACTGGCTGATGCCATCACCCCGCGCACGCGGATGATTGTGCTGAACAGCCCGCACAACCCAAGCGGCGCGTTAATCAGCCGTGCCGAGCTCGATCAGTTGGCGGATCTGATCCGTGATCGCGACATCTACCTCGTCAGCGACGAAGTCTACGAACACCTGGTATTTGACGGTGTGCCTCACGTCAGCGTGCTGAATCACCAAGAGCTGTATCAGCGCGCCTTCGTGGTCAGCTCGTTCGGCAAGACCTATCACGTCACCGGCTGGAAAACCGGCTACGTGGTCGCACCGCCGGCCCTCACGGCGGAGCTGCGCAAGGTGCACCAGTACGTCAGTTTCTGTGGTGTGACGCCGTTGCAATACGCCTTGGCCGACTTCATGGCCGAACACCCGGAACACATTGAAGAACTGCCGGGCTTCTACCAGGCCAAGCGCGATCTGTTCTGCGATTTGCTGACACCATCGCGTTTCAGTTTCACCCGCGTCACCGGCACCTATTTCCAGTTGGTCGATTACTCGCAGATCCGTCCCGACCTCAACGACGTCGAGATGGCGCTGTGGATGACCCGCGAACACGGCGTGGCGAGCATCCCGATCTCGGTGTTCTACCAGACGCCACCCGAAGGCCAGCGCCTGGTGCGCCTGTGCTTCGCCAAACGCGAGGAGACCCTGCGTGAAGCAGCGGCAAAACTATGCGTGATCTGAGTGCATTGCCGAATCTGACCATCGCGCTGATCCAGACAACCCTGGCCTGGCACGACCGCCAGGCAAATCTGGAGCATTTCGAGCAACTGCTGGAGCAGGCTCGCGGCGCGGACCTGATCATCCTGCCGGAGATGTTCACCACCGGTTTTTCCATGGAGTCCGAGACGCTTGCCGAGGCGGAAAACGGTCCCACCAGCAAATGGTTGCGCGTCCAGGCGGCAAAACTCGATGCGGTGATCACCGGCAGCATCATCGTTCAGGCCGCTGACGGCAGCCATCGCAATCGCCTGTTGTGGGCGCGACCGGACGGCGAAGTCTGGCATTACGACAAGCGCCACTTGTTCCGTATGGCCGGCGAGCACAATCACTACACGCCGGGCGAGCGTCAGGTGCAGTTCGAGCTCAAAGGCTGGCGCGTCCGACCGCTGATTTGCTACGACCTGCGTTTCCCGGTGTGGAGCCGCGATGCCCAGGACACAGACCTGTTGCTGTACACCGCCAACTGGCCGGGTGCGCGGCGCCAACACTGGAACCGTTTGCTGCCGGCGCGGGCAATCGAAAACCTGTGCTACGTGGCGGCGGTGAATCGCATCGGCACTGACGGGAAAGGCTTTGCGTACACCGGCGACAGTCAGGTCCTGGATTTTCAGGGCGAGACATTGCTCAGCGCCGGTGAGGCGGACGGGGTGTTTCAGGTTGTTCTGGATGCAGCGGAACTGGCGGCTTATCGCACGCGGTTTCCGGCGAATCTGGATGCGGATACGTTCGAGTTCACCTGAAATTTTCGCTGCCTGACAGGACCCCATCGCCAGCAAGCCGGCTCCTACAGAGGACCGCGTCGGTCAGAACAACTCGGTCAACTGTAGGAGCCGGCTTGCTGGCGATGGGGCCGGGACAGACAACATAAATATTGCAGGCAAACAAAAAGGCCCCGAGGTTCACACCCCGGGGCCTTTTGCATTGTAGCGAAGGCTTACGCCGCTTTCGCTTCCGGCTGGCTCAACGAGCGGTTCAGCGCGCTGAACAGGGCCTTGAAGCTGGCGGTGGTGATGTTTTCATCGATGCCCACACCGTGCACCGCACGTTGGCCTTCCACACGCAGTTCAATGTAGGCCGCGGCCTTGGCGTTGGTGCCCGCACCGATTGCGTGTTCGTTGTAATCCATGATCTCCACCGGAATCGGCAGACCGGCCACCAGCGCTTCCAGCGCGCCGTTGCCTTTGCCGCGCCAGTGCAGGTTGGTTTCGCCCTGGCCCTTGCCGGAGACTTCCACTTCCACGGCGCTGTGACCGTTTTCTTCCTGCAGGCGATGGCTGACCAGCGCGTACGGGGTGTTGGCCTGCAAATACTCGCTGTGCAGCAACGCGTGGATCTGCTGGGCGGTCATTTCGAGGCCCAGGCGATCGGTTTCACGCTGTACGACCTGGCTGAACTCGATCTGCATGCGACGCGGCAAGCTGATGCCGTATTCCTGTTCCAGCAGGTAAGCGATACCGCCCTTGCCCGACTGGCTGTTGACGCGGATCACCGCCTCGTAGCTGCGGCCGATGTCGGCCGGGTCGATCGGCAAGTACGGCACTTCCCACAGGGCGTCCGGTTTTTGCTGGGCGAAGCCCTTGCGGATGGCATCCTGGTGGGAGCCGGAGAACGCGGTGTGAACCAGGTCGCCGACGTACGGGTGACGCGGGTGCACCTGGATCTGGTTGCATTCTTCGACGACTTTGCGCACGCCGTCGATGTCCGAGAAATCGAGCTCAGGGTGGATGCCCTGGGTGTAGAGGTTCAGTGCCACGGTGACCAGGTCGACGTTACCGGTACGCTCGCCGTTGCCGAACAGGCAGCCTTCGACACGGTCCGCACCCGCCATCAGGCCCAGTTCGGTGGCGGCCACGCCGGTGCCACGGTCGTTGTGGGTGTGCAGGCTGATGATCACGCTGTCACGACGGTTGATGTGGCGGCCGAACCATTCGATCTGGTCGGCATAGATGTTCGGGGTCGCGCATTCGACGGTGGCCGGCAGGTTGAGGATCACCTTGTGCTCAGGCGTCGGGTTCCAGACTTCGATGACCGCGTCGCAGACTTCCTTGGCGAATTCCAGCTCGGTGGCGCTGAAGGTTTCCGGCGAGTATTCGAAGGTCCACTGCGTGTCTGGCTGCTGGGCAGCGTATTTGACGAACAGCTTGGCGGCGTTCACGGCGATGGCCTTGATCCCGTCCTTGTCCTGGTTGAAGACAATGCGGCGGAAGGAAGGGGAGGTCGCGTTGTACAGGTGAACGATGGCTTTCTTCGCCCCGCGCAGGGATTCGAAGGTGCGCTCGATCAGGTCTTCACGGCCCTGGGTCAGCACCTGAATGGTGGTGTCGTCCGGGATGTGGTTGCCTTCGATCAGGGTACGCACGAAGTCGAAGTCGGTTTGCGACGCAGCCGGGAAGGACGCTTCGATTTCTTTCACGCCAACCTGTACGAGGGTTTTCCAGAAACGCAGCTTCTTGACCGCGTCCATCGGCTCGATCAGCGACTGGTTGCCGTCGCGCAGGTCGGAGCTGCACCAGATCGGCGCGGCGGTGATGGTCTTCGACGGCCAGGTGCGGTCCGGAATGTCGATGGTCGGGAACGCGCGGTATTTCGAAGACGGGTCTTTGAGCATGCTCATCGGGAAATCCTTATTGTGTGGGCCGAAAAAAGGCGGCCTGCCGGTGGATCAAAAGTTCTTGGGGAAAAGCGTAAAACGAGGCGTCGCGATTCAGCCCGGCAGTCGTGCGCTGACGAGGCACAGGCTGCGGTGCTGGCGAAGCTGAATGAGGGTGTGAGAGGTTTTCATGTCTTCAACCCTAACCGCGAGGGTGAAGGATGGCAAGCAGTCGAAAAAAATTGAGAGGAATACTCGCTAGCGCGTATTTATCGAGATTTTATTGCTGTGAGTCCCCGTGATTGTTTGGTTTTTTGCGCGAGCTTCAAGCGATGCGCAATTGATGGTTTGAGCACCGGGCGCTGACAGTCGGGCTATTCTTAAAGCCTCGACTGGCATTCAGGAGTCGGCGATGAACGAGTCTGACTGGAAGCAGTATTGCGTGTTACGGCCGGTGGCACATGAGCGGATGTGCGAGCGGATTTTGTCGGATGTCGAAAAAACGTTGCTGGATAAGAGCAACGCGCCCTACGAACGAATAGATGCCAGCGAGGAGCTGCTGAAAGCCGGGCAAAAGGAGCTGTACTGGGCGTTTGGTGTTTTCAGGTTTTCGCGTCATGAAGCCCGATCGCACCTGCTTGGGTTGTGCGCGCGGGAATTGATCACGGCAGAGGAGTTGAGCTGGTTTTCAGCGGAGACGCAGGAGTGGGTCAAACACTGCCTGGCGGATCGAGAGGTCCATGGGATAGAGGACCTGGACGCGGAATAATCGGCGTCAGTGATACCTCCTTCGCGAGCAAGTCGAATCGTCGCACCGCTCGCTCCCACATTTGTTCGGTGTGAACACGGTAAATGTGGGAGCGAGCCTGCTCGCGATGAGGCCATCAACCTCACCGAAAATCTAAGGTTGAAACGCACCAATGAAAATCGCCGGATCCACCCGCGCATCATTCAGGCTGACATTCCAGTGCATGTGCGGCCCGGTCGCCCGTCCGGTCGAACCGACCTTGCCAACCACGCCACCACGAGCCAGTTGCTGCCCCACCTTCACATCGATCTTCGACATGTGACAGAACATGCTGATAAAGCCCTGCCCATGGTCGACAAACACCGTGTTGCCGTTAAAGAAGTAGTTACCGATCAAAATCACCTTGCCCGCTGCCGGGGTCTTGATCGGCGTGCCAGCGCCCACGGCGAAATCCAGGCCAGAGTGGGGATTGCGCTCTTCACCGTTGAAGAAACGGCGCACGCCGAACTTGCTCGACAGCGGGCCGTTGACCGGTTTGTCCAGCAGCAGATTGCTCGGCGTATTCGGGCTGAACGTGCGGTACGCGGCAATCTGCTCGGCCAGTTCGCGCTCGATGCGCTTGAGATTGTCCGGGTCCGGGTTGACCTGTTGAGTGTTTTTCAACGTGATGCGCTGTTCCGGATACTTCTTGTTGCCAACGGTGAAACTCAGGTTGCGGCCACCGCTGCTGATGGACTGGGCACCCGGTTTGACGGTCAACGGCACACCGACAATCGCCAGCCAATTGTCCTGTTCCTTGACCACCAGCACCGGTTTGCCCTGATAGCTGGCTTTTGGCGCCTGGGCCGCCGCGCCCAGATCCACCACCGCCACGCCCCCCGGCACCGGTTTGTTCAACAGGCGGGTGATGTAGCTGTCGGCGTGGGCGTTGAAGGTCAGGCACAGCATCAGCAGTGGAGCTAAAAAACGCGACATGGATCAATCCAGTAAAGAAAGGGTGACAGGCGTCAGGTGATTGTCTTCGACCCGCACTTGCAGCTCGCCTTCACCCAGTTTGGCTTTCAGGCGCTGGCCGTTGTGGGTTTGCGCGGCGTTGCGGATCGCGTTGCCGCGCTCGTCGAGCAAAATGCTGTAGCCACGGCCGAGGGTCGCCAAAGGGCTGACCACGTGCAGGGTCTGCACCTGGCTTTGCAGTTGCAGACGACGGGACTTGAGCCCTTCGCGCATGGCCCGGGGCAGGCGTTCGGCGAGGCTGTCGAGGCGCTGACGCAACATCGCCAGTTGCCGCCCCGGATGTTGTCCGGCGAGGCGGGTTTCCAGGCGGATCAGCCGTTCGCGACGGGTATTGAGGCTGCGCTCGAAGGCGCGGCGCATGCGCATGTCCAGATCATCCAGACGTTGCGCCTGTTGGCGCAGACGTTCACCGGGATGGCGCAGGCGACGAGAGATGCCTTCCAGGCGCAGGCGATCACGCATCAGGCGGTCACGCATGCGCATCACCAGGCGGCGGTGCAGGCTTTCGACCCGACGCACCAGGTCGCTGGAATCCGGCGCCAGGAGTTCAGCGGCGGCGGACGGCGTCGGGGCGCGAACGTCGGCCACGAAATCACTGATCGATACATCGGTTTCATGGCCGACGGCGCTGACAATCGGCGTCACGCATGCATCCACGGCACGGGCCACGGCTTCTTCGTTGAAACACCAGAGGTCTTCCAGCGAGCCGCCGCCACGGGCCAGGATCAATGCGTCGAAACCACGGGCGTCCGCCAGTTTCAGTGCGCGGACAATTTGCGCCGTCGCTTCGCGGCCCTGCACGGCGGTGGGGATCAGCGTCAGTTGGATCTGCGGTGCGCGACGGCGGAACACGCTGATGATGTCGCGGATCACTGCGCCGGTCGGCGAACTGATGATGCCGATGCGCTGCGGATGCGCCGGCAGCGGCACTTTGCGCTCGGCGCTGAACAGGCCTTCGGCGCTGAGTTTTTCCTTCAAGGCATCGAAGGCCAGGCGCAGCGCACCGTCACCGGCCGGCTCGACGGTGTCGAGAATCAGCTGATAGTCGCCACGGCCTTCGAACAGCGAAACCTTGCCGCGCACCTTGACCGCCAGACCATCCTTCAGCGCCTGACGAACCCGCGCCGCGTTCTGCCGAAACAGCGCGCAACGTACTTGGGCGCCGCTGTCCTTGAGGGTGAAATACACGTGGCCGGACGCCGGGCGGGCGAGGTTGGAGATTTCGCCTTCGACCCAGATATTGCTGAACACGTCTTCGAGCAACACCCGCGCGCGGCCGTTGAGCTGGCTGACAGTCAGGACTTCACGGTCCAGGCCGAGTCTTGCAAAGGGATCTTTAATCATGGGGCGCATGATAAAGGCATTCTCCAACCGAATGCACGATCCCCTGTAGGAGCGAGCCTGCTCGCGATGGCAGTGTGTCAGTCGACAGTGCTATTGAATGCTAAACCGCTATCGCGAGCAGGCTCGCTCCCACAATGGTCTGTGCAGACATTTATGAAGTGTTGAATCAGCGCCGTGGGATTCTGCCGGCAGGCGAGGGCGACGGTGCTGTGGCAATCCGGGTCGGCCAGGGGCAGGAAATGAATGTCGGGTGGCGCGATGTCCTGCATCGACTCCGGCAGCAGCGCGATGCCGAATCCGGCTTGGATCAATTGCAGTTGCGTGGTTTTGCGCGAGACCACCCGCGCCGCCTTCGGGAAAAATCCCTGGCGCATACACAACTCGGCGGACAGATAACTCAAACCGCCGCGCTGCGGGTGAGGGATGGAGATAAAGGCTTCATCCTTCAACTGCGCCAGATCGATGCCCTGAGCGGACTTATCCACAACCAGCCGATGATTGGGTGGAACGGCCAGCAGCAATCGTTCGCTATACAAAGGAACAATCTGCACGCCTTCACGTTGGCGCAACACCGGCAGGCGCAGCAGCCCGACATCAAGTCGATTGTCGACCAACGCTTCAAGTTGCGCTTCGGAAGACAGCTTGACGATCTCCATGGACACGCCGGCCTGCTGGTCCAGATAAGTACTGATACCCCGTAGCAGGCGACCACTCATGGGCACGGTGCTGGAGTGACTCAGGCGCAAGGTTCCCAGTTGCCCGTTGCCCACTTGGGTGGCCATTTCACTGGCCTTGGTCAGCTCGTTCAGCAGGTTTCTGGCGCGCGGCAAGAACGCCTCGCCAGCGGCGGTCAGTCGCGGCTGGCGCGCCGTGCGTTCGAACAGCGGGGTTTGCAGGCGGGTTTCCATGTCCTTGATCTGCCGGCTCAAGGCTGACTGCGCAACAAACAAACGCTCAGCGGCTGCACTGAAGCTGCCGCACTCGGCGATTTCCACGAAGTAACGCAATTGACGGGTTGAAAGCACGAGTCATGCCTTTTTGAGATGAGAGGTCGGCTTTGAAGATATTAGTCGCAAGGCTCGGCGCTGGCTAAAGTCATCACAGGTATTTGATAAAGGCGTGCAGATGAACGTGCTGGAGTTGTTACACCAATGGCCATTCGGCGCGACGGATTGGCTGGTGATCGGCCTGGCCATCGCCCTGGCTTACATCGTGTTTGGCATCGCCGGGTTCGGCACTGCGTTGGTGGCGGGGCCGATTCTGATTGTGTTCATGCCGCTGTCGAAGATCGTGCCGTTGCTGGTGCTGCTGGATTTCGTCGCGGCGTTCGGCAATCTGCTGCCCTCGCGGCGGGATGTGGCCAGGCCTGAGTTGCTGCGGCTGTTGCCGTGCATGGCGGTGGGTTGCACGCTGGGGGTCATCTTTCTGCTGAACCTGAAATCCGACGTGTTGCTGCTGTTGATGGGGCTGTTTATCAGCGTCTATGCGGTTTACAGCCTGTGGGTCAAAACCCGGCCGACGCAGTTGTCTGCCGTCTGGGCAGTGCCGATGGGCACGGTGGGCGGGATGTTCGGGGCGTTGTTTGGCAGTGGCGGCTTTTTATATGCGATCTATTTGAACAGTCGGTTGCCGAAAGACGCGGGGCGGGCGACCCAGAGTGCGCTGATCAGTTGCAGCACCGTGGTGCGCCTGAGCCTGTTTGCTGTCGCGGGTGTGTATGCCGAGCTACCCTTGTTGGTACTGGCGCTGTGTTTGTTGCCGGCCATGGCGCTGGGGTTGTGGGTCGGCCGGCGGTTGACCATGCGATTGTCCCGCGAGGCGTTTGTGCGGCTGGTGACCTGGTTGGTGCTGGCCAGCGGGATTGCGTTGATCGGGCGGTATTTGAGTACTTGACCTCAGAGTGTCAGGGATTAAGCTGCCGCCCGCTCGGACGCCTTCGCGGGCAAGTCGGGTCGCCGCACCGCTCGCTCCTACAAAGGCAGGCGCAGAACCTGTAGGAGCGAGCGGTGCGGCGAC
>NZ_JACVBM010000033.1:0-43950 GCF_014852385.1 Pseudomonas sp. PDM03 | reverse complement strand
TCGCCATCGCCAGCAAGCCGGCTCCTACAGGTGTGGCGTGAACCTACAATCCCCAACACGCTCGAATCCGTAGGAGCCAGGCTTGCCGGCGATGGCGTCCGTGAAATCGCCATCGCCAGCAAGCCGGCTCCTACAGGTTTTGGGTGAACCCGTCATCCCGAACACCCCGCGACCGTAGGCGCCAGGTTTGCCGTGGAGGGCGGACTGATACTAATTGGCCATCATTTTCGGTAGAGTGTGCGCCGCCCGAGAGACGGATCCCGGGCGTTTACCCAAGGAGTCATTCAGTGAATCACCTCAGCAAAGTTGTTGCCGTTACCCTGTTCGGCCTGGTTCTGGCGGGTTGCACCGGCGCCCCGATGAAGACTCAGCAATACGATGCAAGCCAATACACGGTGGTTGGCCACAGTGAAGCGAGCGCCACGGGGCTGATGCTGTTCGGCGTCATCCCGATTCGCCAGAACAGCCGTTTTGTTCGCGCGCAAGACGCGGCGATCAAGGCCAAGGGCGGCGATGCACTGATCAACACCCAAGTGCAGGAAAACTGGTTCTGGGCCTGGGTCCTGAGCGGTTACACCACCAAGGTTTCCGGTGATGTGATCAAGCTGAAAAACGTTCAGTAAGCGATCGCCAGTGCAGCCTGCCGCAATGGCAGGCCGCGCTTGTCGTCCCGGTCAGATCAGGTTGATCACGACATCGATGTTGCCACGGGTCGCCTTCGAATACGGGCAGGTCTGGTGCGCGGCATCCACCACCGACCGTGCAACTGCCGGGTCCAGGCCGGGAAGGCTGACGTTGAGGCGCGCCTGCAGGAAAAAGGCGTTTTCGGTCTTGCCCAGGTCTATTTCGGTATCGACAGACACGTCAGTCGGCAAGGTCACTTTCAACGCGATGGCTGCCTTGCCAATGGCGCCGATGAAGCAGGCCGACCAACCAGCGCCCAGCAGTTGTTCAGGGTTGGTACCGCTGCCGGAAGAGCCAGGGGCGCTAAGCTTGACGTCCAGACGGCCATCGTCGCTGCGCGACTCGCCATTGCGGCCTCCGGTTGTGTGGGTCTTGCCGGTGTAAAGCACGGTGTCGATTTGATTGATCATGGCGGTTCCTGCTGAGGTTGGTGGGCGCTTCTAAATCGCTGTTCATCGGAAAACATCTGAATTTCCGATGTGGCCCACTTTTCCACTTCCATGTAATGCGGATGTGTCTTGAACCGGCGCTTGTGTATCGCCGTGTAAGATCACCCCGCAAAAATACACACTGATACAAATCGAACACCAGGAACCCCTTTAGGAGCGAGACCGGCTCGCTCCTGCAGGTAAAGCCTTCACGCCTGCTTGTTCAGCGCCGCCTCCGCCGCCGCGATTTCCGCCTGGCGCTTGATGATCAAATCACCCATCGGCGGCCCCTGAAAGCGCCGCGCTTCAAAACCGAACCAGACGATGGCCGTCAGCACCAGGAAGCCGATGGTGATGTACAGCGCCCAATCGTTCGGTGGCTGGATGCCGATGATGAAGATCACCACCATCGAGAGCACCGAGAGCACGGCGAACAAGGAGTAAAAAGCGTGCCCCATGTTCCACGGCCCCATGGTTGGCCACTTCGAGGTTCCGTAGGCGAACAGGCCCAGCACGATGGGAATGATGAAAGAGAAAAACAGGAAGATCACCGTGCAGGAGACCACGATGGTGTAGACCGGCGTTGCCCCGATCGAGATCACCGACGAGCCCCAGTCGAACAAGACCGCCAGGGTCGCGCCGGTCCAGATGGCTGCCACCGGGCTGCGATATTTCGGCGAGACCGAGGCCAGTGCTTTCGAGCAGGGCAGGCCACCGTCGCGGGAGAACGCGAAGATCATGCGCGACACCGAGGTCACGGTCGCCAGCCCGCAGAGAAACTGCGAGATGAAAATCGCCACGTACAGCGCGAATTTCACGTTAGGGCTCACCTGGGCGTTCATGCCCCAGAAGAACACGTTCCAGCCTTGTTTCGCCGCTTCGTCCATGTTCGGCAGCATCAGCACGAACGAACAGAGCATCACCCAACCGAACAGCAACGACCAGATCACGGACATGACCATGCCGCGTGGCACCGACATCGCGGCATTGCGGGTCTCTTCGGAGGTGTGCGCCGAGGCGTCATAACCGGTGATGGTGTAGATCGGCAACAGCAGGCCGAGCATGAACACCCAGCTGTTCGACACCTGTGGCCAGACACTGCCGCCGGCTTCACCGGAATAGTTGCCGAAAGTCCACAACCGGGCGAACTCATAGCTGGGTGCGGAGATCAGGCAGACGATGGTCAGCGCGAGCGCCGTGGCGAAAATCAGGTAGCCCGAGAAGTCGGTGAGTTTCGCGGTCAGGCCGATGCCAAGATGGTTGCACAAGGCCTGGATGCCGGTCAGGATCGCCAGGAAAATCACCCTCACGGTGGTGGTGTCTTCCATTCCCAGCGCCGGTCCGAAGGCCCCGAAAAAGAAGTAATAGGTGCCGACGTTGATCGCGCCGAGCACCGTGACCAGTCCCAGCAGATTGAACCAGGCCGTCAGCCAGCCAGTGAAGCGGTTGCCGAGTATCGAGCCCCAGTGATAGAGACCGCCAGCGGTGGGGTAGGCCGAAGAAATCTGCGCCATGGCCAGCGCAAACACCCCGGAGATCAGGCAACCGATGGGCCAGCCGATGCCAATCGCCGCACCCCCTGCGCCCGAGGTGCCCTGGGCCAGTGAGTTGATGCCGCCTGAAAGGATGCAGATGATCGAAAAGGAAATCGCGAAGTTGGAGAAAACGCCCATTCGTCGCGAGAGTTGCTGGGCGTAGCCCATGCTGTGCAGCACCTTGACGTCCTCGTCGTGCGCGTCGGTGCCGGGCTGGCTTGCTGGGTTCATGCTGTGTACCCCATCAGGTTTTGATTCAATCCATTGGCGTGTGCGCAATGGGCTGGCCTTCAACACCTTGTCGTACTGCTCCTTTTTCCAACCGATACTGCTCTGGATCTAAACGCGGCCGTGATAAGCCGCGTCGAAAATGCTGGCCACACCGATCTTGGTCAATGGCAGGGGATTGCCGCTGGCCGAGGGATCGACAATCGCCATGTCCGCGATCAGGTCGGCCTGCCGGTCATCCACGCCCAACTCAACCAGCGTATGCGGCACGCCGATGTCTTTGCGCAGCTTGAGCACGAAGGCCAGAAAACTGTCGAAGCCGGGGGAGGGCAGGCGCAGATAAGCCGCGAGGCGGATGATGCGTTCCTCGATGGCCGGACGATTGAACTGCAACACATACGGCATGAACGTGGCATTGGTCATGCCGTGATGGGTGTCGTACAGCGCGCCCACCGGATGCGAGAGCGCGTGCATTCCACCGAGGCCTTTCTGGAACGCGGTGGCGCCCATCGCGGCGGCGGCGAGCATGTGTGCGCGCGCTTCAAGGTCCGAAGGTGTATGGACGGCGCGCACCAGCGCGTTGGCCACCAGGCGCATGCCTTCCACCGCAATGCCGTCGGCCAGCGGGTGAAATCCGGGAGCGCAGTACGCCTCCAGGCAATGGGCGAACGCATCCATGCCGGTGCCGGCGGTGACTTTTGCCGGCATGCCCACGGTGAGTGCCGGATCGCTGATGACCACGCGCGGCATCATTTTCGGGTGGAAGATGATGCGTTTGGTGTGCGTGCGCTCGTCGATGATCACTGCCGCACGGCCAACTTCAGAGCCAGTGCCTGCGGTAGTTGGCACGGCAATCACCGGGGCGATGTGGCTGTCGTCGGCTCGGGTCCAATAGTCGCCGATGTCTTCAAAATCCCACACCGGTCGGGTCTGGCCGCTCATGAACGCGATGAGCTTGCCCATGTCCAGGCCGCTGCCACCGCCGAAGGCGACCACGCCATCGTGCTGGCCGGTGCGCCAGGCTTCGAGCCCTCCGGCCAGGTTGGCCTCGACCGGATTGGGCTTGAGGTCACAAAACAGCGCGACGCCAAGGCCGGCGGCGCGCAACGCATCCACCGCCGCCGTGGTGATCGCCGCACGCCCCAGGCCGCTGTCGGTGACCAGCAACGGGCGTTGGATACCCTGGCTGCGGCAGATCTCGGCCAGCTCGGCGATGCGCCCGACACCGAAGCGAATGCTGGTGGGGTAGTTCCAGTTTCCAGTCAGGTTCATGGCCTACACCTCGTGGCGCAGATGAAAGGATTTGGCGCGGGTCAGGTGCTCGTAGCCCAGGCGCGACAGGGTGACGCCGCGTCCGCTGTTCTTGACTCCGGTCCAGGCCAGCGCCGGGTCGAGGTAATCGCAGCGGTTCATGAATACGGTGCCGGTGGCGATCTCGTTGCCGAGGCGTTCGGCGGCGGCGAGGTCCTCGGTCCAGATCGACGCGCTGAGTCCGAACTCACTGTCGTTCATCAAGGCGATGGCTTCTTCGTCGCCAGTCACCGGCATGATGCCGACCACAGGGCCGAAGCTTTCGTCGCGCATCACCGACATTTCATGAGTGACGTCCACCAGTACCTGCGGCGCCATATAGGCGCTGCCTGGTGCGTCGGCGGGAAACGCCTTCGGATCGATCAGTGCCTTGGCGCCCTCGGCCAGCGCGTCGGCAATCTGTCCGCGAACAAAGTCTGCGGCGGCCGGCGAGACCATCGGACCCAGCGTGGTGGCTTCGTCCAGCGGGTTGCCCAACACGTACTGGCGAGTCAGATCGGCGAAGCGCTCGACGAAGGCGGGATAGATTTTCTGGTCCACATAGATGCGCTCGACCGCGCAGCAGCTTTGCCCGGAGTTGAAGAAGCTGCCGTCCACCAGGTTTTCCACGGCGTATTCGAGATTGGCGTCGGCGCGAACGTAGGCCGGGTCTTTGCCGCCGAGCTCCAGGCCCATGCCGATGAAATCCGTGATGGCTGCTTGTTGGACTTGCAGGCCAGCGTCCACCGAACCCGTGAAGTTCACCTGTTGTACGTCGCCGGTGACGATGGCTACTGCGGTACTGGCATGACTGAGCAGCAGGTTCTGGAACAACCCTTCAGGCAGATTGGCCCGGCGAAAAGCTTCAGCGAAACGCTCGCCGACCAGCAGGGTTTGCGAGGCGTGTTTGAGGATCACGCTGTTGCCCGCCATCAACGCCGGAATAATCGTGTTGACGGCGGTCAGATAGGGGTAATTCCACGGGGCGATCACGAGCACCGTACCTAGCGGCTCGCGTTTGATGTAACGCCGAAAACCCGCGACTGGTGCGGGCTCAACGGCTGCAAGCGCTTCGGGCGCAATAGCGATCATGTGCCGGGCCCGCTCTTCGAAACCGCGCAGCTCGCCAGCGCCATAACGCACCGGTCGACCCATTTGCCAGGCCAGCTCCGGCACGATTTCATCTTTCATGGCGAGCATCGCGTCCACAGCGGCACTGCAAAAAGTTGCGCGCTCGCTCAGTGGTCGGCGCTTCCATTGCGCCTGGGCAGTTGCAGCCGCCTCAAGCGCCTGAAGGAGCCGGGCCGTATCTATTTGTTGGCGCTCGACGTACACCCGGCCATCGACCGGAGAAATAAGCTGAATCTTCGCAGTCATGGTGTGCTCAATAGCGCTCGAAGCCGCGCTGCAGTTCCCAGTCGGTGATCCGCCGGTCGTACTCTTTCTGCTCCCACTCGGCGGTGTGCACGTAGTGATCGACCACCTCATCGCCGAACGCCTCGCGCAACATGCTCGACCCCTTGAGGGCGGAGCAGGCATCGCGCAGGGTTTTCGAGACTTCCGGCAAATGCTCATCGAGGTAGGCATCGCCCTCGAACGGCGCGGCGAGTTCGAGCTTCTCGTCGATCCCGGCCAGGCCCGCCGCGATCAGCGCGGCGAAGGCCAGATAAGGGTTGAGGTCGGCGCCGCCGATGCGGCATTCGATGCGGATGGATTTGCTGCCTTCGGCACACAAGCGAAAGCCGGCGGTGCGATTGTCGCGGCTCCACACCGCCCGTGTCGGCGCGAAAGTGCCGGCCTGGAAGCGCTTGTACGAGTTGATGTAGGGCGCCAGAAAGCAGGTGATGTCGTTGGCGTATTTGAGCTGCCCGGCTACCCACTGACGCATCAGTTTCGACATGCCGAATTCTGCCTTGGCGTCGAAGAACATCGGTTTTTTAGCGTTCTTGTCCCACAGCGAATTATGGATATGGCTGCTGGACCCGGCGGCGTCATAACGCCACTTGGCCATGAACGTGATCGCCTTGCCTTGCAGCTGCGCGATCTCTTTGCAGGCGTGCTTGATGATGACGTGGTGGTCGGCCATGGTCAGGGCATCGGCGTAACGAATGTTGATTTCTTCCTGGCCGGGGCCCCATTCACCCTTGGAGTTCTCCACGGGAATGCCCGACGCTTGCAGATGCTTGCGAATCGCCCGCAGCACCGGTTCCTCGCGGGTGGTCTGGAGGATGTTGTAATCCTCGATGTAATGCCCGGCGGTTTTCGGTTGGTGATAGTTGCGCTGGTGGATCGCCTCGTAGCTCTCATCGAACAGGTAGAACTCCAGTTCCGAAGCGAACATGCCGGTGTAGCCCCGTTCACGCAGGCGTTCGACCTGTTTTTTCAGAATTGCCCGCGGGCTGTGGGGCAAGTCCTTGCGATGGTGATGATCGAGCACATCGCAGAGCACCAGCGCCGTGCATTCCAGCCAGGGCACGCGCCGCAGCGTGGACATGTCCGGTTTCAGGACGAAGTCGCCATAGCCTTTGCTCCAACTGGCTGCGGCGTAACCCGGCACCGGTTCCATGTCGATGTCGTCGGCCAGCAGGTAATTGCAGCAGTGGGTTTCTTCGTGGCCGCTGTCGATAAAAAACTCGACCTGGAAGCGCTTGCCGACCAGGCGTCCCTGCATGTCGACCATGCAGACCAATACGGTATCGATTTCGCCAGCGGCAGCCGCGCGCTTGAGTGCATCAAAGCTGAGGAGGGGCTCGGTCATCACGTCAATCCTGCGTGAAAGGGTTGGGCCTGTCTGAGATAGCTGTTGCAGACGCTCTCCAGAACAACCAAAACCCTGCAGAATCGAGCATCGTGAGCAATAAGCTGATCCAAGCTTAGCCTACTGTTGAAAACTGCAAGTCCTTATGAGCCGCTAAATTCACAGCTTGTAGCCAATCTGCCGCAACAGGTTTTTGCGCCACAGAATGTCTTCGTCACCTTCAATTTCCTTGGCGCAGAAGCCATCGACTACACCCAGAATCGCGCGTCCCTGTGCTGTCTCGGCGAGCACCACTTCAGTGGGGTTGGCGGTTGCGCAAAAGATCCGGCACACCTCTGGAACCGTCTTGACCGTGTTCAATATGTTCAGCGGGTAGAAGCCGTCACCCAGGAAGATGATGAAGCTGTGCCCGGCGCCGATGGCTTGGGCATTGCTCTGGGCCAGTTCGATCATGGCGGGATCGGTGCCGGACCAGCGCACCAGGCATTTGCCCGAGGCTTCGCAAAAAGCCACGCCGAAACGGATGCCCGGCACTGCGTTGATCAACGCTTCGTGAATGTCCTCGACGGATTTGATGAAGTGGGTCTGGCCCAGAATGAAATTCGTGTCTTGCGGCTTGTCGATTTTCTGCGTGATGAGTTGCATCTCGAACACCTCCTTTCACGACGGTGTTGCCAGGGGCTGGCAACCGTTCAAGTCTCACGATTCATTTTAGGAGATTCGCGCCCAGGCCGACGCTTGAGCGACCGGCGCACGTCGGGTGGCGGTAATCGGGTAAGGTAGGCGCGAAAATGCACCGGGTGCGCCGATGGACTTCACTGGAACCGAACATGATGAAAGCTGTAACCCTCACCTTCGTCCTTTCACTGACCGCAGGGGCATTTTGCACGCCGGCGGCAGCGGCGGGGGATGCTGAGGCCGGGGCGAAACTGTTCACGCGGATCTGCGGCGGCTGCCATCAAGTGGGCGAGTCGGCGCGGGGCGGCTTCGGCCCGCAACTCAACGGCATTTTCGGCCGTCCCTCGGGAAGCGTGACGGACTACCAGTACTCCGACGCGATGAAATCCGCCGGCATTGTCTGGACGCGCGAGACACTGACGGCTTACCTCGAAGCGCCGAAGAAAGTGGTGCCCGGCACCCGGATGATTTTCTGGGGGCTCAGCGATCCGCAGAAGATCGAGGATGTGCTGGCGTACTTGCAGACGTTTCAGCCGAAGTAATCGAATGCGTCGTTGAAATGTACGTCGATGTACATTTTGTGTACGCACGAGGGCGTGCAGCGTAGAGTGGAGCGACATTTTCAGAACACGGTGGTACCCGAGGATGTCGCAGACAGGAAAGACACGGACCAAGGCACAGGACGCCGGCTGGCGCGGCTCGGTCAATGGCTGGCTGGACGCCGCCTACGATGCCCTCAAGGAATCCGGCGTGGACGCGGTGCGCGTGATGCCGCTGGCCAAGCGGCTGAACTTGTCGCGCACCAGTTTCTATTGGTTCTATGAGGATCGCGAGCAACTGCTGGCGGCGCTCCTGACCCGCTGGCGCGACAAGAACACCGGCGGGCTGATCAGCCAGTGCGAGAGTTACGCCGAAAGCATTTCCGAAGCCATCCTCAACGTTTTCGAATGCTGGGTGAACCCCGAGCTGTTCGACTCGCAGTTCGAGTTTGCCGTGCGCAGTTGGGCGTTGCAGTCCGCCGAGGTGGCCGACGAAATCGCCGCGGCTGACGAGGCGCGGATCAATGCCCTGGCCGGCATGTTTCGCCGATTCGGCTACGAGACCGACGCCGCCGATGCGCGGGCCAGGACGATCTACCTGACGCAGATCGGCTACATCTCGATGAAAACCACTGAGGACATCGTCGTGCGTTTCCGGCGCATTCCGCAGTACGTCACGGTGTTTACCGGCAAGGCACCGAAGCGTCGCGAGCTCGACCGTTTTTTTGGCAAGTTCGGCTACGCGGAAAAAGAGCCGGGTGTTTTCGTGTCGCTGGTCGACACCTTCGAGGAGGCGACGCCCGATGCCGAATAGAACCCTGGGCATCATCGGCGGCACCGGCTGGTTGGGCCGTGCAATCGCTGATGCGGTGCTGGAAAGCGGCTTCATCGCTGCCGATTGCCTGCTGATTTCGAACCGTTCCGGCAGCAGCACGTTCGGGCCAGACGTGCGGGTACTGGCGGATAACCAGGCGTTGGTTGAGCTTAGCGACGTCGTGGTGTTGTCGATCCGCCCGGAGCAATTTCGTGAACTGCAGATCGACGCCCGGGGCAAACGGGTGATTTCACTGATGGCCGGTGTTCCGGCGGCGACCATCAGCGCCGCCACCGGTGCGCAGGTCGTGGTGCGGGCCATGCCGAATGCGGCCGTGGAAATCCGTCAGTCATTCACCCCTTGGTACAACGCCGGTGAGTTGAGCGAACAGGACCGCGAGTGGGTGCAACGATTTTTTGAATGCGTCGGTTCGGCGGACGAAGTGCCCAATGAGGATTGCATCGATTACCTCAGTGCACTGTCCGGCACCGGACCCGCTTTCCCGGCCATGCTTTACAGGGCGCTGGTTGAATCGGCGGTGGTCGCGGGGATTCCCGAGGCGATCGCACAACGTGCCGCGCACGGCGTGGTGGTGGGTGGCGGTCAGCTACTGGCCAGCCGCGATCCCCTGCAAATGATCGACGCCCTCATGGCTTATCGCGGTGTGACGGCAGCGGCGTTGCAGTCGATGGCTGATCAACATATCGACGCCATCGTGGGCCAGGCTGTACAGGCCGGTGCGGCTGTCGCCCGACGCGGGATGTAAAAAAAGAGGGAGCAAAAGCTCCCTCGATTGATGTTTGGCGGGGCTCAGATTTCCTTCACCAACCGCAAGGCATCGTAGATCGCCGCATGCGTGTTGCGGGCCGCCACGGCGTCACCGATCCTGAACAGCTGGAAACGCCCTTGAGGGTTGGTGACGATGTGCTGCGCGTGACCGGCAATCAGGTCGTGCTGTTCCACCGCGCCGCCATTGCTGGAGTGAGGGCGAAGATCGAAATACAGGTCGTCCAGCGGCAGCGTGCCGTGGTTGACCACGACCTGATCGACGACACGTTGCTTGTTGACCTTGCCGTAGTCGCTGCCGAAGGTCGCGACCAGCTTGCCATCGCGCTTTTCCACCGACTCGACGCGGTACGTGACGGTAAAAGTGACGTCGAGGTCTTGCAGGCTGCGCATGTAGGGCACCAGGTTCATCGCCATCACTTCCGGCGCAAATGCACGGTCGGGCGTGACGATCTCCACGGTCGCGCCGCTTTGTGCGATGACTTCGGCAGCCTGCAAGGCGGCATGGTCGCCTGCATCATCGAAAATCAGCACGTTGCGGCCAGGTTTGATGTCGCCGGAAATAATGTCCCAGGTCGACACCACCAGTTCGTTGCCTCGGGCAAGCACCTCGGTGTCGGGCAGGCCTCCGGTCGCGACGATGACCACGTCCGGCTCGTGGGCCAACACGGTGTCGGCTTCCGCCCAGGTGTTGAAGTGAAACTTCACGCCAAGGCGCTCGCACTGCGCCATTCGCCAGTCGATGATGCCGATCATTTCGCGGCGGCGTTCGTTCAGGGACGTCAGCCGGATCTGCCCGCCGGGCCGGTCCGCCGCCTCCAGCACGGTGACGTCATGGCCACGTTCGCCCGCGACACGCGCCGCTTCCAGCCCGGCGGGGCCGGTGCCGATGATCAGCACTTTGCGTTGGTGCGCCGCCTTGGGAATCTCGTGGGGCATGGTGGTTTCGCGACCGGTCGCCGCGTTGTGAATGCAGTAGGCGGCGCCGCCCTGGTAGATCCGGTCCAGGCAATAGTTCGCGCCCACGCAAGGGCGGATGTCTTCTTCGCGCTTCTCGATGATCTTGCGCACGATATGCGGATCGGTCATGTGCGCACGGGTCATGCCCACCATGTCGACCTTGCCCGAGGCAATCGCGTAGCGCGCCGTGGCGACGTCGGGAATCTTCGCCGCGTGGAAGGTCGGGAAACCCGTCGAGGCGCGGATCTCACCGGCGAAATCAAGGTGCGGTGAGTTGCGCATGCCCTGGATCGGGATGACATCAGTCAGGCCCGCGTCGGTGTCGATATGGCCGCGCACCACGTTGAGGAAATCGACCAGCCCGCTGTCCTTGAGCATGTGGGACACCTGCATCCCTTCACTGGCGTTGAAGCCGCCCGGCAGCGTTTCGTCGCCGGTGTAGCGCACACCCAGCAGGAAATCTTCGCCGACGCGCTGGCGAATCCCGCGCAGGATGTCGAAGGTAAAGCGCATGCGGTTTTCCAGCGAGCCGCCATAAGGGCCGTCGAGATCGTTGGTCAGCGGCGACCAGAACTGATCCATCAAATGCCCGTAGGCCTGCAATTCGAGGCCGTCCATGCCGGCGGCCTGCATGCGTTCGGCCGCGTCCACGTAGTCCTTGATGATCCGCTCGATGTCCCAGTCTTCCATCTTCTTGGGGAACGAGCGGTGCGACGCTTCGCGACGGTGCGAAGGCGAGACCACGGGCAGCCAGTCGGCCTTGTCCCAGCGAGTGCGCCGGCCCAGGTGGGTCAACTGGATCATGACGGCGGCGCCATGTTCGTGGCATTCATCGGTCAGGTCCTTGAGCCAACCGACCACTTCGTCCTTGTAGGCCAGCACGTTGTTGAACACTGGCGGGCTGTCCCGGGAGACCGCCGCCGAGCCCGCCGTCATGGTCAGGGCAACCCCGGCCTTGGCGCGCTCGACGTGGTAGGCGCGATAGAGCGCCTGGGGCATGCCGTCGATAGGGTAGGCCGGCTCGTGCGCCGTGGTCATGATCCGGTTTCTGAGGGTCAGGTGCTTGATCTTGTAGGGTTGCAGCAAGGGATCGCTGGACATCGTGGTGCGCTCCAAAGTGGGCTTCATCAGGCTCGGCGACTTGAAATTAGGATAAATGTACATAGGTGTCAATTGTTCATGACACACGTGTACATTTTTCTTGCGCAACATAAAAGTCACCGATAAGATCAGGCTCGAAAGGGTGCAGCGGAGCGACAGTCGTGCCCGGCACGATGTGAAAAGGGATTGCGAGGGATTCGGTGGAGAAGGGCTGTGCTGCCCGAATTCGAAGCAGCGAAGACTGCACTGTTCACGACCGTAAGGCCGTTCAAATGAAGACAACCTGCCTATCACCGTAAAATAGGAAGACGCCTGATGAACGCTCATTCGTATCGAAAAACAGCCTGTGCCTGCCTGTTCGGACTGGCGCTTGGAACCCACGCGGCACTGACTCAGGCGGCGGAACAGCAACCCGTGCGCATTGGCTGGGTCAACTGGTCCGACACCGAAATCACCGTCAAGCTCGCCACCACCGCGTTGCAGGAACATTTAAAACAACCGGTGAAACTGGTGATGGCCGACATCGGCATTCAGTTCCAGGCCTTGGCCAACGGCAATATCGACCTCATCCCGATGGTCTGGCTGCCGAGTACCCACAAGGCGTTCTACGACAAATACAAGGATCGGCTCGAAGACCTCGGCGTGCTCTATGAAGGACGTATCGGCATGACGGTGCCGACCTCGGTGCCGATCAGCGAAGTGGCGAGCGTAGAGGACCTGAACAAACCGCAGGTCAGGGAAAAGCTCGACGGCAAGATCCTCACGTCCGAGGTCGGCAACGGCCAGTACAAGCTCACGGTCAAGGCCATCGAGGAGTACAAGCTCGACGGTTACAAACTGGTGGCCTCATCGGAGTCCGGCATGCTCAACGAGTTGGACCGTAACCTCAAACGCGGCAAATGGTCCTTGGTGAATGCCTGGAGTCCACACTGGATGTTCTCCAAATATCCGCTGCGCTATCTGGATGATCCCAAGAAGATCTTTGGCGGCGCCGAGCAGATTCACGCCATGGCGCGCAAGGGCTTCAGCCAGGAGTATCCGGAAGTGGCGTACTTCTTCGCCCACTATTCGATCCCTCAGGCTGATCTCGAAGCGTTGATGATGCAGGCGCGCCAAAGCTCTTCCGACCAGGCCGTCGCCGCTTATTACGCCGCCAACAAGCCTCGTTTCGAAGCGATGTTCGAGAAGGGCGCGCAGAGTGTCAGCAGTCGCCAGCCTTGAGTGCACTGGCAGACGGCAGGTGACTCATTGACCGATGATGCACAAATCCCCGGTGGCGCGGATCAATGCCTGGCCATGCAGGCCATCCTTGATCAGCGCCGACCGCTCTTTGGCCAGCCACTGGGCGCAGTTCGGGTCTTTGCGATAGGGCGCGAAATCGGCGTAGTGCTGCAACAGGCGGTTTTGCAGCTCATCCAGCTGTGGCCGGATTTGATTGGCAAGGTCCGGCCGCGGCACATCAGGCGCGTTGCCTGCCGCTTGCCATTGCGCGAGCAGTCCGTATTGCACCAGCTTGTTGGCTTCGATCTGTGCGGCGATCAACTCGGCGATTTCGTCCGGGTTGAGTTTGCGGGTAACCGCTTGATTCCTGGCGTTGGCGATGACTTGTGCTTCCCGGGCGCTGTCCTGGATCGGTTTGTTGCTGTCCCATTTGGTCAGCGCCACCTGATCAGCAATGTTCAGGCGTTCGTTTATCGTCACCAGCAGCGGTTGCAAACTGGCGGGCACCGGAGAGGGCGTGCCGGCTTGTGCGCCGCAAGCGAGTAAACCGGACAGGGCGCAGGTCAGCAGCAGGCGTGGGGAGCAAAACATGGGCAACCTCATTGGATACGGGACTCGCAATCAGGAGCTATGTATCACAGGTGTGCCAGTGGCATTAAGGGGGAGCTGATTTTATTTGTGCACGAAAAAGCCCGGCGGGTCAGGCCGGGCTTCTTTTTGAGTACCGCGGTAGGGTTATTCATTCATACGGCGCGGCTTTCGATCAGACGGTCGGAACCACCTTCGGCAACGCGGTTTTCGATCAGACGGTCGGAACCACCTTCGGCAACGCGGTTTTCGATCAGACGGTCGGAACCACCTTCGGCAACGCGGTTTTCGATCAGACGGTCGGAGCCACCTTCGGCAACGCGATTCTCGATCAGACGGTCGGAACCACCTTCGGCGACGCGGTTTTCGATCAGACGGTCGGAGCCACCTTCGGCCACACGATTCTCGATCAGACGATCCGAGCCGCCTTCAGCGACAACCGGGTGAGCAGAAGAAGCGGCGAAAGCGTTAACTGCAAAAACCGAGAAAGCGATGCTGAGGAAGAGTTGGCGTTTCATGGTGGTGTGCTCCGGGGTGTAGTTGTTTGGTATGGAGCTGATGGTACGCCGCACAATTTTTAAGAGAACTTCATTGAGTTGATGGTGACTATCGACGCCGGCAATGGTTTGCCAATGATGCGAAAGGGCGTCTGAGCGCATGCCTGCTCAAGGGCAGACCGGCCAGACACCACACCCAACTGTAGGAGCCGGCTTGCTGGCGATGGAGTGTCAGCTAAAGAATTGTCGACTGACACACCATCGCCAGCAAGCCGGCTCCTACAGGGGGGACAGGTGAGTAATGTCCTAAAAATTCCATGGCGCCAGCCTGTCGTCGGCTGCACCGCCCGGCCGGAACAGCCGGGGTATGCTGGATCTCCCGAACTATCGACGGTCTCCGGCAAGTCAGGCCGTGAGGCATTTTCTGCGAGGTTCCAGGCTCTGATCGAGAGGGTAAACCGATGCACGACTATTACGATTTGGGCATTTACAGCCGCCCCGTAACGACTCATTCGCCACAGGCTCAGCTTTGGTTCGACCGCGGATTATTGTGGTGCTACGGCTACAACCACGATGAGTCCATCCGCTGTTTCCGCAAGGCGATCGAACACGACCACGATTGCGCGATGGCCTACTGGGGAATCGCCTATGCCAGCGGCCCCAACTACAACAAGCGCTGGGACGCGTTTATCGAACAGGAGTTGAAAGACGCCGTCGCCCAGGCCCGACTGGCGACGCGTACTGCGCTGGCGCATTGCGACAGTGCCAAACCGGTGGAACAAGCGCTGATCCGGGCGCTTGAGCAACGCTATCAGGCCGACGCTGCCGACAGTGTTGAACAACTATTCACCTGGAACGATGCCTATGCGGCGTCGATGCGCGATGTCTATAAAGCCTTTCCCGACGATCCCGATGTGGCGGCGCTGTTTGCCGAAGCCTTGATTGACCGCACACCCTGGCTGTTGTGGGATCTGACAACCGGTGAGCCCGCGCCGGGCGCCGACACCCTGGAAGCGCTGGCTGTGCTGGAGCAGGCACTGGGCGGTACGCCGCACCCCGGCGTGCTGCACATGTACGTCCACACCCTGGAAATGTCACCGCATCCCGAACGAGCGTTGCGCGCCGCCGATATCCTGCGCGACCTGGTGCCGGACGCCGGGCACCTGCGCCACATGCCGTCGCACATCGACGTGCTCTGCGGCGATTACCGTGGGGCCATGAACACCAATAGCCAAGCGATCCTGGCCGACCGAAAATTCCTGGAGCGGGAAGGGCCGCTCAACTTCTACACCCTGTATCGATGCCACAACTACCACTTCACACTCTACTCGGCGATGTTCCTCGGGCAATACCAACCGGCGCTGGACGCCGCCGAAGAGCTGATGTCGACCATCAAGGAAGAACTGCTGCGCGTCGAGCAACCACCCATGGCCGACTGGCTGGAAAGCTTCGTGTCAATGAAGGTGCATGTGCAGATCCGCTTCGGCAAATGGCAGGACATCCTCGCCACTCCATTGCCCAATGACCAGGAACTGTACTGCGTGACCACCGCGATGCTGCATTACGCCAGAGGCGTGGCGCACGCAGCCAGCGGACATATCGCCGGCGCGGAAGCCGAACAACGGCTGTTCATCAATGCGCTGACCCGCGTGCCGCCAACGCGTTACCTCTTCAACAACAAATGCACCGACATCCTGGCGGTGGCCGGCGCCATGCTGCATGGGGAAATCGAGTACCGAAAAGGTAACTACGACAGCGCGTTCGCTCACCTGCGCGAGGCGCAGTCACTGGACGACAACCTGCCGTACGACGAGCCTTGGGGCTGGATGCAACCGGTGCGACACGCGCTGGGTGCGCTGCTGCTGGAGCAGGGTCGGGTGGAAGAAGCCTTGCAGGCCTACCGGGCCGATCTGGGGCTGGACGACACGCTCAGCCGTGCGTCCTGGCATCTGGACAATGTCTGGAGCCTCCACGGTTATGTGGAATGCCTGAAACGCTTGGGACGGGACGCCGAAGCCGCGGCTGCTCGGACTCGTCTCGACCTGGCCATGGCGCGGGCCGATGTGGAAATCACCGCCTCCTGTTTTTGTCGTGTCGGGGCGCGCTGCTGTCAGGGCTGAGCCCTCTGAAAACGGGCATCACGACGCCCGTTTTCAGGCATCGAGAAACGCGTCGATCATCGGCACCAGCCATTCGGTGCGCGTGGTCACCTGCATGTGATCGGTGCCGGGGAGCACGGCAAGCTGCGCGTGTGCCAGGCGCCGGAACATCTGCACGGCATGTTCGGGACGGATGACGTCGGCATCGCCGACCACTACCAACGTCGGCGCGGTGATGCGGCGGATATCGTCGTCGGGGATGTCCTTGAAATCGCGCATGCGCCGGGCTGCCTTGTCATGCATCAGCCGCAGATTGCCGGGCTGCGGCGCGACCTTGAGGTACGCCTGCTGCAACTCTGGCGGCATGTTCTCCAGCGTGGCGTTGGCCATCGCTTTCCAAAGCCACGGATAGGCGCCGTCGCGATTGACCAGCGCTGACGCCGCCACGATCTTGCGCACGACGTCCGGATGCCTGATCGCCACCTGCAAGGCGATGGTGCCGCCATTGCTGAAACCGAACAGGTCCGCTTGCCCGAAGTGCAGATACGCGAGCAAGGCCGCCGTGTCGTCCGCGGATTGCTCGAAGCTGAATGGACGGTCGACGATGTCCGCTGTGTGCCCATAACCCTGTTGTTCAATGGCAATGACCTGACGCTCAACCGCCAGCACCGGCAGGATCTGACCGAATGAGGTTTCAAGGGTGTCGCCGCCGCCATGCAGCAGGACGAGGGGCGGTCGCGTGGGGTGCGCTGCGCCGTGAATCTCGAAATAGATCTGCAGGCCATTGACGGGGGCGTAGCCGGTTTTGCGCTGAATCATGGCGGGTTCTCCGCGTATTTGAAGGTTTGCAGGCTGGCGAGTGGATATCTGCACGAAGGTGATTATGCTTCATGAAACCTTGCAGTGATGTGAGGCGGTCAGCCTGTTGCCAGGCTTTGTGCATTCCGTAGTCCGATGACTTCAGCCCCAGGGCCTGGGTGCGACGATGGTAGTGAGGTGCTCCGGCCTACAACAAGAGCAAGACGGAGAAGACTCATGGCCGCAATCGACAACTCCACCACGGGCAACGTGCCCAACCACGGGATCACCAGGGAGGAGCGCAAGGTCATCTTCGCCTCGTCCCTGGGCACCGTGTTCGAATGGTACGACTTCTACCTTTACGGCTCCCTCGCCGCGATCATCGCCAAGCACTTCTTTGCCGGTGTCAACGAGACAACTGCCTTCATCTTCGCGCTGCTTGCGTTCGCCGCGGGGTTTGCCGTGCGGCCTTTTGGCGCGATTGTGTTCGGGCGACTGGGCGACATGATCGGACGCAAGCACACCTTCCTGATCACCATTGTCATTATGGGTATCTCCACCGCCATCGTCGGGTTTCTGCCCGGCTACGCGACCATCGGCGTCGCGGCGCCGATCATCCTGATCACCTTGCGACTGCTGCAAGGCCTGGCGTTGGGCGGTGAGTACGGCGGGGCGGCGACCTACGTCGCGGAGCATGCGCCGAAGGGCAAGCGTGGTTATTTCACTTCGTGGATTCAAACCACTGCGACCCTCGGTCTGTTCCTGTCGCTGTTGGTGATCCTCGCTTGCCGCACCGTTCTCGGTACGGAAGCGTTCGAGGCCTGGGGCTGGCGGATTCCGTTCCTGCTGTCGATCCTGTTGCTGATCATCTCGGTGTACATCCGCCTGCAACTCAGCGAATCGCCGGTGTTCCTGAAAATGAAGGCCGAAGGCAAGTCGTCCAAAGCGCCGTTGACCGAATCCTTCGCCCGTTGGGAAAACCTCAAAATTGTGATCATGGCGCTGCTCGGCGGTACTGCCGGCCAGGCTGTTGTCTGGTACACCGGGCAGTTCTATGCGCTGTTCTTCCTCCTGCAAATGCTCAAGATCGACCCGCAGACCGCCAACCTGCTGATCGCCGGTTCGCTGCTGATTGGCACGCCGTTCTTCGTGATATTCGGCAGCCTGTCCGACCGCATTGGCCGCAAGGGCATCATCATGGCCGGTTGTATTCTCGCGGCGGTGACTTACTTCCCGATCTTCCATGCGTTGACCCAGTACGGTAACCCCGACGTGTTCGCGGCACAGGCGAAAAACCCGGTCACGGTGGTTGCTGATCCAGACCAGTGTTCGTTCCAGTTCGACCCGGTGGGCAAAGCCAAATTCACCAGTTCCTGTGACCTTGCCAAGACGGTACTGGCGAAGAAAGCCATCCCCTACATCAACGAAAAAGCCGAGCCGGGCACCGTTGCGCAGGTTCGCATTGGCGGCAAAGTGGTCGAGAGCTTCGAGGGCACCGGCATGCCGGCCGCCGACTTCAAGACCCGCAACGATGCCTTCGTCGCCACCCTTGGCACCGCGCTCAAGGACGCCGGTTACCCTGAGAAGGCTGATCCGGCGAAGACCAATTACCCGATGGTGTTGTTGCTGCTGACCATCCTGGTGATCTACGTGACCATGGTCTATGGCCCGATCGCGGCGTGGCTGGTGGAACTGTTCCCGGCGCGTATCCGCTATACCTCAATGTCGTTGCCGTACCACATTGGCAATGGCTGGTTTGGCGGCTTTCTGCCGACGGTTGCGTTTGCCATGGTCGCGGCCACGGGGGATATCTACTACGGGCTTTGGTATCCGATCGTGATTGCGGTGATGACGGCTATTCTTGGGACGTTCTTTTTGCCGGAAACCAAGGATCGGGAGATTCATCACACCTAGGGTTGGGAGGGTTTTTGGGATTGGGTGGGGGTATATCCGTTGCTGCGGTGATGGCGGCTGGCGGTTTCGCCCTTACGGCGAGTCACTTGGAAGAGCCCCAAGTAACCAAGGGCTCTTGCCCCTTTCGTTCGGTGCCTCGCCTAGGCTCGGCATGCCCTCGCTCCGGTCCTGCTCCGTGGGCCCGCCGCCATCGGCCATCCATGGCCGGGGGCGGCTAACCCGGCATCCATGCCGGGTTGCCCACTGCGCAGAACCTGCGCTCGGCCTCTCGAGGGGGCGTGTACCTCAAAATCAAAAGCTGAAGGCGAGCTAACGCTCGGCCTGATGAGTGGTGAAAGTCAAAAGCGTATGGGATTCCCTGTAGGAGCCGGCTTGCCGGCGAAAAACGTCGGGGCAACGCGTTCATTCAGACAGCCCGCGTTATCGTTGACGTCCATCGCCAGCAAGCTGGCTCCTACAGGGGAAATGCAGATGTGTCTGGATAAATACGATCAACCGTAGGAGCCGGCTTGCTGGCGATAGCGTCCGTCCAGTCAATAAATGCGCCGACTGACCCACCGCCATCGCCAGCAAGCCGGCTCCTACAGGGGATCGGTGTACATATTCGGAATGAGTGACCGCAGCAGTGAAGGCGAGCGCGTACGGTTATAGAGACAGGTCGGCTGGCAGGCCGCCTCGCTTTGGCTTTTGCTTGGCTTTTGATCTTGATCTGCCCCGTCGGAAGGCCGAGTGGAGGTTCTGCGCAGTGGGCAACCCGGCATGGATGCCGGGTTAGCCGCCCCCGTCCATGGATGGCCGATGGCGGTGGGCCCACGGAGCAGGACCGGAGCGAGGGCATGGCGAGCCTTGGCGAGCCACCGTACGTCAGGGGCGCAGGCGCTTGGTTACTTGGCGCTTCTCCAAGTGACCCGCCGTAAGGGCGGAACCAATAGCCGCCGTTACCCCAGGAATGGATATACACCCAGTCAAAGACCCCCGGTCTATACCACGTCAAGAGAATGCCCATGGATCGCCTGTCTACGTTGTTTTCGCAGTTCGGCGTACGCGCACACCTGTTTTACAACGGCAGACTGTGCGGTATGGCGTCGTACGATGGCGCCGACCAGCGTGGTTATATTCACCTGCTGCAGGCCGGTACCGTCACTTTGCGGGGAGGCGAGCGCAAGGACGTGCTACTGACGCAACCCAGTCTGATTTTTCTGCCACGCCCAAGCCGGCATCAACTGTTCGCCGGTGAACCCGAGGGCGCTCAACTCCTGTGTGCGTCGATGGAGTTTGAGGGAGGGATCGATAACCCATTGTCTGCTTCGTTACCCGATTGCCTGGTACTGTCCCTGGAAGAGTTGCCGCAGCTGGCCGATACGCTGCGATGGATGTTCGTTGAAGCAGCAGCCGGACATTGCGGAAGGGAAGCGGCGCTGGATCGCTTGTTCGAATTACTGATCATCCTGCTCTTTCGACATCTGCTCGATCATCACCAACTGCGGACCGGCATGATGGCCGGGCTCGCGGATTCGCGACTGGCGCGCTCGCTGGTGCAAATGCACAACGCACCTCACCGTGCCTGGTCGGTGGCGGAACTGGCGAGCGAGTCGAACATGTCGCGTGCGGCCTATGCCGTGCATTTTCGGGCCGTTATAGGGCAGACACCGGCGGACTATCTGTTGAGCTGGCGTATCAGCCTGGCGCAGAAGCGTTTGCGTGAAGGGCGGCCGATTACGCTGATCGCCGCGGAAGTCGGTTATGAAAGTCCTTCGGCACTTGCTCGCGCGTTTCGTCGCAAGACGGGCTACAGCCCTCGGGACTGGCTGAAAGATTTGGCGGGAGAGGGGGACGGACTTTCTTGATGGGGCATGGCCTGAAAACATCGAATTGCTTCAGGCCATCCCAAGAGAAGGATCATCGATTCAGCGGTTTTCCAGCGCGGTTAATGAATGGCCGGCCACGAAGATGGACGCGGCAAGCAAACCGATGTCTTTCAGGAGAAACTGGCCCGGTGCAACCGAAATGGCCGGGAAACCGAGGCTGGGTTCGATCACTCCTGGTGTCGACAACATAAAGCTCAACGTCGTGAAAAACAGCCCGGCTGACAACGCGCCACCGATTAATGAAAGTTTGGGTGACAGCAGTCGACCTGCAATAAGAGCACCGATCGAGACTTCCAGGACGCCGAGTAAACTGGAGAAGGTATCGACGCTGAAAATGTTGTAGACCCAACCCAGGAAAGGGCTGTTGCTCACCAACGGAACCAGGCCTTGCGCTTCGTAGTGAGTGAATTTCATGCCACCGAACCAGAAGTAGATCACGGCTAGGGCAAAGTACGCTCCGTAAGTTCCAATCGCCGTGGTTTTGATCCCGAGCGATGATTTTCCAGAGGCGGTGTTGGTTTTGTAGTTCTCGATGCTTAAGGTTTTCATGAGTCAGGCTTCCAATAGTGGGGTGGCGGTACCTTTCACACCCCAACGCGGTGTGCGTTGGGAGTGGAGACAGTGTTGCCTTTGATGTCGCGCTATTGGGTTCTGAACGTATTGAGTCCGATGCAGATCGTCTTGACTCATTGTTGGTGCTGAACGAGAAGGGCCTCGACGCTAATCCTCACGCGATGGAGGCCGGGCTTGTTTTACCATTCGGGCCACCTGCTCAAGTGGCACGCGACCCGATGGTTGCGCGCCGTATTCAAATGGAAGGATCCCAGCGTCAAGTCCAAGGCCATTGAAGCTTTCACCGACATCTGCCTGAAGACTGCGCCATCGTTCGCTGGTTCGGCCGAAGCAGCCAAGCGTTACGGTATCGACGATTTGCAGGATATGGGCTTTACCCGTATCGGCTTCACGGCTGACAAAAACCTTGCGGTGCAGTTGTCTGCGAAAGAGTGCGTGGTCACGACCCCGAGCCAGTCCGACGACAGCCTGACCCGGCAATTGCTGAGCGCTGTGCAGCCTTATTCGCAGACAGCGGTGGCGGATCGTGTGCCGTCGAAGGTTAGCCTCCAGGGCGCAAACTTCATTCTTCAGCATGACCGTGATGGTGGTGAGGCTTACGTGCTGTTGCGCAATAACTGAGCCGCGGTTTTTTAGCCTGTAGCGGATTTGGATTTGGATTTGGATTTGGGAATGGTGTACATATCCGTTGCAGCGGTAACGGCTACTAATGGTTTCGCCCTTACGGCGAGTCACTTGGAGAAGCGCCAAGTAACCAAGCGCTCTTGCCCCTTTCGTTCGGTGCCTCGCCTAGGCTCGGCATGCCCTCGCTCCGGTCCTGCTCCGTGGGCCCGCCGCCATCGGCCATCCATGGCCGGGGGCGGCTACCGCGGCATCCTTGCCGCGGTGCCCACTACGCAGAACCTGCACTCGGCCTCTCGAGGGGGCGACTACCGCCACAGCCGCCGAGGCGGCCTGAAAGCCGACCTGGCTCTTTGGTGCGCGCGTTCCCTCATTCCGGATGTGGACACCGATCCTCTGTAGGAGCCGGCTTGCTGGCGATGGCGTCTGTTCAGGCGATACATGTGTCGCTGACCCACCGCTATCGCCAGCAAGCCGGCTCCTACAGTTGATCGTATTTATCCAAACACATCTGCATTTCCCTTGTAGGAGCCTGCTTGCTGGCGATGGCGTCCGCCCAGTCAAAAAGGAGGGTGACTGATCCACCGCTATCGCCGGCAAGCCAGCTCCTACAGTTGATCGTGTATGTTCCGAACACACATGCATTTCCTTTGTAGGAGCCGGCTTGCTTGCGATGGACGTCAACGATAACGCGGGCTGTCTGAATGAACGCGTTGTCCGGACGTTTTTCGCGGGCAAGCCTCGCTCCTACAGAGAATCGAGTTTGCTTTTGCTTCTCACCACTCATCAGGCCGAGCGTTAGCTCGCCTTCAGCTTTTGATCTTGAGGTACACACCCCCTCGAGAGGCCGAGCGCAGGTTCTGCGCAGTGGGCAACCCGGCATGGATGCCGGGTTAGCCGCCCCCGGCCATGGATGGCCGATGGCGGCGGGCCCACGGAGCAGGACCGGAGCGAGGGCATGCCGAGCCTAGGCGAGGCACCGAACGAAAGGGGCAAGAGCCCTTTGGTTACTTTGGGGCTTTTCCAAAGTGACTCGCCGTAAGGGCGAAACCAATAGCCGCCATGACCGCAAAAACGGATATACACCCAAGCGAAGTGACCCGCACCACACTCACTCAGGCAACCCAGCCATCCGCAACCCCTGCGCAAAACGAGCAAGATCCTCTGGCCGCTGAATAGGCAGCCATTCTTTCAAATTGGAAACACGCAATGCCGGATCCAGCTCGCGCAAGCGCTGCATCGCCTGTTTCGCATTATCCATTTGTCCCCTCAGCGCATGACTGGCCGCCAGCAGCGCGACCGGAGGCAGCAGGGTGGGCAGGTTGCGTAATGCCTTATCCGACCAGTCCATCGCACAGTCGTAACGCTCGGCAAAGAAGTGCGCGAGCGCCATGCCCACCTGCATCCTGAACATCTCCGGGTCCAGCGGGCTCAAGCGAACCGCGTGGGTCAAAAACTCGATGGCGGCGTCTGTTTCACCGCGCAGTGCACGCAAGATACCGCCCAAAAACCAGGCGGGAGCGAGGTTCGGATTGAGCAGGCGCGCCCTGTCGAGCAGGGCAATGCCGCCATCGACATCACCAGTGAGATGGGCCAGCGCATGCCCGCTTCGCGTCAACGCCACCGCATCGTCCCGACCAAGCGCCATGGCCAGGCGCGCCAGCCGCGCACCTTCGGCGATCTCTCGAGGTCGATCCGTCATCCAGCCATTCAACTTGCGCCAGAAATGACACCACGCCGCCATGCCATAGGCCGATGCAAACTCCGGGTCGAGTTCGATGGCCTTGTAGAACAGCAGCAGCGCCTCCTCGATGGCTTCCCGTGTGCCGTTGTGCAGTTTCGCCATTCCCCGCAGGTAATAGTCGTAGGCGCAGAGGCTTTCCGTCGGCTTGCGCTTTGCCCGTTCGATTTCCGCCCGTTCGAGCTGCGGCGCGATGGCGCCGACGACGCTTTCAGTGATTTGATCCTGCAACTCGAAGATGTCGTCGAGCGTGCCTTCGAAGCGCTCCGCCCAGAGATGGGTTCCGGTCGTCGCATCAATCAGTTGCCCGGTGATGCGCACCCTGTCACCGGACCTGCGCACGCTGCCTTCCAGCACGTAACGCACGCCGAGCTCCTGGCTGACACCTTTGACGTCCACGGCGCGGCCTTTGTAGGTGAAGCTCGAATTGCGCGCGATCACGAACAGCCAACGGATCCGCGACAGGGCGGCGATGATGTCTTCAACCACGCCGTCGGCGAAATAATCCTGCTCCGGGTCGCCGCTCAGGTTCTGGAAGGGCAGGACAGTGATCGAGGGTTTGTCCGGTAACACGAGGGGTTCATTCCAGTCGGCGGGCACGCCTGCGTCGATACCGTGTCCGTCAGGTTGCCGGGCCTCGGCGGTCTCGCCTGCCTCGACCTGGCCAATGAAGCGGTAACCCTTGCGCGGCACCGTGCGAACCAGGCGCTGTTCCTCACCGGTATCGCCGATGGCCTTGCGCACTGCATTGATGTGGCTGGTGATCGTCGATTCCGAAACCACCCGGCCGCTCCACACCGCCTTGAGCAAGTCATCCTTGCTGACGACGCGATCGCGCTGGCTGACGAGCTCCAGCAATAAATCGAAGACCTGTGGCCCGATGGGCACGACTTGCCCGCGCAAGGTGAGTTCCCGGCGCTCTTGATCGAGCACGTAGTCTTCAAACACGAATGGCAAGGTGAATATCCCCTGGTCGAGCGGGTAATGGGTACGAGCAGTCGATAATACGGCAGCGCGTAACCGGCTGCACCGTCGAGTCAGGATGACATTCAAACGGCGGTTTTTTTGGACGAAAAACCAAGCGTGAGCGAAGGTAAATCCAAGGCCTGCGCAAGGACTTCGCTTACGCACCCGGGCACTCTTTGCTCACACCGACAGCAATGGTTGCCGTCGTGAAGCGGAGAGAACCCATGAAGATCGTCGTCATTGGAGGCACTGGCCTCATCGGATCGAAACTTGTGAACAACCTCCGCGAGCGCGGCCATGACGTGCTCGCAGCCGCCCCTAGTACGGGCATAAACAGCATCACCCGCGAAGGCCTCGCCGAAGCGATGGATGGCGCTGATATCGTCGTCGACGTGGCGAACGCACCGTCGTGGGAAGACCAGGCTGTCCTCGACTTCTTTGAAACTTCGAGCCGCAACCTGCTGGCGGCTGAAGCGGCTGCCGGCGTTCGTCATCACGTGGCCCTGTCAATCGTCGGTAGCGAACGGCTTCCCGAGAATGGCTATTTCCGGGCCAAGGTCGCCCAGGAAAACCTGATCAAGGCGTCCGGCATTCCTTACACCATTCTGCGGGCTACGCAGTTCTTCGAATTTGTCGGCGGTATCGCGCAATCGGCCGCCGTCGGTGAGGAGATTTGCCTTTCGCCTGCGCTGATCCAGCCACTGGCGTCCGACGACGTAGTGGCGGCACTGACGGAGGTCACGCTGCAAACACCGGTCAACGGCACGCTCGAAGTCGCGGGGCCCGAGGCCATGCCGCTGGACGAACTGGTCAGGCGCTTTCTGCGGGCAACCGGGGACTCCCGCAAAGTCGTACCGGACGTGCACGCACGCTACTTCGGCGCGGTGCTCGACGATCAATCGCTGACCCCCGGCAAGCACCCGCGCCTGGGCGCGATTCGCTTCGAGGACTGGCTCGCCCGGTCCTGACGCCGGGTTGCGCCCTCATCAAACAGACGCATAAGGAGATTTGCCATGTTCACCCGATATCTTCTGGCCGCTGCTTTCGCAGCGCTCTCGATTACCGCATCGGCCGGCGACAAACCCGCTGGCAAGGTGACGGTCGTGTTCGACCGGCCCATTCCCAATATCCCCGGCAAGAGCATGAAAGGCGTGGTTGTCGAATATGGGCCTGGTGCCGCGTCGCCGGCCCACACCCATCCGAAAACGGCCTTCATTTATGCAACGGTCCTGGAAGGCTCGTTTCGCATCAAAATCAAAGACAAGCCGGAAAAGATCTACAACGTCGGCGAAAACTTCGTAGAGGAGCCGGGCTCCGTGCACGAAGTCAGCGCCAACGCCAGCGATACCCAACCTGCGCGTTTGCTGGCGGTGTTCGTCCTCGATTCCGATGAAAAGGTGCTCGTCACGCCCATTGGCAAGTGACCTCACACACGCGCTGATCGACGCGCGATTAGCCGGGCGGCAGACCACTGCCGCCCTTTGGCTGCTGTAGGTTTTTGGCATTGAACAGGTAATGAGAACAATGAACTCGCTCCAGGACAAGGCCGCCATTGCCGCCGGCGCAAGCGCCGAAATCCCTGTCGTCGTGACGCGCCGCAGCAAGAAAAAAATCATCGGCCGATTGCTGTGCGTCGCCGCCGTTCTGGTCCTGGCTGCCGGAGGGGCCTTGGCTGTTTTCAGCGGCGCGACCTCCACCGATAACGCTTATGTGCGCGGCGACGTGACCTCGCTCGCCGCCAAAGTGGCCGGTTACATCACGTCAGTAGAGGTCGAGGATAACCAGACCGTCCGGGCGGGTGATGTCCTGTTTCGCATTGATGATCGAGACTACCGCGCACGGCTGGCGCAAGCCGTGGCGAATGTCAGTGCGGCTCAGGCTCGCCTGAGTCATGTCGATGCCCAGACCCAGCTTCAACGGGCCCTGATCCGCCAGGCCGAAGCCCAGCGACGTTCAGCTTCCGCCGAGATGAATCTGGCGACCAAGACCCATGATCGCAACCGCAAACTGATCGTCAGCAACGCGGTCAGCCACGCCCTGGTCGATGAAACCGCCGCCGCACGGTCCAGAGCCGAGGCGACGGTATCGGCCGCCTCGGCATCGGTCGAGGCGCAACAGCAACACATCGCCGTGCTGGTCACCGAGCGTGAAGCAGCCGTTGCGGCGGTGAATCAGGCGCAGGCGGCGCGGGATCTCGCCCAGATCGATTTTGACAGCACCGTGGTCCGCGCGCCTGTCGATGGCGTTATCGGTAACCGCCAGGTCCGCGTCGGTCGGTATGTGACGACGGGCGTGTCGTTGCTCGATATCGTGCCGGTCCATGATGTGTGGGTCGTGGCAAACTTCAAGGAAACCCAACTCGAGCATATTCGCCCCGGTCAACGGGTGCGCATCACGGTTGACGGCTATCCGAACGAGGCACTTGAAGGCGTGGTCGACAGTTTTGCACCGGGCAGTGGTTCGGCATTCAGCCTGCTGCCCACGGATAACGCGACCGGCAACTTTGTTCGTGTCGTCCAGCGAGTGCCGGTGAAAATCCTGTTGGCCCACAACCCGTTGCCGGGCCGCATCGTGCCGGGCCTGTCAGCGCGGGTCGAGGTTGCGCAAGGAAGTGGCTCATGAGTACGGTGGCCACCGCCACGCCGGGCAATGCCAGCGTGACGAATGGCCTCCTGCTCATGGCGGGCATCCTGCTTGCCGCGTTGACGGAAGCGCTCGCCGGCACCGTCCTGTCGCTTGGGCGCAGCGACATCATCGGCGATACCTATGCAACGCCCGATGAGTTCGCCTGGCTGGATATCGGCTACACCGCGTTCAAGCTGATCGGGTTCATGACGGCTCCTTGGTTGGTGAGCCGTTTCGGTCCGCGTCAGGCCCTCATCATCGCCACTTTGGTCATGGGCCTGGCGTGCGCCGTTGCCGCCATGACGGCTCGGCTGGATCTGCTGGTAGCGCTTCGAGTTATCCAGGGCTTCGCCGGCGGCACGCTGCTGGTCGGAGGGCAGGTGATCATCTTTCGCGCCTGGCCGCGATCACATCAACCCATCCTTCAGGCGCTGTTCGCCATGGGCGCGGTTGTCGCGCCCGCCACCCTCGCGCCGGCCCTTCAAGGATGGTTGATCGATAGCCAGTCCTGGGCCTGGATTTTCTTCAGCGTTGTTCCGCTCGCCCTGGCGGCCAGTGGACTTTTGTTGACCACCGACGCCCCTATGCCGACCAAGACACGGCATCGTCCGTTTGACGGGGTCGGCTTGTTCCTGATTTCAGTGACCTTGTTGTGTTTTACCTATGTGCTCAGCCAGGGCAGCCGATGGGACTGGTTCGAGGAGCCGCGCATCCTGTGGCTGACCGTGATGGGTGCCGCCGCGCTGCTGGCTTTTCTAGGCCAGCAACTGTTGAGCAAAGGCCAGGGTGTGCTCGATTTCACCCTGTTCAAATCGAGCGATTTTACCTTCGCCTTTATCGTCAGTTTTGTCGCTGGTGCGGCCTTGTTCGGCAGTGCGTTCCTGATTCCGGCGTTTGCACTGTCAGTCCTCGCGTTCACACCCACCGATGCCGGCCAGCTGCTGTTGCCCAGTGGCGCCTTTTTTATCGGGGCGTTGCTGATTTCGGCCTGGCTCATGCAGGCTCGCCGCGTTCCGCCGTTCGCCACCGTGCCCTTCGGCATCCTGATGATCATGGTTGCGATGTGGATGCTGTCCGGTTCCACCCGTGAAAGCGGCGCCGACGACATGATGGCGGCCATCCTGTTGCGCGGGTTGGGTCTTGGTTTTCTGTTTCTGTCGATCACCCTGATCGCGTTCAGTGACCTCAACAGGCGCAACCTCGCCAGCGGCATAGGGCTTTTCAATACGGGGCGCCAGTTGGGTGGCCTGATGGGCGTCGCAGGGCTTCAGACGCTGATCGAGCATAACGTTGTCGCCAACTCGGTGGTCCTTGGCGCCAGCGTCACTCCGGGCGGGGGCGCGGTCATCGAACGGCTGACTGCCACGACAGCGATGTTGTCGGCCAAAGGAATGGATGCAGTGGCTGCGGGTCGGGCGGCGATGAGCCTTCTGGGTCGTACCGTTACAGGTCAGTCCACCGTGATTGCGTTCGACAGCGCATTTGTTGCAGTGACGCTGCTTTTCGCAGTCGCCGCGCCCATGCTGGTCGGCATCAAAATCGGGTTGGGGCGATACGCGAAGCGGCGTGCTGCGGTGTCACCTCAATGAAGGCCACTCATTTGTTTGACGCAAGAAAAAGCCCGGCTGATTAGGCCGGGCTTCTTGTTGAGTACCGCGATAGAGCCATTCATTCATACAGCGCGGCTTTCGATCAGGCGGTCAGAACCACCTTCGGCAACGCGGTTTTCGATCAGGCGGTCAGAACCACCTTCGGCAACGCGGTTTTCGATCAGGCGGTCGGAACCACCTTCGGCAACGCGGTTTTCGATCAGGCGATCGGAGCCACCTTCGGCGACGCGGTTTTCGATCAGGCGGTCAGAACCACCTTCGGCCACACGATTTTCGATCAACCGATCCGAACCACCCTCAGCCACACGACTTTCAATCAGACGATCCGAGCCGCCTTCAGCGACAACCGGGTGAGCGGACGAAGCGGCGAAAGCGTTAACTGCAAAAACCGAGAAAGCGATGCTGAGGAAGAGTTGGCGTTTCATGGTGGTGTGCTCCGGGGTGTAGTTGTTTGGTATGGAGCTGATGGTACGCCGCACAATTTTTAAGAGAACTTCATTGAATTAATGGTGACCATTGACGAAACCAATACATGGAAGAAGGTCCATGTTGTCCCAGTGATGGCATCTGGCTACGCGTTGCTTGATTGGATCCACAGTGGCACCCTCAGCGCCCGTTGCACCAAGGAGCCAGGTGATCAAGGAATGAGTGGATACGTACCCAACCCCCCGAAAAACTTCCGATACGACGAAGCCAAACCCGTCGACATCCACGCCAGACGCTGGGCCGAGTACGAGAAATACGGCAAGGCACCGGCAGCAGCGAAGGAGAAAGTCCGCGTCGCATTGCGCATTGGCGTGTTCTTCGACGGGACGCTGAACAATGCGAGCAACTCGGCTTCAGGATTGCTGTGTGGTGCCCATCATCCGATTTTGCCTGCGGATGTAGATGCGAGCTGCAAGCCGTATATGGCGGATCCGGAGGGGAGTTATGGGAATGATGTGAGTAATGTATTCAAACTATACGAGCTCTACCCGACATCGGAAGTAGCCGGAAGCGATGCGTCGTCCAAACTCGTACAGCGCAGCCTCTACGTTGATGGGATCGGTACCGATGCGGCCGCCGAAGACAGCTTGGGGGCTGCGGCGACCGGGCGAGGAGATGCAGGTGTAGCAGGGAAGGTACAAAAAGCGTTTATCGCCATGAAAGCACTGATCAAGGAAGCGATTGATCGTAACCCTGACGGCGAGATTACATCGCTCACATTCGACACCTTTGGGTTCAGTCGAGGCGCCGCCGCTGCCCGACATTTCGCCAACGAAATCGTACGTTGCAAACTGGGACCTTTAGGTGAAGTGCTTCGCAGCAACCCCAAGGGTTTCAGCTCCAGTTTCGATGCCCAGTACAACAGCGAAATCATCATGGGCTTCATTGGCCTGTTTGATACCGTGCCCTCGGTCGCAGGGGTCACAAACTTAGGTAACATTCAAAGTCCCGTGGCGCCGGGGATCAAGCTCTACCTTGACCGTAAGTACTTTACCGATGTCATTCAATTGACTGCACGGGACGAGCGTCGGGCCAACTTTGCGTTAAGCACAGTCATTCCTGCGCACACCGAAATACCCGTTCCCGGCGTGCATTCGGATGTCGGTGGGGGGTACCGGGAAGAAGTGGAAGAGTGCGTGTTGGTCAGCCCCATGCAGGCCCTTACGATGCACCAGGGAACCGATATTCAAACCACTTCGATTTATCGTGATGCTCAGCAGCAGAAAGCGAGTTGGATAGCCAATGGCTGGCCAGAAGCAATGCTGGAAATCGTGACTCCAAAACCGACCCCACTTCTGAGAGAAGATCAGGCATCGGGGGGCAAACAGGTGCGCGCGTATGCAGGGTTGCAGCTCAAGCGCCCGGTCAGTGGCAAGCTGTCGGTGGTGTATCTGCACCTGATGCATAAGTTGGCGAGGGAGAAGGGTGTGCAGTTTGGTGTGATCGACGAAAACGATCCCGCTAACAGCTTGCCTTCTGAACTACAGCCTTTTTGCGACAGGGTTCTTTCCGGAAACTACGAGCCAACGGCTGAAGAAGAAAAAATATTGAAGCTCAAATACGTTCACATGTCTGCCAACTGGAGTAATCCTGTAGGCGCGAGTCGGGAGCGGGGTGTGACCATTCGCTATACCAACGCGCCGACTGAAAGTGGAGTACGTGTGCGCCATCCTCATGTGCCGGACTCTAGCTGGAGAGTGTTTTGATGCGTGCTTTGGTTTTATTACTTGGCCTGTGGTTGGTGGCTGGGTGTCAGGCGTCAGACACTCTCCCAAAAAGCGAGCTCACCAGAAAATGGTGGAGTCTTAGCTTCAACCAGCCGAATTACATGAAGGTTTGGGTCGAAGACAGTCAGGTCGAAGACATCAACGGCAAATTGTTGCGCCGAACAGGTGGCGGAACGGCGGCGGGAAACGAGCCGGAAGACGGTATGGAGTCCGCTCGGGGTTGGGGGCAAATTACCGGAGGAATTCGGGAAGTCGTAGGGGCCGATTTGCCAAAGCGTATCTATGTTCGCTGGCAGTCTGTGGTGGAGTCAAAAACCTACCGGGTCTGGATCGATATACCTGAAGAAGCCCGGCAAATCATGCGGGCGACAGTGAACGAGCCTTGCCCGACGACACCAGACGAACCTGCCGGTACGATTGCGTTGGTCTACGTCGGCCTGGCGCCAGGAGGGATCGCACAGGTTTGGGTCTCGGACAAATGCATGAAGGCCGTAAAAGTTGCACGCGCCCAAGCCGAGATTGAACCTCTGGGGCCGCATCTTGGAAAATCCGGCGGCAATTACTATCCCCAGTCCGAGGCGTCCAAACGCTATGTCGAAAAATACGGCATCCCGTACGGCAGTTGGTAACCCCCCCACACAAATAAAAACGGGCGCCTATCAACGCGCCCGTTTTCATTTCGGCATAACGCAATCAAGCCTCACTAATCTGACTGACACTCGTCACCTGCCCATTCCAGACCATCTCGTAATGCGCCGCCTGAATCACCGATAAAACCGGTTTCGGCGTCATCAGCGCCCAGCAATCACTGCCGTGCATTCGCACCGAGTGGTAACGAAGCCCAGGGCAACCCGCCTCTTTGACTGACTTCCCTAAACGACGGGAGTGCGTGTAATCGTCCGGATCGTAAACAGGGTCCGTCATCGAAAGGGAGGTCGCATCTTTCATCCCGGCCTCCACAAAAGAGCAGGACAACCCGCGGAAAACAAACCGCTCGTAGTTGAGGCTCGGGACATTCGACCAATACAGGCTCTGATGATGCTTCACTTCTGCCAGTGCCGTTTCCAGGGTATCCGCCAGATACAACACCCCAAAACTGCCATCGCTGAACCGCGAGCCTGCCGGGTTGACGTGGGTAAAGGGGGCCGTCGCATAAGAGCAGCCGGGAATGCCGAACGGGATTTCACTGCGGCGAATCAGCTCAAGGCGGCCCACTTCGTTTTTCAGTCTCGGGTTGGTGAGCTCCTGGATCTGATACAGCACTTCAAACTCGTCCGCGTCCGCCACGTCATCAAACAAGGCCACCGGGGGGAACTTGGAATTGACCAGTCGATAGGCCTGCAATGGCTCGCCGGCAAGTGCTGCCAGTTCGCTCAGCCTCACCATTGCGCGCCCCGCAGCACGTCGATGCGCCGGAAGGTCTCATACAAGGAAATCATATCGCCCTGAGCCATGATTTCGAGCGGGGAGCGGCCGTTGAAGAATTCGTTGTCGTTAGCCATCGACGGGAAGCCGTAGACGTTTTCCGGGTTGTCGAACACCAGACGCAGCGCCGCGTGGATGTTGAGCACGAAACTGATGCGCTGCATCTGGTCCGCGTCCAGTGCCACGGCCCAGTCGGGATCGCGTTGGCGGGCGCGGGTGTAGGTGCTGCGGGAGATGCGCAGGATACGGCAGGCCTGATCGCTGGAGGCGCGCCATTTATCGAGAATGCCGACAGCGGCGCGCAGGCCGGTTACGCACTGGCTTTTGGTGAAGGCTTGTTGCTGGAGGGCAACGGCCATGTTCATGACCTCAAATAGAATCTATAGATTCAAAATTAGGTAAAAAGCATCTGTAGAGCAAGTTCGTTGCGACCAGTGGTGGCTGCTATCGTAATAAGCCTTCCGGTCACACGAATTCAGAGGAGGCGCACCATGGACTCTTTTACCGGCGGTTGCCTGTGCGGCAACGTGCGAATTGTGGCATCCGGGCGGCCATACCGGGTCGGCCTCTGTCACTGTCTCGACTGCCGCAAGCATCATGGCGCGCTGTTTCACGCCTCCGCGATATTCCCCGAGCGTGCGGTGACGATCACCGGCGAAACCCGCGACTATGCCGGGCGTTTTTTTTGTCCGCGCTGTGGCTCCTCGGTTTTCGCCCGCACCGACGACGAAGTCGAAGTGAACCTGGGATCGCTGGATGCCTCGGACCAACTGACGCCCACCTATGAAAGCTGGATCACCCGTCGCGAGCGTTGGCTGCCGCCGTTTCCGCTGACCCGACAATACATGCACGACCGCGAAGGCACGGGACGTTTTGAAGGGTAGCCCCCAAACCTGTAGGAGCCGGCTTGCTGGCGATGGCGGCCTCAAGGGCTGCGCAAAAGTCCGGATTGCTTCGCCAGCAAGCCGGCTCCTACAGGGTCTGTGTTCTTCCAGCGGCATCAGTGTTGTGAATGCCTCCGACGAGACATCCCGAAACCTGTGGGAGCTGGCTTGCCAGCGATGAGGCCCATGAAATCAACGCAATATTCAAGGCCCAATCGCCAGCAAGCCGGCTCCTACAGGGGTTGTGTGCTTCGACAGGCATCAGCGTTGTGAATGCCACCGACCAGGCACCCCGGAACCTGTGGGAGCTGGCTTGCCAGCGATGAGACCCACGCAATCAACGCAATATTCAAGGCCCAATCGCCAGCAAGCTGGCTCCTACAGGGGCTGTGTTCTTCGACAGGCATCAGCGTTGTGAATGCCACCGACCAGACACCTCAGAACCTGTAGGAGCTGGCTTGCCAGCGATGAGGCCCACGCAATCAACGCAATATCCAAGGCCCAATCGCCAGCAAGCCGGCTCCTACAGGGTCGGCGGTGTCACGAAACCAGGGATTGCAGCTTTTTCATGATCCCGACGCTCGGATCTGTGTTTTTGGCTGAGCCGGATTGTTCGTTGTCAGATCCATCTGTCACCACACCCGCGAGGATTTCAGCCAGGTTGTGGAAATGCCCGGTCTTCTTCTCGGCGGGGTCCAGGCTCGAGCTCTGATTCAGCGCCGCTTCCAGCGACAAATGCTGGGACAGCCACTCAGGCTTGGCTTTCTCTTCGGGGCTCATGTTGTCCATGAAATCCAGGGCGGCGCGGGCCCGACCGTAAGGGTCGTTGATAAACGGGTCTTTCCAGTTTTTTTGCTGGTCCGCCGGGCCACTGTAGTAACCGGTGGCGAGGCGCGCCTGTTGGCGCATCAAGGCTTGTGCCGAGGCTTGTTCCTCTGCGGTGAAGGTCCCGCCCTGATTGGTGGCGACGGCGTTCAGCGAGCGTCGATCCAGATCGCCCATCAGTGCATTCCGGTCTTCATCGCTGCTGGTGTACGGTTTGCCGCTGGCTTTCATCAGCGCGTATTTTTCATCCATGCGCTTGCGGGCATCCACGGCCACTTCGGCAAACGTCTTGTCCTTGGAGCTGGAGACCGCGCCAGGCTTGGAGGCACCGAGGACGAGGGCGTCAGCGTTCATGCCCGAACGCACCGGAAAGAACGGCGCGTTGCCGGTGATCGAATTGCTGTAAGCGGTGGAGCTGCTGGACAGGCTCACCGAATCGTCGTTCGGTGTCTTGGCCGGTTCATCCTGAGCCACGCGTTGCTGTTGCGCAGCCGCCGCAGCCTTCGCCTCGGCGGCAGAGGTGTAGGCCGACATCGCCGCATTCGTTGAAGTCGAAGTTGAAGCAGTGATCATTGTTCTTCCTTGACGAGAGCGGCTCGCAAATGGCCGCATTGGATCGCTTTGTATCGGACAAGATACGCAGTATTTGTGAACCTATCACTCATACAGGCGTATCAACACAACTGGCGAGTCAGCGGGTAGGTGACAGCTCGTCGCTCAGGGTCCGATCCACCAGGCGCAGGCTGTTGCGTCCGCCACGCTTGGATTCGTAAAGCGCGGCGTCGCCTTGCTCGATCAGGGCGGCCAGGCTCGCCGGCGGCTGGTCGAACAGGTTGGCGCCGATGCTCAAGGTGACCGGTTCAGGCGTGGTAAATGCCTGTGCGGCGGCCTGGTGAAACCGGTCCCGCAGCGCGTTGCCCAACCCGACGACTCGCTCACTCGATGCGTCATTCAGCAGGATCACAAACTCGTCACCGCCCAGCCGGGCCGCCAGTGCACCGCCGGGCAAAACCGCGCGAATCATCTCGCTCAGCGAAACCAGCAGTCGATCGCCGGCCGTGTGGCCGTAGAGGTCGTTGACCAGTTTGAAGTTGTCGATGTCGATCAGCAGCAGCGCGCCCGGTCGCGTGCCCGAGACGTCCTCCAGCAGGCGCGGTGCCCGCACTTCGAGGGCGCGGCGGTTGTACAGGGCGGTCAACGGATCGCGTGCCGCCAGTCGTTCAATCCGTTTCTCCCGCCGGTAGCGCTCGGTACCGGTCATCGAGAGCGCGATCAGCATGATCGCCATCGCGCCCTCAACCAGCGAAATCTGGATGATCTCGCCACGAAAGGCCGCCAGATCGATCAGCGTGCCTGGCACGACCACCGATATCGCCTTGGCCAGATAGAACAGCCCGTGGGTCAGCAGCACATAACGCAGTTGCACCGCGCCCACGCTCAAAGATTTGCCATGAGGACGCAAGAGGAAGCTGGCCCTGAGCGTCGGCAGGGCGACCAGCAGCGAATTGGCCACCAGCATGAGCTTCGACCACGACGCTTCGTCCGGCAGCAACAGCATGGCAAACCAGGCTGCAAAAATCAGGTACCAGGCGCGAGACAGGCGCACCTGCGTAAAACGCGCGACGCCCAACAGGAACAGGAAGTGCGCCGTCACCAACAGGCCGTTGGCGAACCAGATACCGATCAGCAACAGGCCGCTGATGCGCAGCAAGGCGAGGGTCGAACCCACGGTGATCGTGGCAAATCCTGCGCTCCAGAACAGCAGCGAGGGTTCGCGAATGCTGCGCCACTCGATCGCCAGATACAGCGCGGCGGCTGCTGCGAGGGCGATAGAGAGTGTCAACATCGTTGGAGGGTCGAGCGCCATAGCCGGACGGGTCTGCCTGATCTGCGGGAGAGGGCTGTGATTGTAGCGTTCAAGACTGTTTTTCGCAGGGCTCGTCATCCGTATATCGCACTGTCGATTTCCCGGCGTCTCGTTCGACTACGGTTAAGGAATGCGCCTGATCGTCGGTGTTTCCTGCAAGAGCGCTGTCACGAAGACCAACCGGGAGAAGACCATGCGCACGCTCACTGTTGCCGCTTTCATCAGTCTTGATGGCGTTATTCAAGCACCCGGCGGACCCGAAGAGGATCCCGACGGCGATTTCCGTTTCGGTGGCTGGATCGTGCCTTACGCCGACGAAGCCTCCGGCCAAGCCATCAACGAACTGTTCTCGCAGCCGTTCGAGTTACTGCTGGGGCGCCGAACCTACGACATTTTCGCGGCGTATTGGCCCGACAAAAACGATCATCCCATCGGCGACCTGTTCAACCGCGTGGCCAAGCACGTCGCCACGCATCGACCCGATACGCTCGACTGGCAGAACAGCCATGCACTGAAAGGCAACCTTGCCGACGCGATACGCGTGCTCAAGCAGCAGGACGGCCCACGTTTGTTGACCCAGGGCAGCAGTGATCTGGTGCGCCAATTGCTGGCCACCGGGTTGGTCGACGAGCTGCGGCTGATGACGTTTCCCGTGGTCCTGGGGCGCGGCAAGCGCTTGTTTGGCGACGATGCACTGGCGTCGGCGTTCACCCTGGTGCACTCGATCACCACGCCAGCGGGTGTATTGATCAGCCGCTACGAACGCAGCGGCGAAGTACGTACGGGAACGTTCGAAGACGTTGACTAGGAAAACCGCCACATTCTTTTGGAGAACAAAAATGCTCAGCAAAAACACGATTTGCCTGTGGTATGACGGCGCCGCGCTGGACGCCGCGACTTTCTACGCCGAAACATTTCCGGACAGCGCGGTGAATGCTGTCCACCGCGCGCCCGGCGACTATCCGGCGGGCAAGAAGGGCGACGTCCTGACGGTGGAGTTCACGGTGATGGGCATCCCGTGTCTCGGGCTGAATGGCGGGCCGTCGATCAAGCACAACGAGGCCTTCTCGTTCCAGGTGGCGACCGACGATCAGGCCGAGACGGACCGCTTGTGGAACGCGATAGTGGGGAACGGCGGGGAAGAAAATGTCTGCGGTTGGTGCCGGGACAAGTGGGGTTTGTTCTGGCAGATCACCCCTCGGGTGCTGACGGCGGCGATCACTGATCCCGATCCCGCCGCGGCCAAGCGTGCATTTGAGGCGATGATGCAGATGGGCAAGATCGACGTCGCGGCGATTGAAGCGGCGCTCAGGGGTTAGCCGGGTTAAACAAACCACGAGGGTGAGTTTCACCCTCGTGCCACCGCCGGCACCTCTGTTTGCTTCTCACCCGATGAAACATCGTGCAGGGAGATCTTCGAAGTTTCCGGCAACGCCAGGCCGCCAACCAATGCCAACACTGCAATCGCAATCAGATAGAACGCCGGCGAGAGATTGCTGCCGGTGGTACTGATCAGCCAGGTCGCCATCAGCGGCGCGGTGCCGCCGAACAGGGTGTAGGCCATGTTGTAGGTGATCGCCGATGCGGTGTAGCGAGTGCGCGTCGGGAAGGTTTCCGAGAGCAGGGCGGCGGTCACCACGTTACACAACACGGCGCCAATCGCCAGGAGCATGACGCCAACGATGGAGGCTGCGAACGAGCCGGAACTGGCCATCATGAACGATGGATACACCGCCACGATTAACAGCGCGCAGGCCGTCATCACCGTCATGCGTCGCCCGACCCGGTCCGAAAACAAACCGGCCAACGGGCACATCAGTGCGGCGAAGATCAGTGCAATCAGCGACACCAGCAACGCCGTTGCGCGACTCAGGCCGCCCGCGACCTGCAAGTAAGTCGCGAAGTAGGTGGTGAACATGTAGAACGACAGGGCCGTCAACGAGATGAACGCACCCAGGCAGCAGATGGCCGAGCCATGGTTGCGCAGGGTCTCCTTGAGCGGGGAATGCGCGACAGCATGTTGTTGGGTGACGGCCTGGAACGCCGGGGTTTCATCCATCTTCCAGCGCAGGTAAAGACCGACCAGGCCCAGTGGCGCGGCAATCAGGAACGGCAGGCGCCAGCCCCAACTGCCCATGGCTTCGGCCGACAGTGACGCCTCGAGTGCGTAAGCCACCACGGCTGCCGATGCAAACGCGGCAAAGGTCGACACCGGAATGAAACTGCCATACCACGCTCTTTTATCGCTGGGCGCGTGCTCCATCAGGTACGCGCAGGCACCGGCATATTCGCCGCCTGCGGAAAAACCCTGGGCGCAGCGGATCAGACTCAGCAGCACCGGTGCCGTGACACCGATAGCGGCGTAGGTCGGCAACAAACCGATCAGGGTCGTCGCCCCCGCCATCAGCAGGATGGTCATCGCCAGGGTACGCTTGCGACCGATCCGGTCACCGAGCATGCCGAAGAAAATCCCGCCCAGAGGCCGAAACGCAAAAGCCACGGCGAATACCGCAAAGGTTTTCAGCAGCGCAACGCTGGCATCGCCGCTGGGGAAAAATTGCTGGGCGATGGTCGTCGCCAGAAAGCCGTACACGGCAAAGTCAAACCACTCGACGAAATTGCCGATGCCGGCGGCGACAATCACTTTTCTCAGGGTTTGCGGGCTGACCTGCTCTGTCGCGGCGCTTGTCATGCTGAACCTCGATGTCTCATGGGTTTAGCGTTCGATTATCGCGGCAGTCGCTGAAACGTCTCAGCTCAAAAGTGTCGTCGGCATAGTCAGGACCGACTCAAGAACGCGCCCGGGCCTCAGCGCAAACTCCACGACACCCCGACATACGCCGCCATACCTTCGCCCGGCGTCGACCGTGCCGCGTCCAGACCTTTGTCGTCGTAGCCCGGCGTGACGGTGGCGGCGTAGTGCTTGTTGGTCAAGTTGCGCAGGTCCAGCCAGGTCTGCCAGTCGCCCTTGGGGTCGTTGTAACCCACAGTCGCGCCGAACAGTGCGTAAGGGTCGGCGTAGTAGCTGTTGGCGTAATCGACCGCAGTTTTCGACACCCACTGCGTATTGAGCCCGGCGAAGAAACCCTGGGGCCAGTCGTAGCGCAGTTCGCCCTGGTAGTAGTGCATCGGCAAGCCCGGCAGGCGGTTGTCGCCGAAGCGGTCGTCGTCGCGGTAGTGGAAGTCGCTGAAGGTGTAGCTCTGGCGCAAGCTCAGTTGACCGCCATCGCCGGACGACCACAGGTTGCTTTGCAGACTGGCTTCCACGCCTTGGTGCACGGTCGGGCTGGCGTTGAGTTCGTAAGGCGTCACGGCATTGGCATCCGGCAATACCGAGAGCAATTCGTGCTGCACCTGAGCGTAGTACCAGGCCAGGCTCCATTGACCGATTCTGCTGTCGCCGCGGCCGCCGAGTTCCAGGGTGGTCGCGGTCTGGTTCTGCAGTTTGATCGGGTCGCGCTGGGCGCCTGTGGCGACGCCGCTGCCTGCCGGGAAGCGAATGTTGGAGCTGTAGATCAGCGACCACGGGTGCGGCGCTTCGACCGAGCGGCTGAGATTGCCGAACAGCTGCAAGTCCGGTGTGAGTTGGTAGCGCAGGCCCACGCGTGGTGCGTAGTCCCAGTCGTTGAGGCTGGTTTTGCCGCCACCTTCCGGGAAGGTCACGGCGCTTTCGCGGCGGGTGTAAATGGCCGCGAGGCCGGTGGTCAGCCACAGGTCGTCGGCGATTTCCAGGTCATTGCCCATATGCAAGACCGTGTCCGAACCCTGGTAGGTGAAGTTGCGAATGGGCGTGCCCGGCGCATAGCCGGCGGTGTTGCCGGTGGGGATGCGCACTGATTCGCTGGCGCCGGCATTGGGCAGGTGCTTCGTCACGCGCAGGCCCAGCGTGCTACGGCTTTCCAGGCCCCAGAGGGTGTCGCGACGCTTATAGTCGAAGGTGCCGCTGACGTCCGTGTACGCCACCTTCAAGCGGTTGGGGCCCTCACGCAAATCCATCGGGTAGTCGTGGTAGACAAGGCCGGTCTGGATACTCGAATCGTCATCGATGTAGTAGGTGGTCTTGTTGCCGAAGAAGGTGCTTCCCGGTTGTTCGCGACGGTCATCCCGCGTCACGTAAGCGGGGTTGGCCGCCCGTGGGTCGTGCTCGATGGAGTGCTTGGTCACCCGCCCGGCGAGGTCGTTGTCGGTCTGGCGATAGCGCAGGTAGAAACGCGTTTCCAGCTTCGAGTTGAAGCGATAGCCGAAGTTGGCGATGACGCCCTGGCTCTCGCTGGCCGTATGATCCTGATAACCGTCGGCGCGCGCATCGGTCGTGGACACGTAGTAGTCGAAATCCCCCAGCACTTGCCCGGAACTGACCTGGCGCTGCTGATAACCGTGGCTGCCCATGGCGTAGCGCACCTGCAACAGCGGTGCGTCGTAGCCGGTGTGGCTGATGTAATCGATGGCTCCGCCCAAGGCCAGGGCGCCCCTGTCGAAACCGTTGGCGCCGCGCAGCACTTCCACATGATCGAGCCACAGCGGCTCCAGCAACTCGTAGGGCGTGCCGCCCGGGCCAGTCAGCGGCAGGCCGTCGAGCATGGCGTACAGCCCCGAAGCATGGGCGCCCGGTGCACGGTTGATCCCCGAGCCACGGATCGAAATCTTCACCCCTTCATTGCCCGCAGACTGGGCATAGACCCCCGGCTGATAGGCCAGCACATCCTGGTTGCTGGCCACGCGGCCCTGAAGGGGGCGGCGCATATCGACCACATTGGTGCCGCCGGGCACTTGGGCAAGCCGGGCCTCGGCATCCTCGATCGTCTGGTCTTCGCCGCGCTGCTCCTCAGCCTGAATCAGCACCTGTCCCAGCTCCAGGCCTTGGGCTTCCTCGGCCATGGCCGGACAGGCAAGCGCCAGCCCCAGCAGCGCAGCGGGCACGGATTTGGGCGAGGGCATTGAGAGAACTCCAGACAGATAGAAACGGGCAGTGAGAACTGCGACGTATGAACTAACGAGTGGAACACATGGCAATTTTGCTTTTTTGCCAGCTCAACGTTCATCCGCTTCGGTGCAGCCATCCTGGCCAACGAGAAGAACCTGGCGCATGGTCTGGACTCTCCATTCGGCGCGCTACATTATCACCCCGTGCACTCGGCGCCAGTGCACAGCAGGTGTCTGATTGACAGGACTGCTACTCATATCAAGGAGACACCAAGATGGTCGAAGAGATTTTGAAATCGAAGCTAGTCAATTTTCTGGTGCCTGACGCCCGAGTGGACTACGACACCGTGAGCGATCTGTACGACGAGGCGGGGAGTGGCGATGTGGACGCGCTGGTCGATGTGCTTGAGGTCTTCAGGCACGCATACGGTGGACTTTGGGTTGGCGGGAAGGTGGAGGTGACTCACTCCGTGGTTCGCTTGAGCGCCAATGCCCTGAACCGTGCCATTCAGGATGGAACGATGGATATTGAACTCCCGCTGGCATTGGTCCGCAAGGTCAGCGTGGAAGGTGGGTTTGTCACGAAGATCGTCCGACTGGACACCGACGTTGGCAGCGTTAAATTCCGCTGTTTTGGTGCGAAGGACGTCGCCTCGCTGATCGAGAGAATGACCCACTCGACAGCTTCGATCCTCGCTCGGTAAGCAGGCGTTGCGGAAGGTGCCAGCGCCGATGGAGAGTGGCGGCAATGCCACTCTCGTTCGCCAACCTGTGCAGTGTTGGCGTGGGGCAAAAGCGCTGTGCAATGCTGGCCTTGTCACTGGCTTAACCCAGCAGCTGCTCGCCGAGCAAAACGACCGCAATGATGATCATGGCCGTTCCGGAGAAACGACTGACACACCGGGCCGCGGCGGGGCGTGCTTGCAGTACGGCCTGTGAGCCGAATCTCACGAAAGCCGAACGCAAGCGCCTGACCGTATTTGCCAATTGCGAAGGGCAGCTATCGATCCGGGACGAGCCTCACCCCGCATCGATACGCTGCCGAAAAACGGCTGACCTCAAGACGCGCGCGATTCACGTGTTGCGCTGCTCAGACCCATAGCCGTTACACCGATGCGCGAAAACACCAGCCACACAAACAGCAGCACACTGCAACCAACAAGAATGGAGGCGACGCCAATCAACGGCTCGATGGCCGCGACGCCCTTGAGCCGCAGCGTCAGTGCGCCAAGCATTACCGGGACGCCAATGTTGTACATCCAGAACTGTGCGGCAGCCGCGCGCCCTTCGGTGATTGACGGGTGCGCTGTGCCGATGATGCCGAACAGGGCCATCGACACCCATCCCAACAGATTGACATGAGCATGTACCGCGAAAAGCGAGTGGTCGCCGGAAGCGCCCATCGCCACGCCCAGCATCACGCCAATGGCGAAGTAGAGGGCAGCGAGCCGAAACCAGGTCCGTGAACGGGGGTTGTGATTCATGGCATTCACCTCATGCGCCCAGAGGCGCGCTCAGTTGCTGAAATATAACGGGCGACCTCTTGTCGGTTGATTGTCACGTGCCTATTATGAGACTCAAGTCTCATGAATAGACAGAGTCTCATATATTCCATGTCGATCCCGAAGTCAACCCCGTCTGAACCCGGCGGCGATCCGCAAGGCCGCGCCAACCAGAAGCTGCGAACGCGTCAGGCGCTGATCGATGCCGCCATCGCCTTGCGCGACGAGGGCCAAAACCCGACGGTGGCGCAAGTGGCAGAGCGCGCGATGGTCTCGCGCGCCACGGCCTATCGCTACTTTCCCTCGACCGAGGCATTGATCAGCGAGACGGCGGCGGATCGTGAAATGAAGCCGCTGGAGAGCTTCTGGCGACCGGGAGACGACCCGGTCAAGGGCATTGGCCTGGCCGCGAACGCGTTGAACAAACTCTTGATCGACGACGAGATCGGCCTGCACGTGATGGAGCGTTCGTTCATGTCGGTGTGGCTCGACAGCGAGACCCACGAGCCCCTGCGACCAGGCCGCCGGATGAGCTACATCGAACCGATCGTCGACTCGCTGAAGGACGTGCTCTCGCCCCGCGCACGCAAGCGACTGAGGCAGGCGCTGTCGATCGTTATCGGCACCGAGGCGTTGATCGCCGTGCGCGATATCAGTGGCGCGAGCATCGAAGAATCACTCGACACCGCCGCGTGGGCGGCGAGGGCGCTTGTTCGACAGGCGTTGGCGGAGAATGAAGAAGCGCGGCGAAAGCGCAATTCCGTGTAGGTTGGGTTGCGGCTTTCTTCTGCGCGAAGCTGAATTGCCTGTGTTTGCTCAGGTAATGTGGGTGGCGGTTTTTGGCCGATAGCGGGCAAGAGTCATACCGCAGAATAGCGATGTCAGATCTTTTTATAGTTGAACAAAAAACGGGCGCCTTCAGCGCCCGTTTTCATTCACTCCTTCGTCTGCGCCCGCAATCACCGACCAATCACATCCATCAAGTCACAGCCGTCGCGCAACGGAATGGCCAGCAGTTTGGAGAAGTCCGACAACACCACCGTGTCGCAACCAATCTCGGCACGAAAGGCGATGTTCTCCAGTACCTGAGTAACTGCGCGAATTCGGTAGTCAGCGGCGGCTTGCAATACGTCGAGTGGAGCTTCGGTGTCGATGAGCAGGGAAGCCGGAACCAGGTCGATTCCAGTGAGGGGAATGTATCGATTCATTTGAAGATCTCTGTTTGATTGGCTCAAAGGCCGTCACTCAGTCGTCGCCAAACGATTTGTATGGTCAGCCCATCTCCTGCAACCACGAGCGATGAGCGGTAAAGCGTGCTTGCGCTAATGTATCCGGGCTCATGGTCGGCAGTGTTGCCGCCTGGCCCTTGATGAGTAGTCGCTCCTGCCT
>NZ_JACVBM010000032.1:0-46589 GCF_014852385.1 Pseudomonas sp. PDM03 | reverse complement strand
GTGAGTGAATCAATATCGATCTACAACCACGAGCGTCCGCACCAGTCTTTGAAATACAAAACGCCCGATGCGATGCATCGGGCGCTGGGATGAAACAGGTGTAAACCTATTTCAGGACTAGACACTGAAGGTTTTGCGTTGGTTGTCAGGGCCTCATCGCGAGCAGGCTCGCTCCCACAGGTTTTGTGATCGACATAGATCCCTGTGGGAGCGAGCCTGCTCGCGATGAGGCCGGCCCGAACAACGCAAGTCGTCAGGCCTTCTGTTCAAACGCCACATAAATCTTGCGGCACGGCTCCAGCACTTCCCAGGTGCCACGAAAGCCTGCCGGGATCACAAAGCGATCACCCACGCGCAGTGTCTTGGCATTGCCGTCGAGGTCACGCAGCACTGAAACACCCTGAACGATTTCGCAGTATTCGTGCTCGGTGAAGTTCACCGTCCACTGGCCGACAGCGCCTTCCCACACACCAGCATTCAACTGGCCGCACGGGCTGTTGTAGTGGTTGTAAACCACTTGCTCGGGGTCGCCCTTCAAGATTTTCGCCGGGTCCGGCCTGTAACGCTCGGGCTCGGTAGTGGCTTGGCTAAAATCGACGATATTCTGGATGCTCATTATTGTTATCCCCCGTGATTGCGGCGCGAGTGGCTGGAAAGATGGCTGGAAAGCCCAAAGTCTATGTTTATTAAAATGAACACCGCAAGGCCGTTTACCGACCTTATGTCAAATATATTGAAACAACCCCGGCCACTGGTTTAGGGTGACGGTTGCCTTCGGCCGAATTGCAGGCTGGCTGGGCAGAATTCCTGGGGACGTCCGCGAAGAACGCGGGGCGCTCGTATTCAATAAGAGGAGGACACTCGAATGACCACCCTGACTCGTGCCGATTGGGAACAACGGGCTCGCGATCTGAAGATCGAAGGCCGTGCCTACATCAATGGCGAATACACCGATGCCGTCTCCAGCGAGACCTTCGAGTGCATCAGCCCGGTCGATGGCCGTCTGCTGGGCAAGATTGCCAGCTGTGACGCCGCCGACGCCCAGCGCGCTGTTGAAAACGCTCGCGCCACGTTCAATTCCGGCGCCTGGTCGCGCCTGGCGCCGACCAAACGCAAAGCCACCATGATCCGTTTCGCCGGCCTGCTGAAACAGCACGCCGAAGAGCTGGCCCTGCTTGAAACCCTGGATATGGGCAAGCCGATCAGCGACTCCCTGTACATCGACGTTCCCGGCGCGGCGCAAGCCCTGAGCTGGAGCGGTGAGGCTATCGACAAGATCTACGACGAAGTCGCCGCGACCCCGCACGATCAGTTGGGTCTGGTCACTCGTGAGCCGGTCGGCGTTGTCGGCGCCATCGTGCCGTGGAACTTCCCGCTGATGATGGCCTGCTGGAAACTCGGCCCGGCGCTGTCCACCGGTAACTCGGTGATCCTCAAGCCATCCGAAAAATCACCGCTGACCGCCATCCGCATTGCTGCGCTGGCCGTTGAAGCCGGCATCCCGAAAGGCGTGCTGAACGTGCTGCCGGGCTACGGTCACACGGTCGGTAAGGCCCTGGCCCTGCACAACGATGTCGACACGCTGGTGTTCACCGGTTCGACCAAGATCGCCAAGCAGCTGCTGATCTACTCGGGCGAATCGAACATGAAGCGCGTCTGGCTCGAAGCCGGCGGCAAGAGTCCGAACATCGTGTTCGCCGATGCCCCGAACCTGCAGGAAGCTGCCGAAGCGGCTGCGGGCGCCATCGCCTTCAACCAGGGCGAAGTCTGCACCGCTGGTTCGCGTCTGCTGGTCGAGCGTTCGATCAAGGACCAATTCCTGCCGCTGGTGATCGAGGCCCTGAAAAGCTGGAAGCCAGGCAACCCGCTGGACCCGGCGACCAACGTCGGCGCGCTGGTGGACACCCAACAGATGAACACCGTGCTGTCCTACATCGAATCCGGCCACGCCGACGGCGCCAAACTGGTTGCTGGCGGCAAGCGTACGCTGCAGGAAACCGGTGGTACCTACGTTGAGCCGACGATTTTCGACGGCGTCAGCAACGCGATGAAAATCGCCCAGGAAGAAATCTTTGGCCCGGTATTGTCGGTCATCGCTTTCGATACCGCCGAAGAAGCCGTTGCGATTGCCAACGACACGCCTTACGGCCTGGCTGCAGCCGTGTGGACCAGGGACATCTCGAAGGCTCACCTGACCGCCCGGGCCTTGCGTGCCGGTAGCGTGTGGGTCAACCAGTACGATGGCGGCGACATGACCGCACCGTTTGGTGGCTTCAAGCAGTCGGGCAACGGTCGTGACAAATCGCTGCATGCGTTCGATAAGTACACCGAGCTGAAGGCGACCTGGATCAAGTTGTAAGCCGTTAAAGGGAGGCAGCTGCAGAGCAGGCCTCCCGATCGACGCAGATCCCTTGTGGGAGCGAGCCTGCTCGCGATAGCGGTGTAACAGTCGACGAAAATGTTGAATGTTGCTCCGTCATCGCGAGCAGGCTCGCTCCCACATTTGTTTTGTGTTGTCTGCGAAAAATAATATCCACAGGAGCGTGGAACATGCGTTGGGCGACTTATTTCGCCGTGTTGGCGTCTGTCTTGAGTGTCGGCTTGGCCCTGGGTGTCAGCATGCCGCTGGTATCGTTTCGCCTGGAAGGCTGGGGTTACGGTTCGTTCGCCATCGGCGTAATGGCCGCGATGCCGGCGATTGGCGTATTGCTGGGGGCGAAGATTTCCAGCCATCTGGCGGCGCGGCTAGGCACGGCCAATCTGATGCGCTTGTGCCTGTGGGCCGGGGCGGCCTCCATCGGTTTGCTGGCGCTGTTGCCGAGTTATCCGGTGTGGCTGGTGCTGCGGCTGATGATCGGGGTGATCCTGACCCTTGTCTTTATCTTGGGTGAAAGCTGGATCAACCAGTTGGTGGTCGAGCAATGGCGTGGCCGGTTGGTGGCGCTGTATGGCAGCAGCTATGCGCTGAGTCAGCTGGCTGGGCCTTTGTTGTTGGGTGTTCTGGGGACTGAGCACGATTATGGATTCTGGGTCGGGGTCGGTTTGCTCACGGCGGCACCGTTCCTGTTGCTCGGCCGCAGCGGTGCGCCGACCAGCGAAGCCTGCAGCGTGACTTTCAGCGACTTGTGGGGCTTCTGCCGAGGTCTGCCGGCGATTGCCTGGGGCGTGGCGCTGTTCGCGGCGTTCGAGGCGATGATCCTGACCTTGCTGCCGGTCTATTGCCTGCGCCAGGGCTTTACCACGGAAATCGCGTTGGCGATGGTCAGCACTGTGGTGGTGGGCGATGCCTTGCTGCAATTACCGATTGGCGCACTGGCGGATCGCTTGTCGCGACGCACGTTGTTCACCGGTTGCGCTGTGGTGCTGATGCTTTCGAGCCTGGCGATTCCATTGCTCATCGACACGTTGCTGATCTGGCCATTGTGGGTGCTGTTCGGCGCCAGTGCCGGGGGCTTGTTCACCTTGTCGCTGATCCTGATTGGCGAGCGTTATCGCGACGATGCGCTGGTACGGGCCAATGCGCATATCGCGCAGTTGTGGGGCGTTGGTTGCCTGGTCGGGCCTTTGGCGGCTGGCGCCGGTAGTCAGTGGATCAGCGGTCACGCGTTGCCGCTGTTGATGGCGGCCGGTGCGTTTGGGCTGGTGATTTTGCTGTCGCGCCAAGGTGCGTTCGGCACGGTGGCCGAGCCTGCCTGAAACCAAATTGTAGGAGCGAGCCTGCTCGCGATGGTGTGTCAGCCACATAGGTTTGACTGACACACCATCGCGAGCAGGCTCGCTCCTACAGGGGGTGTTTATTGTGGGTTAGAGCATCTTCTCCAGTCCCACGGCGGTGCTCATCCATGCATTGAAATGGCGCCACCAGCTTCCCGGTTCTTCGGTCAATGTGTGCATTTTGCCGTCGTCTTCGGTCACCCAGACGATCTGATTGTTTTCCAGTTTCACCTCATAACTCAGAGGCGGCGCCATCCCTTCCAGCGCCGCCTTGCGCACATAGACAGCGAGTTCGGGGCTGTCTACCAGCACCCCGACCTCGGTGTTCCACAGTAGCGAGCGCGGGTCGAAGTTGAATGAGCCGATGAAGGATTTCTGCTGGTCGAAGATCATCGCCTTGCTGTGCAGGCTCGAATCGGAGCCACGGTAGGACTTGCTGTAGAAAATATGCGGTCCGCTGCCGCCGCCTTCACCGGGCTGGCGGCGCAATTCGTACAGCTTCACGCCATGTTCCAGCAACGCCCGGCGATAGGGCGCGTAGCCGCCGTGCACCGCCGGGACGTCGGTGGCTTCCAGTGAGTTGGTCAGCAGGCTGACAGAGACCCCGGCATCGGCGCGGCCGGTCAGGTAAACCAGCCCTGGCTGGCCCGGTACGAAGTAAGCCGAGATCATGATCAGCTCTTTGCTGACACCGTTCAGCTCAGGCGCCAACTGCGTGGTCAGCAGCAATTGCGGATCGGGCTCGCCGTCTGACAAAACCTTGCTCGGCGCGTCCCACAACGCCTGGTTCCAGGCCCAGATCAGCTCCCGGCGCCAAGTGTCCATGCGCGGGTTTGTGGTGTAAGTCATCAGCCGCTGATACAACGCGTGATTCTGCTTGCGTGTTTCTTCCAGCGATTCTTCCAGACGCGTGCGGGTATTTTGCAGGTCCTTTTGCGTCGGTTTGCTCGACAGGAATTCATCGATCGGCTTGCTCAGCGCGCTGTTCCAGTACTGGTCGAAACTGTGGCCAAGCTGCTCGGCGACCGGACCGACGCCGAGCATGTCGATGTCGGTGAAATTCAGGTTGGGCTCGGCATCGAAATACTCGTCCCCCAGGTTGCGACCGCCGACGATGGCGGCGCTGTTGTCCGCCAGCCACAGCTTGTTGTGCATGCGCCGGTGTTGCAGCGACAGGTTGAACAACCGCCCCATGGTCCGCGTCACGCCGGTGCTGCGGCCCAGGTGCAGCGGGTTGAACAGGCGGATCTGGATCTGCGGGTGCGCCGCCAGCGTGGCGATGATCCAGTCGAGGCCATCGCTGGTGGTGTCGTCGAGCAGGATTCTCACGCGTACGCCACGGTCGGCGGCCTTGAGCAGTTCGTCCACCAGCATCCGTGTGCTGATGCCGTCATGGACGATGTAGTACTGCAAGTCGAGGCTGCTTTGGGCGTTGCGGATCAGCTCGGCACGGGCCATGAACGCTTCGCCGCTATTGGACAGCAGACGAAAGCCGGACTTGCCCTCATGGGGCGCGGCCTGGGCCTGGATTGATCGACCGAATGCCGAGTCGCTGGCCGGCAGCGCCTGGCTCGGTTCGCGTTGAACATCGAGACTGGCGCAACCGCCCATGAGCGAGGCGAGTAGCAGAAGAGCGAGTAGGGGCTGTCTGACTCTCACGTGGGATCGGTCCGATTGGCGGCAGGTGTCGACATATGGACGCTGGATCTCGGCTAAAGGTCAGTCAGTGAAGTTCTCATTTTCCGCCAGCAGTTTGATTGCCGCCGCGCCAACCTTGCGCACCGCGTCTTCAATCTGTGGTGTTGGCTTGGCAGCGTAGTTCATCCGCAGGCAATTGCGGTATTTGCCCGAGGGCGAAAAGATGCTGCCGACGGCAATCTGTACGCCTTGGTCATGCAGGGCGCGGTTCAGTTTCAGGGTGTCGAAGCCATCGGGCAGTTCGACCCAGAGCATGAAACTGCCTTGCGGCCGACTGGCGCGGGTGCCAGCGGGGAAATAGCGGCTGACCCAATCGATCATGATGTCGCGATTGCGCTGGTATTGTGTGCGCATCCGCCGCAAATGAGGCTCGAAGTGGCCGGCCTTGAGGAATTCGGCGATGGCAATCTGCGGTTGCGGCGCTGTGCTGCCGGTGCTGATGTATTTCATGTGCAGCACTCGCTCCAGATAGCGGCCCGGTGCAACCCAGCCGATGCGCAGGCCGGGTGCCAGCGTTTTGGAGAAGGAGCTGCAGAGCAGGACGCGGCCGTCTTCGTCGAAGGATTTGATCGTGCGCGGTCGCGGGTAGTTGTAGGCCAGTTCGCCATACACATCGTCCTCGATGATCGCCACATCGAACCGCTGTGCGAGCGTCAACAACGCGCGTTTGCGCGATTCCGGCATGATGTAGCCCAACGGGTTGTTGCAGTTGGGGGTCAACTGTATGGCCTTGATCGGCCATTGCTCCAGGGCCAGTTCCAGCGCATCGAGGCTGATTCCGGTCAGCGGGTCGGTGGGGATTTCCAGGGCTTTCATGTTCAAGCCCTTGAGCGTCTGCATGGCGCCGTGAAAGCTCGGCGAATCCACTGCGACGATGTCGCCCGGCTCGCAGATGGAGCGAATGCTGGTGGACAGCGCTTCGTGGCAGCCGGTGGTGATCACCAGGTCGTTGGCGGTCAGTTGGCAGCCGGAGTCGAGCATCAGGCGGGCGATTTGCTCGCGCAGTTCGAGGGTGCCGTGGATGTTGTCGTAATACAGGCCGGGCATGTCCTGTCGCCGACTGATGCGCGCGAGGTTGCGCAGCAACGGTTTCATGGTTGGCGTGGTGATGTCCGGCATGCCGCGGCCCAGTTGCACCACGTCTTTGCGCGGCACCGCGCGGATCAGTTCCAGCACCTGGTCCCACTGCGAGATATCCACAGGACGTTGCGCCGGACGGCCAATCGCCGGCAGTTCCGGCAAGTCGCGGCTGACCGGGACGAAATAGCCGGACTTGGGTTTCGGCATCGCCAGGCCACTGTCTTCCAGCACCCGATAGGCCTGCTGCACCGTGCTCAGGCTGACCCCGTGTTCGACGCTCAATGCCCGCACCGACGGCAGCCGGTCGCCGGGGCGATAGAAGCCCTGTTCGATCCGCGTGCCGAGCAATTCGGCGAGGTTGACGTAAAGGGTCATGGCGCAGTCTCGGTGTGAGTGATTCGGTTGACCAGTACAGATCGGGCAAAAAAATGTAATTCAGAGGCTAAAACGGCAAATCTGTATGGAGTTAATACAGGTTGGTTGAATCTGTAATGCTTTTCGCCGTCCGCGCATCATGAAAGCTCTGGCTACCCAAGTAAACAGGAGCAATCAAAATGAACGGCTTGAGCGATGTGCGGCTGACGTTACGCAGTCAGGAACTGGCGGCAGGGCAAATCAACGGTACGCGCGAGGCGTTGATGCGCAACGCACCGTCGGGCCTGAGTCGCTGGGGACTGTTCTGGCATCGTCTGCACACGCGCAAGGCGTTGCTGGAACTGACGTCGGAGCAATTGGGGGATGTCGGGTTGAGCCGGGAACAGGCGCGGGAGGAGGGGCTCAAGCCTTTCTGGCGGATCTGAGGTTTGTGGTGTTTATTAGATCCATTCGCGGGCAAGTCGGGTCGCCGCACCGCTCGCTCCTACAGGATGTGCGTTCAACTGTAGGAGCGAGCGGTGCGGCGACCCGACTTGCCTGCGAAGGCGTCATCACTGACGCCACAAATCCCTCAGACCAACTCTTTAAGCCGATGCCACAACATCCCCAACGCCAACAACGGCGAGCGCAAATGCTTCCCGCCGGGGAAGGTGATATGCGGCACCTTGGCAAACAGATCGAACCCGCCACCCTGCTGACCACTGATCGCCTCGGCCAACAACTTGCCCGCCAGATGCGTGGCATTCACGCCGTGACCTGAATAAGCCTGGGCGTAATACACGTTCGGCTGGTCCTTCAGCCGACCGATCTGCGGCAATCGATTAGCGCCAATGCCGATCATCCCGCCCCACTGATAATCAATCCTTGCGCCGGCCAGTTGCGGGAACACCTCAAGCATCTTCGGCCGCATGTACGCAGCGATGTCTTTGGGGTCGCGACCTGAATAATGGCACGCACCGCCAAACAGCAGGCGACGATCCGCCGAGAGTCGGTAGTAATCCAGCGCAACCCTTTGATCACATACCGCCATGTTTTGCGGCAGCAGTTCATGCGCCTGTTCTTCGCTCAAGGGTTCGGTGGCGATGATGTAGCTGCCGGCGGGCAACACCTTTCCGCTGAGTTCGGGGTTGAGTTGGTTGAGGTAGGCGTTGCAGCCCAGCACCAGGGTTTTTGCGCGAACCGATCCTTGAGCCGTATGGACCTTCACCTCCGGGCCGTAATCAATGCGGGTCACTGCCGATTGCTCAAACAGTCTGGCGCCCAGTTGCTGCGCAGCGGCGGCTTCGCCCAATGCCAGATTCAGCGGGTGCAAATGGCCCGAACCCATGTCGATCAGGCCGCCGACGTAGCGATTGGAACCCACCACGCTGTGCATCTCATGCGCTTGCAGCAATCGGGTTTCGTAGCGGTAGCCGAGGTCGCGCAGTTCTTCGGCGTCTTCGGCGAAACCTTCCAGGTCGCGGGGTTTGTTGGCGAGATCGCAGTAACCCCAGGTCAGGTCGCAAGGGATCTGAAAACGCTCGATGCGCTGTCGGACGATTTCCACGGCTTCCAGGCCCATGAGTTTCATCTGACGCACGCCGTCCGTGCCGATCACGTTGGCGAACTGATCGAGCCCATGACCGACGCCGCGAATCAGTTGCCCGCCATTACGGCCGCTGGCGCCCCAGCCAATCTTGTGCGCTTCGAGCAGCACCACGCTGAGGCCGCGTTCCGCCAGCTCAAGCGCGGTGTTCAGCCCGGAAAACCCGCCGCCGACCACGCACACATCGGCTACCAGCTCGCCTTTCAACACCGGATGATCGGGCTGCGGCAGGCTGCTGGCGGCGTAATAAGAGGCGGTGTGCTGAGCACGGGCATTCATGCGCATCATCCTGATTTTTGTGTTTAGAAAATTTGACGGAGCATAAGCCGGACCTTTCGGTGCGGGCAACACTGGTCGGTTGTGGCTGTCTGGATCGGCGCGTTTGCGTCAGAATCGCGCTCCAGTCCGCTTTGGGTCACCGTTTCGATGAGCTGCAACAGTCAGAAAATCCGCACGTTGCGACAGCAGATTCCCTCGTTCGAGTGCGTGCCCGGCTGCCATGACTGCTGCGGGCCGGTGACCACCTCGCCGGAAGAAATGTCGCGTCTGCCGCGCAAGACCCGCGCCGAGCAGGATGCGGCGATGGATGAGCTCAACTGTGTGCACTTGGGGCCCAACGGCTGCACGGTGTATGACGAGCGGCCGCTGATTTGCCGGTTGTTCGGCACCACCAAGACATTGCCGTGCCCGAATGGGCGGGGGCCGGTGGAGCTGATTCATCCGCGGGTGGAGAAGCAGATTCATGAGTACATGGCTTCTACCCGGCAGGTGCTCGTCTGAGGGAAGACCGAGTCGCCTGTAATCGCCAGCAGGCTAGCTCCCACACTGGATCTGTGTCATGCACAGAATGTGTGTCCGCTGAAGATCAACTGTGGGAGCTAGCCTGCTAGCGATGGGGCCTGAACAGACACCACAAAGTCTCAATCCGGAATCGGCAGACTCAAACTCTCCTTCACCTCTTCCATCACGATATAACTCTTCGATTCGCGCACATGCGGCAGCTTGAGCAGGATGTCGCCCAGCAGCTTGCGATAAGAAGCCATCTCCGAGATCCGCGCCTTCACCAGGTAGTCGAAATCCCCTGATACCAAGTGGCATTCCAGCACATGGGGCAGTTTCAGCACTGCGCGTCGGAACTCTTCGAAAGTATCGCCGGATTTGTAGTCGAGGCTGATCTCGACGAACACCAGCAGACTGCCCTTGAGGTGCTGGGGGTTCAGCCGGGCGTTGTAGCCCATGATGATCCCTTCGCGCTCCAGGCGCCGGACCCGCTCGGTGCAGGGCGTGGTCGAGAGCCCGACCTTTTCCCCAAGCTCCGTGAAGGAGATACGCCCGTCCGCTTGCAGGATCCGCAGGATGTTGCGGTCGATCTTGTCCAGCTCACGTTTGGTCTGAGTGTTGGTACGCATAGGGGATGCGCCTCCGTGAAAAGCGTTTTTGCCGAGAATTGTCGCCAAATATAGGTGCTTATATAGTGAAATGCACTGGCTAATCTTTTTTAAACTGCCCACATCTACGGTCTGTACTACAAACGTCAGCGGCACGCCGCGATGAGGGATATGAAAATGCGCGTTATGGTCTTGGGTAGCGGCGTCATCGGTACCACCAGTGCTTATTATCTGGCGCGTGCCGGGTTCGAAGTGGTGGTGGTTGACCGTCAGCCGGCTGCGGCCATGGAGACCAGTTTCGCCAACGCCGGGCAGGTTTCGCCGGGTTATGCCTCGCCGTGGGCCGCGCCGGGTGTGCCGCTCAAGGCCATCAAGTGGCTGTTGCAGCGCCACGCACCGCTGGCAATCAAGGCCACCGCCGACATCGACCAATACCTGTGGATGGCGCAGATGCTGCGCAACTGCACTGCCAGCCGTTACGCGGTGAACAAGGAGCGCATGGTCCGTCTGTCCGAGTACAGCCGTGACTGCCTCGACGAACTGCGTGCCGAAACCGGCATTGCCTACGAAGGCCGCAGCCTCGGGACTACTCAATTGTTCCGCACCCAGGCTCAACTCGACGGCGCCGCGAAAGACATCGCCGTACTGAAAGAGTCCGGCGTGCCGTTCGAACTGCTCGACCGTGCCGGCATTGCTCGCGTTGAACCGGCGCTGGCCAGCGTGACCGATATCCTCGCCGGTGCTCTGCGCCTGCCGAACGACCAGACCGGCGATTGCCAGATGTTCACCAGTCGCCTGGCCGAAATGGCTGTGAAGCTGGGTGTGGAATTCCGCTTCGGCCAAGACATTCAGAAGCTCGACTACGCCGGTGATCGCATCAACGGCGTGTGGATCGACGGCAAGCTGGAAACCGCTGACCGCTACGTATTGGCACTCGGCAGCTACTCGCCGCAGTTGCTCAAGCCGCTGGGCATCAAGGCACCGGTTTACCCGCTCAAGGGTTACTCCCTGACCGTGCCGATCACCAACCCGGCGATGGCCCCGACTTCGACCATTCTCGACGAGACCTACAAGGTCGCGATCACCCGTTTCGACAACCGCATCCGCGTCGGCGGCATGGCTGAAATCGCCGGTTTTGACCTGTCGCTGAACCCGCGTCGGCGCGAAACCCTGGAGATGATCGTCAACGACCTTTATCCTCAGGGCGGCGATCTGGCCCAGGCGAGTTTCTGGACCGGTCTGCGTCCGACCACGCCGGACGGCACGCCGATTGTGGGTGCAACGCCGTTCAGCAACCTGTTCCTGAACACCGGTCACGGCACCCTCGGTTGGACCATGGCGTGCGGCTCCGGTCGCTTGCTGGCCGACCTGATGGCGAAGAAAACGCCGCAGATCAGTGCAGAAGGCCTCGATATTTCCCGTTATGGCAGCAAAGTCCAGGAGCCCGCAAAACATGGCAATCCAGCGCCAGCTCACCAATGAGCGCATGAGCCAGATCGTCGCTCACAACGGTACGGTGTATTTGGCAGGGCAGGTCGGCGACGACATGAACGCCGGGATTGAACAGCAGACTCGCGAAACCCTCGCCAATATCGAGTGTTTGCTGGATATGGCGGGTACCGACAAGCACCATTTGCTGTCGGTGACGATTTACCTGAAAGACATCGACGCGCACTTCGAAGGCATGAACGCGGTGTGGGACAAGTGGCTGCCAAAAGGCGTCGCCCCGGCCCGTGCAACGGTTGAGTCGAAGCTGTGCGAACCGGAAATCCTGATCGAGCTGTCGGTTGTAGCCGCTCTGCCGTAAGCCTGTCAGAAAGATCCCTCTCCCGGTGCTGTTGGCGGTTCACGCTGTCAGCCAGCGCCGGTTTTTATTCCCATGACCGCCTAGAAGCCCTGCCGCCATGCGTCCAGCCCGTGCCCTGATCGACCTTCAAGCCCTGCGTCACAACTTTCAGATCGCCCGTGAACTCACCGGGGCCAAGGCCCTCGCGGTGATCAAGGCGGATGCCTACGGCCATGGCGCGGTGCGTTGCGCCCAGGCGCTGGAAGCCGAGGCCGATGGGTTTGCCGTAGCCTGTATCGAAGAAGCGCTGGAGCTGCGCGCCGCGGGCATTCGCGCCCCGGTGTTGTTGCTGGAAGGTTTTTTCGAAGCCGACGAGCTGGCGCTGATCGTCGAGCATGATTTCTGGTGCGTGGTGCATTCGCTGTGGCAGCTTGAAGCCATCGAAAAAGCCGCGCTGAGCAAGCCGATCACGGTCTGGCTCAAACTCGATTCGGGCATGCACCGGGTCGGTCTGCAACCAAAGGATTACCAGGCGGGCTATCAGCGGCTGCTGGCCAGCGGCAAGGTCGCGAAAGTGGTGTTGATGAGCCACTTCGCCCGCGCCGATGAGCTGCACAGTCAAGCTAGTGCCGAGCAGGTGGCCGTGTTTGAAGCGGCCCGTCAGGGATTGTCCGCCGAGATAAGCCTGCGCAACTCTCCGGCAGTGCTCGGTTGGCCGCAGATCCCGAGTGACTGGGTGCGTCCGGGCATCATGCTCTACGGCGCCACGCCTTTCGAAGAAGCCAATGCCGTGGCCTCGCGCCTGCAACCGGTGATGACCCTGGAATCGAAAGTGATTTGCGTGCAAGAGCTGCCGGCCGGCGAGCCGATCGGTTACGGCGCCAAGTTCATCACCCAGAAGCCGATGCGCGTTGGCGTGGTGGCGATGGGTTATGCCGATGGCTATCCGCGTCACGCACCGACCGGTACGCCGGTGATGGTCGCCGGGCAGCTCAGCCAGTTGATCGGCCGGGTGTCGATGGACATGCTGTGCATCGATCTGACCGATGTACCGCAAGCCGGGCTGGGTTCGACCGTCGAGTTGTGGGGCAAAAACGTGCTCGCCAGCACCGTAGCGGAAGCCGCGGACACGATTCCCTACCAGATCTTCTGCAACCTGCGCCGGGTTCCGCTGCTCTATTCCGGGGCTTGACCCGAACCTCGCGGACCGGAAGTCGCTTCGCCGAACAGGATTCAGGCCAAAGTGTTGTAAATACTGAACGCTGTCGCCATGATAACGCTCAATATTCCTACAACCTGAATCCTGGAGGCGCAAGCTTGGACGTCGGTGAACGACTGCAATCCATCCGTAAGCTCAAAGGTCTTTCGCAGCGTGAACTCGCCAAACGCGCGGGCGTCACCAACAGCACCATTTCGATGATCGAGAAGAACAGCGTCAGCCCCTCGATCAGTTCGCTGCGCAAGGTTCTGGGCGGGATTCCCATGTCGATGGTCGAGTTCTTTTCCGAAGAGATCCTGCAGGAAAAACCGACTCAGATCGTCTACAAGGCTAACGAGCTGATCGATATTTCCGATGGCGCAGTGACCATGAAACTGGTCGGCCGGGCTCACCCGAGCCGCGCCATTGCGTTCCTCAATGAAATCTACCCGCCAGGCGCCGACACCGGTGACGAGATGCTCACCCATGAGGGCGAGGAAACCGGGATTCTGGTGGAAGGGCGTCTGGAGCTGGTGGTCGGGCTGGAAACTTTTGTGCTCGAAGCCGGTGATAGCTACTACTTTGAAAGTACCAAGCCGCACCGTTTCCGTAATCCGTTCGACGCGCCGGCGCGACTAATCAGCGCAGCCACGCCAGCGAATTTTTAAGAGAAGAGGCGCCCTGCCAGCACGGCAGCGGCACCCGAAGGGTTTTTCCGCGGCGCAACAAGACCCCTTCGACTTTGGGGTTGTTTCAGTGCGGCGGGCTTACCGCTATACTTGCGCCCGCCTGCGAACCGTGGCCGTAGGCGTGACTAGCCACCATTGAGGGTGAACGCGTGAACCTAATTATGAAAATGCTGGCTGCACCAGCAACCGTATTGGCCCTTTGGGCTGTCAGCGCTCAAGCTGCGACGAATGACGATATTGCAAAACGCCTTGATCCAGTTGGCCAAGTTTGTGTTCAGGGTCAAGAGTGCAAGGGGATGGAAGTCGCTGCTGCTTCTGGCGGCGGTGGCGGTGCCAAGGCACCTAAAGACGTGATTGCAAAACATTGCAATGCTTGCCACGGCACCGGCCTGTTGGGCGCGCCGAAAATCGGCGACAAGGCAGCCTGGAAAGAACGCGCCGATCACCAGGGCGGTCTCGACGGCATCCTGGCCAAAGCCATTACCGGTATCAATGCGATGCCGCCTAAAGGCACCTGCGCCGACTGCTCCGACGACGAGCTGAAGGGCGCCATCAAAGAGATGTCCGGCCTGTAACACGCCCGCATCGTCAGCGAAAAAGCCGCCTCCGGGCGGCTTTTTTGTGCCTGTTGTTCACGGACCTGTAGGAGCCGGCTTGCTGGCGATCCAGACGCCGCGGTTAACCAGGTAAACCGTGTGATCGTTCATCGCCAGCAAGCCGGCTCCTACAGGTGGTGGGCATAAAGCGATTTATCGCCCGAGGCTGTTCATTGCAGCAAAGACCCGGCAAGCTCGGTCCAACCCCAATTCATGGAATGTAAGGGAGGATCAGATGGTGCAGCTGTGTTCTATCGAGCAAGCGGTCGATGAGGTGCTGGCGCGGCTGCCGGCGCATATCCATATGGGCCTGCCCCTCGGTCTGGGCAAACCCAACCACTTCGTCAACGCGCTGTATCAACGCGTTGCGCAATTGCCCGAGCGCAAGCTGACGATCTACACCGCGCTGTGCCTGGGCCGTCCTGCATTGGGCGACGGCTTGCAGAAGCGCTTCCTCGAACCCTTCATCGAACGGGTATTCGGCGATTATCCGGAGCTGGATTTCCTCGCGGGCCTGCGCAAAGACAACCTGCCGCCCAACATCCATATTCAGCAGTTTTTCATGCAGCCCGGCAGCCTGCTTCATAGCGCGTCCGCCCAGCAGGACTACGTGAGCAGCAACTACAGCCACGCCGCACGGGACATCAACGCGGCCGGTTTGAACCTGGTCGCGCAACTGGTGGCCAGCCACTCCGAACACCCGGATCGCCTGAGCCTGAGTTGCAACCCGGACATCACCCTCGATCTGTTTCCGATGATCGCCAAGCGCAGGGCGGCGGGGGAGACGGTCCTGCTGGTGGGCCATGTGCACAACGACTTGCCGTACATGCCCGGTGATGCGGAAATCGGCATCGACACTTTCGACCTGCTGATCGACGAGAAAGACAGCACCACGCTGTTTTCGACGCCGAACATGCCGGTGGGTTTCCAGGACCATTTCATCGGTCTGCACGCCAGCGCGCTGGTCCGCGATGGCGGCACCTTGCAGATCGGCATCGGCGCCATGGGCGACGCGCTGACGGCGGCGTTGCTGGCGCGGCAGGCGGATAACGCCGGTTACCAGGCACTGCTGGCGGATGTGAATCTGAGCCAGTGGGCGCAGTTGATCGGCCGCGAAGGCGGCGTCGAGCCATTCGCCAAAGGCCTTTACGGTTGCAGCGAAATGTTCGTCAACGGCCTGCTGGTGCTGGTCGACGCCGGGATCGTGCGGCGCAAGGTCTACCCCGATGTGCCCACCCAACAACAGGCGAATGCCGGCACGCTGGATGAAGCGGCGCAAACCGACGGCATCTCGGTGCACGGCGGGTTTTTCCTGGGGCCGCGCAGTTTCTACGAGCGTCTTCGAGAGCTGCCGCAAAGCAAGCGACTCGAATTCAACATGACCCGTATCAGCTACATCAACGAGCTGTACGGTCAGGAGGAACTCAAACGCTTGCAGCGCCTGGATGCGCGCTTCATCAACACCGTGTTCACCATGACGTTGCTTGGCGCCGGCGTGGCCGATCAGCTTGAAGACGGGCGTGTCCTCAGCGGCGTCGGCGGGCAATACAACTTCGTCGCCCAGGGCCATGCGCTGGAGGGGGCGCGTTCTATTCTGTTGCTACGCAGCTGGCGCGAGGCGGGCGGGGAGATCAGTTCCAACATCGTCTGGGAATACGGCCATTGCACGATCCCGCGGCATCTGCGGGACATCGTGGTCACCGAGTACGGCATTGCCGATTTGCGCGGCAAGACCGATGCGGCGGTGATCGAGGCGTTGCTGAACATCAGCGATTCACGGTTCCAGCCCGGGTTGATCGAGCAGGCGCAGAGTGCCGGGAAACTGCCGAAGAGTTTTCGTCTCGATCCGCGTTTTGCCGACAACCGACCAGAACGTTTACAGGCGATTCAGACGCGGCATCCGCAGTTGTTTCCGGAGTATCCGCTGGGGAGTGATTTCACCGCGCATGAGCGGGATTTGTTGCGGGCGCTGAACTGGTTGAAGAGCAAGTTCAAGCTGACGGAGATTCTGGAGTTGGGCAAGGCGGCACTGGATGCGCCCGAACCGGCAGCGTTTCCCGAGCATCTGGAGCGCATGCAACTGACCAACCCGGAAGGGTTGAAAGAGGACCTGTTTCAGCGGCTGCTGCTCACCGGCCTCAAGGCCACCGCGCAATAACAGCCAACAAAGATCCCCTGTAGGAGCCGGCTTGCTGGCGATAGCGGTGGATCAGTCAGTATCAATATTGGCTGATCCACCGCTATCGCCAGCAAGCCGGCTCCTACAGTAGGGAGTTGTGCCAGCAAATTACTCGATAAAGGTCACGACACCGCCAGCCAGCGACTTAACGCGAGCCAGCGATTCAACGCGATAACCCTGCGCATCCAGTTCCGCACGACCACCCTGGAACGACTTCTCGATCACGATACCCAGACCGGCCACGGTCGCGCCCGCCTGTTTGATGATCGAGATCAGCGCCTGGGACGCCTTACCGTTGGCCAAAAAGTCATCGATGATCAGCACGCGGTCGCTGCTGGTCAGGTGGCGCGGGGAGATCGCCACGGTGCTTTCGGTCTGTTTTGTGAACGAGTAAACGGTCGCCGACAGCAGGTTTTCGGTCAGGGTCAGGGACCGATGCTTGCGCGCGAAAATCACCGGTACGCCCAGGTTCAGGCCGGTCATGATCGCCGGCGCGATGCCCGAGGCTTCGATGGTGACGATCTTGGTGATGCCCGAGTCCTTGAACAGCGCAGCGAACTCGTCGCCGATCAGTTTCATCAGCGCCGGGTCGATCTGGTGGTTCAAAAAGGCGTCGACCTTCAGGACCTGATCGGAAAGCACAATGCCTTGTTCGCGAATTTTCTGGTGCAGTGCTTCCATGAAGCGTTCCTCTACTGGCGCCATGTGCGCCTAGTTTGTGAAAAAGTGTCGGTTAAAAAGTGCTCAATTCTAGCGCTTTAACATCGCCCGTATATCGGCCAATGCGGTATTGCCGCGAACGGCTTTGACTTCTACCGGCGTGTCGTCGGTGCCTTCCCAGGCGAGGTCGTCCGGCGGTAGTTCATCGAGGAAGCGGCTGGGCGCACAGTCGATGATCTCGCCGTACTGCTTGCGCTTGGCCGCGAAGGTGAAAGCCAGGGTCTGACGTGCGCGGGTAATGCCGACGTAGGCCAGGCGGCGTTCTTCTTCGATGGTGTCGGCTTCGATGCTGGAGCGGTGCGGGAGGATTTCCTCTTCCATGCCCATGATGAACACGTAAGGGAATTCCAGCCCTTTGGAGGCGTGCAAGGTCATCATCTGCACGCCTTCGGCGCCGTCTTCCTCTTCCTGCTGACGTTCCAGCATGTCGCGCAGGACGAGTTTGCCGATGGCGTCCTCGACGGTCATCTCGCCTTCTTCGTCTTTCTCCAGGGTGTTTTTCAACGCCTCGATCAGGAACCAGACGTTACCCATGCGGTAGTCGGCGGCCTTGTCGCTGGAGCTGTTGGTGCGCAGCCAGTTCTCGTAATCGATGTCCATGACCATGCTGCGCAGCGCCGAAATCGGGTCTTCGCCGGCGCACTGCTCGCGGACCTTGTCCATGAAACGCTTGAAGCGCGACAGGCGATCGGTGAAGCGCGCATCCAGATGCTCGCCCAGGCCGATTTCGTCGGTGGCGGCGTACATCGAGATTTTGCGTTCGGTGGCGTAGTTGCCGAGCTTCTCAAGCGTCGTCGAACCGATCTCCCGGCGTGGAACGTTGATCACCCGCAGGAAGGCGTTGTCGTCGTCCGGGTTCACGATCAGGCGGAAGTAGGCCATCAGGTCTTTCACTTCCTGGCGTCCGAAAAAGCTGTTGCCGCCGGACAACCGATACGGAATCTGGTGGTGTTGCAGCTTCAGCTCGATCAGCTTGGCCTGATAGTTACCGCGATACAGGATCGCGAAATCGCTGTAGGGCCGGTCGGTGCGCAAGTGCAGGGTCAGCAATTCCACGGCCACGCGCTCGGCTTCGGCGTCTTCATTGCGGCAGCGGATCACGCGGATCTCGTCGCCGTGACCCATCTCGCTCCACAGCTGCTTTTCGAACTCGTGCGGGTTGTTCGAGATCAGCACGTTGGCGCAACGCAGGATGCGACTGGTGGAGCGATAGTTTTGCTCCAGCATCACCACTTTCAGGGACGGGTAGTCGTCCTTGAGCAGCATCAGGTTTTCCGGGCGCGCGCCGCGCCAGGCGTAGATCGACTGGTCATCGTCGCCCACCACGGTGAACTGGTTGCGCGTGCCGATCAGCAACTTCACCAGCAAATACTGGCTGGCGTTGGTGTCCTGATATTCATCCACCAGCAGGTAGCGGACTTTGTTCTGCCACTTTTCGAGGATGTCGGCGTGTTCCTGGAACAGTTTCACCGGCAGCAGGATCAGGTCGTCGAAGTCCACCGCGTTGAACGCCTTGAGTGTGCGCTGGTAGTGGGTGTAGACGATGGCGGCGGTCTGTTCCTTGGGATTGCGCGAGTTTTCCAGGGCTTCGGCGGGCAGGATCAGGTCGTTTTTCCACGAGCCGATCATGTTCTTGATCTCGTCGACGCCGTCGTCGCCCGCGTATTCCTTCTGCATGATGTCGGTCATCAGGGCTTTGACGTCGGTCTCATCGAAGATCGAGAAGCCCGGTTTATAGCCCAGCCGCACGTGTTCCTTGCGGATGATGTTCAGGCCCAGGTTGTGGAAGGTGCACACCGTCAGGCCACGGCCTTCGCCGCCCTTGAGCAGGGTGCCGACCCGTTCCTTCATCTCGCGAGCGGCCTTGTTGGTAAAGGTCATGGCGACGATGTACTGGGCGCGGATGCCGCAGTTCTGGATCAAGTGCGCGATTTTGCGCGTGATCACGCTGGTCTTGCCGGAGCCTGCACCGGCGAGCACCAAAAGAGGGCCGCCGACGTAGCTCACGGCTTCTTGCTGCCGGGGATTGAGTCGGGACATAGGTAAATTCAGGAGTCAGTACGAAATGGGCCGGCATTTTAACAGGCTCAGCGAATTGTGCTGCTCTCTCCGACTTGTGACGCAATACGCTATCTATATTTGCCGGTTTTGTTACTTTCACGCAGGATGCGGGAGGAATTTGCGGCTAATGTTCGTAATTCCGGATACAAAAGCCTCGTTTGATAACTGATGTCATTGGTCATTAGTTATTGGCACGGCATAATGCCCGCCGCCTACATCATTGCAGAGTCTAGGGAGCTAGCTTGTCTACGCCTGTCGAACCCTTGCGTTTGCTGCTATTGGCCGAAGAGCCAGCGTGGGCAGCGTTGTTGCGCGAGTGTCTGGCTCCGATGGGGAGCTCGGCCGTGCTCATCAGCGCTCCGAGCTGGGAGTCGGTCAGCGCTCTGTTTGATGACAACCGCAGCGCGGTGTTGTTGACGATCCCGGCCCTTCAGCCGGCGCCCGGCCGTTGCAGTTTGCCAACGGTGTTGTTGCTCGACCAAGAGCCGCTGTTGCCGCCCGATGGAGTGAGCGACTGGCTGGTGCGCGATCATCTCGACCCTGGCATGTTGCGCCGTTGCCTGCGCCACGTGCGCGAGCGCGGCGTGCTGGAAAACACCCTGCAACGCCTGGCCGAGCAAGACCCGCTGACCGGCATCGCCAACCGCCAGGGTTTCCAGACCTTGCTGGCCGCGCGGCTGGCGGAAAACGACGGCCGTGGCCTGGCCCTCGGGCACCTTGACCTCGACAACTTCCGCCACGCCAACGACGCCCTCGGCCATCAGGCCGGCGACCGCTTGATCCTGCAAGTGGTCGCGCGCCTGAAAAGCCAGCTCGAGGCCGGCGATCAACTGGCGCGGCTGGGCAGCGATGAGTTCGCCCTGCTGATCGACACCCGCCGTGCGCCGCAACGCGCCGAATGGATGGCCGAACGCATCACCGAAGCGTTGGCCGAGCCCTATTGGGTCGACGGCGAAAGCCTGTTGATCGGTTCCAGCCTGGGCATCGCCCACGCCCGCGCCCAGGCCGGCGCCGATCCGTTGATGTGGCACGCGCACATCGCCATGCAGCAGGCCAAGAGCACTCAAGGCTGCACCTTTCACATCTTCAACGAACGCATCAACCGCAATGCCCGCAGCATGGCCGACCTCGAAAGCGAGCTGCGCCGGGCGTTGCGTCGCGATGAGCTGGAACTTCATTACCAGCCACGCCTGAACCTTGAGGACGGGCAGATCGTCGGCCTCGAAGCCCTGGTGCGCTGGCGCCATGCCGAGCGTGGGTTGCTGCCGCCGAGCGAGTTCGTGCCACTGGCCGAGCAAAGCGGCTTGATCGTGCCACTCGGTTACTGGGTGATTTCCCGTGCGTTGCGCGACATGCAGGCGTTGCGCGAGCTCGGTCTGCCGGCGCTGCACATGGCGATCAACCTGTCGTTCCGCCAGTTTCAGGACAGTCAGTTGTTATCGACCCTGAGCCGGTTAATTGCCGAGCGTGGCGTCGAGGCGCAGTGGCTGGAATTCGAACTGACCGAAACGGCGGTCATGCGCCGCAGCGATCTGGTGAAGCAGACCATGGATGCCCTCGGGCGCCTGGGCGTGCGCTTCTCGCTCGACGACTTCGGCACCGGGTTTTCCTCCTTCGTGCACCTCAACAGCCTGCCGATTGCCTTGTTGAAGGTCGACAAGAGCTTTGTCGGCGGGATGGAAGGGCGTGAAGAGAATCGCAAACTGGTGCACGCGATGATCAATCTCGCGCACAACCTCAATCTGGAAGTGGTCGCCGAGGGCGTGGAAACGCCGGAGCAGCTGGATCTGTTGCGCGGGTTTGGTTGCGATCAGGTGCAGGGTTATCTGATCAGCAAGCCGTTGCCGTTGACGGAACTGATTGAGTATTTGAGTTTTGGCAGTAACCAACAGCCAGCACTGGAAAGCGTCGTCTGATAACCACCGAAATCCTTGTAGGAGCCGGCTTGCTGGCGATAGCGGTCTGACAGGCACATCATTTTTGTCTGTCAGGCCCTCATCGCCAGCAAGCCGGCTCCTACAGGGGATCTCAGTCAGGCTGGGCGATCTGGAAACGTGCCCCTGATGTCGGCTCCCGCCGAATCATCCGCTTCATCTTCCACTCGAATGCCAGCGTCAGGCTCACCGCCGCGCAGGCCAGGCCCAGCGCCAAGCCCCACCAGACACCCGTCGGCCCCCAGTGCAAATGGAACGCCATCCACCACGCGGCAGGTGCGCCAATCAGCCAGTAGCAACCCAACCCGACCAGGAACGTGGTCTTGGCGTCCTTGAGCCCGCGAATGCAGCCCATGGCGATGGTTTGCGTGCCGTCGAACAGCTCGAACCACGCCGCCACCGCCAGCAGGCTCACCGCCAGTTCGATGACCGGGCGGAAGGCCGGGTCGTTGTGATCGAGAAACAGGCCGATCAACTGATTCGGCAACAGCCAGAAGACCATCGCAAAACCGAGCATCGCCGCTGCGCCAAAGGCGATCCCAACCCGCCCGGCAAGCCGCGCGTCCAGCAACTGCCCGGCGCCGTAATGCTGGCCGATGCGCATGGTGATCGCATAGGAAAGCCCCGCCGGAATCATGAACGCCACCGAGACGATCTGCAGCGCGATCTGATGCGCGCCCAGTTGCGTACTGCCCATGGTGCCCATGCACAGCGCGGCGAAGGCAAACAGCCCGACTTCCACTGCGTAGGTGCCGCCAATCGGCAGACCCAGGCGCCACAACTCCTTCAGGTACTGCCGGTTTGGCCGCGACAAACCCTGGCGCAATGGATACGCGTCGTACGCCGGATGCCGCCGAATATGCAGCGCCAACGCCACGGCCATCAGGTTGGCAACAATTGCTGTGACCAGACCGATACCCACCAGGCCCATTTTCGGCAGGCCGAACATCCCGGTGATCAACGCATAATTGAGCACGAAGTTGGCCACCGTGCCGCCGAGGCTGATGACCATCACCGGCGTCGCCCGGCCAATCGCGCTGGTGAAACCGCGCAGGGCCATGAAGCTCAGGTAGCCGGGCAAGGCGAACGGCAAAATCAACAGGAACTGCCCGGCTGACTGGACGTTGGTTTCGGTCTGGCCAAACATCAGCAACACCGGTTTGAGGTTCCACAGCAGCAACCCGGCGACCAAAGCCATCAACCACGCCAGCCACAACCCGGCCTGGGTCAGCCGTGCCGCGCCAACGATATCGCCCGCGCCCTGACGGATCGCCACCAACGTGCCGACCGCCGCAATCACGCCGATGCAAAAGATCGACACAAACGAATAGGTCGCCGCGCCGAGTCCGCCGCCGGCCAATGCCTCGGGGCTCAGGCGCGCCATCATCAAGGTGTCGGTGAGGACCATCAGCATGTGCGCCAACTGCGAGGCAATCAACGGCCCCGCCAGCCGCAGGATGGCCCAGAGTTCAATACGCGCTGGATGCTGCATGGTCATCACGCCCGATTATCAAAGAGAACAGGAAAGCGTCGATTCTCGGCGCTCTGCGGGGTTTGCACAAAGGGATAAAAAGGATGGATTGCATGATTAAAACTCATCCTGGGGAGTTTCTGATAAGTTGACGAAATTACGCTATAGGAGCTTTCCGTATGTCCCGTCGTCTTCCTCCCCTTTATGCCCTTCGCGCATTTGAAGCGGCGGCGCGACATAGCTCGTTTACCCGTGCCGCTGAAGAGTTGTCGATTACGCAGAGTGCGGTCAGTCGGCATATTCGTACGCTTGAAGAGCATTTTGCCTGTCGGCTGTTTCATCGCAGCGGGCGCAATTTGCAACTGACCGAGTCGGCGCGGCTGATCCTGCCGGGCATTCGCGAAGGCTTCACCGCCCTTGAGCGGGCCTGCAATACCTTGCGCGCTGAAGATGACATCCTGCGCATGAAAGCGCCGTCGACCCTGACCATGCGCTGGCTGCTGGCGCGGCTCAGCCGTTTCCGCCACCTGCAGCCGGGCAACGAAGTGCAACTGACCAGCGCCTGGATGGATGTCGATTCAGTGGACTTCAACCATGAGCCGTTCGACTGCGCCGTGATCCTCAGCAACGGGCATTTTCCGCCGGACTGGGAGGCGAGTCTGCTGTTCCCGGAGGAGCTGATTCCGGTTGGTGCACCGAATCTTCTGAAGGACCAACCGTGGGACGTCGCGCGCCTGGCCCATGCCGAACTGCTGCACCCGACGCCGGACCGACGTGACTGGCGCAACTGGCTGGAGCGCATGGGGCTGACGGATCTGGTGTCGCTCAAGGGCGGGCAGGTGTTCGATACGCTGGAGCTGGGCATGATCGCCGCTGCCCGGGGTTATGGCGTGTCGATGGGCGATCTGCTGATGGTGGCCGAAGATGTGGCGCAGGGCCGTCTGAGTTTGCCGTGGCCGACCGCCGTCGCCAGTGGCGAGAATTATTACCTTGTCTGGCCGAAAACCCGCCCAGGAGGTGAACGTTTGCGCCGCCTCAGCGATTTCCTGCAAGGCGAGGTGCGGGCAATGAAATTGCCGGACGTCGAACACTTGTGCTGAATCGATAGAGCCTTCGAAATAGCGGCCTTGAGCCATATCCCGGCTATTTACTCAAGTATTCAGGTTTGCCGCCGAAAATCTGCAGATGGAACCTTCGTGCAGGTTCGATGTAATTCCCCATTATTAGAAATTTTGCTGAGTAGCCGATCAAGGAGGATCAGATCGCTCGGCCAGGAGCTGTCATGTCTCAACCACGTGCCCGGATTGCCTCACAGCTTGGCCTTGCGCTCGCCGTTATTCTGGCGATTGTCATCAGCGGCAGTACCCTGTTTGCCCTGCGTTCACTGGACACGGCCAACCTCGCCACCCGCGAAGAGCACCTGGCCAGTGAGGCGCGGTTGCTGGCCGACCAGTTGAGTACGTTTCACGGCACGTTGCGTGAAAGTACCCTGCGCCTTGCGGGGTTGTTCGAAAAGCGTTTCAGCGGCGGGCTGAGCGTGCACCCGGATGCGCCGGTGAACGTGGCGGGCACCCAGACTCCGGGCCTGCAACTGGGCGGCGAGGTGCTCAATAACAACTTCAAGGAAGTGGACGAGTTCAAGCAGATGACCGCCGGCGTGGCCACGGTGTTCGTGCGCAGCGGCGAGGACTTCATTCGGGTCAGTACCAACGTCACCAAACAGGATGGCAGTCGTGCCATTGGCACTGTTCTCGATCATGCGAACCCGGCTTACGCCCGTTTGATGGCGGGGCAGAGTTTCGTCGGACGGTCTTTGCTTTTTGAACGCTACTACATGTCGCAGTACACCCCGGTACGCGACAGCGGCGGCAAGGTCATTGCCGTGCTGTATGTAGGTTTCGACTACACCGACGCGCAGAAAGCCCAGTTCGAAAACCTCAAGCGGTTCCGCATCGGCAAGACCGGTTCCCTGGCGTTGCTCGACGAGCAGAACAAATGGCTGGTACCGATCGCCGGCGTGGAAGCGCTGGATAAAGCCGTTCCAGCCATCACCGCCCTGGCGAAAACCCCGGGCAAAGGCGAATTCTGGAGCGACACGTCCGAAGAGTTCTACAGTGTTTCCGTGCCGTTCCAGGACGGCCCGTGGTCGGTCGTGGCGAGCATGCCGCAAGACGAAATCAGCGCGGTGACCTGGAGCGTCGGCATTCAATTGGCGATCGGCAGCCTGCTGGCAATGTTGATCGCGGTCGGCTCGGCAGTCTGGCTGCTGCGCAGCAAACTCGCGCCGCTGGGTGATCTGGTGCGTCAGGCCGAAGCCCTGGGGGCCGGCGACCTGAGCGTGCGTCTGGACGTGTCGAGCAACGACGAGATCGGTCAGCTGGCCCGTGCCTTCAATCAGATGAGTCAGGCGTTGTCGACGATGGTCGAGCACATCCGCCGGGCCTCGCAAGAGGTCAACAGCCGTGCCCAGGCCTTGTCCGGTTTGTCTGGCGGTGCCTATGAAGGCATGGAGCAGCAGTCCGGCGAAATCACCAGCATGGCCGGTGCCGTGGAAGAATTCAGCGCCACCTCGTTGAACATCGCCGACAACATGGGCAGCACTCAGCGTCTGGCGCAGGAAAACGCACAGCAAACCCAGATCGGTCGTACATCGATGGGTGAAGCGTCCTCGTCCCTGGAGCAAATCGCTGGCGCGCTGAACAGCACTGCCACGGTGATCAACACCTTGGGCCAGCGTTCTCAGGAAATCGGCGGCATTGTCGGGGTGATCACCTCGATTGCCGAGCAAACCAACCTACTGGCGCTCAACGCGGCCATCGAAGCGGCGCGTGCCGGTGAGCAGGGCCGTGGTTTTGCGGTGGTGGCCGATGAAGTGCGCAATCTGGCTTCACGCACTCGCCAGGCCACCGACGAAATTTCCGGGATGATTCAGAGCATCCAGCAGGAAACCGGCAATGCCATCAGCACCATGGAACAGGGCAAAGTCTTGATGCAGGAAGGCTTGTCACGTAACGCCAATGTCGCCTCGGCGCTGGCGCGGATCGATGAGCAAAGCCGTTCCGCCGGTGAACAATTCGCCGCGATCACCACCGCGACCCAGGAGCAGAGCAGCACCGCGACCCTGCTCAGCAGCAACCTGCAAAGCATTGCGCTGGCGAACAGCGAGCAGCGGGAAGTGGTGTCGAACCTGGCGGTGACCGCCAAAGAGCTGGAGAGCCTGGCGGCGGAACTGCGCCAAGAGGTTGACCGGTTTCGTTGAGTCGCCTCTGAAATAGCTATCGCGAGCAAGCTTGCTCCTACAGGTTTGGCGTCGTTCACAAAAACGTGGAACGCCACATATCCTGTAGGAGCAAGCTTGCTCGCGATTGCCTCACCGCAATATTCAGATCTGCCAATCAATCACACTTGGCGTTGCTCGACACTTCCTTGGTTGCGAGTTTCAACTGCTTGGCCAGTTCTGCCGCGTTGGTGCTGTTGTAAACCCGGCCACCGGTGTTTTCAGCAATGCAGCGTGACGGGCCACCGGCACCGATTTTCACCACGTTGACCCGCAGGCGTGGTTGTTCCCTGGCGATTTGGCGGGACACCGCGCAAGCGTCTTTCTGGCAACCGTCCTCACCGTCGACGAACATCACGATCACGGCATCGTTATTACGCCCGTCGACGGTGCTTGCCGCGTAAGCCAGGCTGTCGGCCAGCGGTGTGCCGTCGTTGGGAACCAGGCCTCGAATCCCGTTGATCAGCCGTGGCCGGTCGCCAAACTTGAACACGCCCTGGTCCGGTGTGCGTTCGCAGCCGGCGAAGGTGATGAGGCGCGTGTCGATTTTCGGGTCCAGCCCGTTGATCATGCCGGCCAGCGAGTCCTTGGCGACGTCCATGCGGCTGGGTTTGGCGAAGATCTGCATGGTGCGGTTCGCGTCCAGGTACTTGTTGAGCTCATTGCCGAAGAACCAGTCCTCATCGGCTTTCACGGACTTGATGTTCAAATCCATCGAACCCGAGGTATCGAGCACCACCACGAACTGCGGGATCTCGGCGTTCGGCGCTTTTTTGCGGCACGCGAAGTTGTCCAGCGTCGGTGCCGGCGGCGGCGGTGGCGGTGGTGGAGGCGGGGCGGCCACCACAGGTTTTGGCGGCGGGACCGGTTTGGGGGCTGGCACTGGTTCTGGCTCTGGAACCGGTACGGGTTCCGGTTTCGGTTCCACTACAGGCTCTGGCTCCACTACCGGCTCGGGAACAGGCTCAACCGGTTTCTCGATCGGTGTCACCACCGGGGCGACCGGTTCGACCGGTACAACTTTTTCCCGGTGCATAAACCACCAGTAAGCCCAGAGCGCCAGGAGCAACAACAGCAGTGCCAGCAATGCCGCGGCGATCCACCATCCACGGCGCGAAGGCGCCACGGCGGCCACCGGAGCCAGCGGAACCACCGGCGGCACCACCGGTTTTGGCGGGCGCTGGTTCCAGCGCACCACCAACGGCTCACCGTTGAGGCTGTAGAGTTTGTCCAGCTCGGGAGCGCCGAGCAGGCTGCGCAGGTCATCCGCTTCCGTGGGCTGACCGCGTTTTTGCAGTTCGTCCGCCAACTGTCCAAGGGACGTCTGACGCACTTCATAGGTTTCCAGCAATCGCCGTTGAGCGTCCTCGTTGAGGTCGGCATAGGGCGTGGGTTGGCCACCCAGTTCGGTCCACCATTCCAGCACCTCGCCGCTGCCCATTCGCGGGATGGCGAAGAGGCTGGAGACGGTCGGCGGAAAGTGTTTCTGGATGAGGGCGACTTTGGCTTGCAGCGCACTCATCCCCTCTGGTGTGGCTTGCGCATCCCTGATGACCCGCTGCATGACGTCGATTCCTGAAAAGGCTGCAGGCCTCCGGCGGGAGGCCTGCGGGTGAAAAGTTACTCTTCGTAACCGAGGCTGAATTGCAGTTGATTGACCTTTTTCTGCAGCGCCTTCAGTTGTTCCTGCTTGGCGGCCAGGGCCGCCTTTGAAGGCTTGGCCACCGGTGCAGTCTGCGAGTCCTTGAGCTGCTGTTCGAGCCCGGCGATCTGCTTTTGCACCTGGCTTTCGTTGCCACGGCGCGCCTTCAGCGAGGTCAGCAACTTGCCCAGCGACTGGTTCAGTTCAGCCTGGGATTTTTGCTGGCTGGCCAAATCGGTTTTGGTGCTGAGCTGCTGGGCCTGAATGTTCTCGTACACCTGACGGAACATCGCGTTTTGCTGGCGGGACTCGGCCAGGGCCTGTTCCTTTTGTTTGACCTGATCGCTGTAACCACCAGAGTAGTCGCAGTTCATCTTGGTCAGCATGCTGCTGTCGCGATTGGTCGCGTCGCATTCGCCCGGCTGGGTTGCGCAACCGCTCAAGGCGAGGACGGCGGTCAAGACCGCCAGCTGTCGTAGCTTCATGTGCTTAACCCAGAGTGATTGCGGAGCGCTGGCTGTAGAGACCGTCGACTTCCTTCTGCAAGGCAGCGACTTTCTCGTTCATTTTCAGAATGCTCACATCCACCTGCTTCATCTCGGCGCTGGAGCCTTGTGCGCGTTCGGCATTGGCCACTTTGCTGTACTCGGTGACTTTGTTGCGCATGTTGCTGAGGTCTTTGCGCAAGATTGCGATGTTGTTGTCGATCTCGGCGATTTGCGTCTGGGCTTTGGTCTTGTCGACCTTTTTGCTGGCGATATCCTGTTTGATCTTGGCGATACGCGCCTGGTCATCCTTGATCACTTGCTGAGCGGTCTCGGTACGGGCAATCACATTGCGCGTGTCTTGCTCGACTTCGCTGTTCATCTTCGCCAGACGGGTGGAGGTGTCGGCGTATTCGCTGCGACGTTGATCCAGATAATAGTTCGCGCCCATGGCCACGCCACACGCGGTAATACCGGCGGCGATGGCGCAGACGGCCTTGTTGCTGCTGTTGGACAGCGCGCAACCGAGGATGCCGACACCGGCGCCGACGGCGCAGGCCTGGTAACCGGACTTGCTGAAGAACTCCGCGTCATTGCCTTGGGTCAGGCGCGGGTCTGCGCCTTCGCTGCCGCCGAGCATCGAACTGCCGGTGTTGGCGCAACCAGTCAGCAACAGGCTGCCGGCAACGACGAATGCGATCTGTAGTTTGAAGCGAGTCCAAAGGCTGCGCGACATGGTGAAACTCCTCGATGACGGTGTTGACGTGTTGTTATTGAGTGACGGTCTTGCAGCTGGTCAGCCAGGCGTCAGTGTCGATCTTCTGTTTTTGCAGGAAGGTCTTCTGATTCGCCCAGTGCGTGCGCAAGTAGGGTTTGAGGTCCTGAAGCTGTTTGTTGCGGGTGATGATTTCTTCCATCACCGGAACCTGTGCCTCGAGCAACGGCTGACCGTACAACGTCGCCGACTCCACCAGGCTGCTGGCGTAGTAACGGCTGAGTTTGTGCAGGCGATCCTTCTGCTCGTCGAGCTTGCCCTTGCGCATGTCGCAACTGGCGTCCTTTTCGGCGGCTTCGCAATTGAGCTTGTAGTTTTTCTGCAGGAAATCCACGTACTGGCCGTCGTCGAGCATCTTGGTGCACAGGAACGCACCCAGATTGAGGCTGGCGCGAATCGCCTGGTCGCGGGTTTCTTCCTGCTGCTGGTTGCTGGCGCGCAGCTGGTTTTCCAGGGCCTGGAGTTTTTCCTTCAGCGCTTTGTCTTCAACACCCGAGGCCAGCGTGTTCAGCGACTGAACCGTGCCTTTGTCAGCGGATTCGGTTTCCTTGCTGCCGGTGCCGAGTTTCTTCCAGCTGTTTTCGATACTGGCCACGCGTTCGCGAGAGGTCAGGGTCGGCGAGACCAATACCAGGCGCAGGCCGGTGGTTTTGTTTTTCACCTGGCCTTCGGCGTTGTAGTACGGCTCTTCCTTGCGCAACGCGGTGCGCAGGTCAGCCTGGGCGGTCAGGTAATTGCCGCCGCGCACGACGTAGCCACCGGCCTGGCCATGCTGGCGGTCGAGTTTGTTCAGGCGAAACGGCTCGAACATCATTTCGTCAACGTTGCCGAGCATGTCGTGAAGGCCCAGCGGATTGGGCTTTTGCAGACCGGACAACTGCAGTTTGCCGTTGGAAGATTGCGCCCCGGCGAACCACTCGTAAGCGTTGATGCCGTCGGGCATCGGGTAGCGTGTATCGCGGAATTCCGCCGCACCGACTTCCAGGCCACCGCGCGCGGCGAACTCCCACTCGACTTCCGTCGGCAAACGCAGGAAGCCCAGGGCGCCGTCTTCTTTCGGCAGCTTGCCGGCGGCGTTCTTGCGCAGCCACAGGTTGTACTTGTCAGCCGCTTCGACGGCTTGCACCCAGCTCACGGCCACTTGCGGCAGGCGCATCTTGGTCGCGGCGGTGGGGCAGGTTTCGTCGGTCAGGGCAGCGTACTGCAACTGACTCATCTCGTACTTGGCCATCAGGTAGTAGCGGGATTTGTCGTTCTTGGCGCCGGTGAAACTGCCGGCGATAAACGTCGGTCGAGTCTGTTCGACATAGCCGTATTCCGCACCGTCCTGACCGATGTTGATCGGGTAGTCGTCGAGCGGTCCGGTGACCGGAATGAACACCTTGCGAAACACCATCGAGCCTTCGCACGGCATCGGCAACACGACGTCGCTGGCTTCGGGCATCGGGTTGTAATACTTCTCTTCCCAGCCCGCCGCCGAAGCGTCGAGCAAGTAGCCCAGGCTCAGGGGCAACAGCAAGCCAAAACGTTTATAGCTCACGCAGACTCTCCGCAGGTTGGATGCTGATGGCTCGCACGGCGCCGATCACGGCCACCAGTGTAGCGACCAGAAAGGTCAGAAGCAGGGCGGCGAGGCCATGCCAGAGTGTGATGTGGCAGACAAAGGTGCCGGTGGCCTGGCTGCTGCCGAGCAAGTAGTCGAACAGATGACTGCCGACAGCGTAAAACCCCAATCCGCCGAGGTAGCCGGCCAGGCTCAGCAACAGCGCTTGCACGACCACGAAACCGGCGACAGCCGTGCGCTTGAACCCCAGCAGGCGCAGGACCGCGAGGCTTTTGCGCTTGCGGTCGATGTTGGCCAGGAACGCGCCGACCATCGACGCCACACAGCCAATCAATGCCGCCAGGGCAATAACACCGAAGATCAGCCCCAGCACATGGTTGATGGCTTTGACGTTGTCGATGTCGGCCAGTCGGCTCGACGTTTCGATGTGTTGTTCGTTGAGCCAGCGCTCCAGCGGCGCCACTTGGTCGATGTCGTTTGCATACACGCGGGCGCGGGCATACAGCGGTTGCAGATCACCCAGAGGCTTGCCGGTGGTGATGCCGAACGCACTGACCTGATAGCCATCGCGAAAGCGCTCCAGGTCCAGCAGCAACGGCGGGGCGACAAACCCGGCGGCGCGGCCGAAACGGGCGCCATCGAGAATCGCCAGCACGCTCAATGTCATCTCGCCGCGCTCATTCACGCCTTCCAGTCGACGCAGCACGCGCAGTTGCACGCGATCGCCGACCTTGGCCTGCAAGCGTTGCGCGGCGCGCGCACTAAGGATCACTTGATCGCCGGTGGGGTTGAGTTGCGGCAGGTTCAGTTGCGGGTCGCCGGGCTCGGTGGCGATGATTTCCGCGCCTTCGACGAAGCGTTGCATGCCGATCAGCAAATCCGCCTGGGTGTTGAGCGAACGGGTCTGGCCGAGGGCAAAACCGGTCTCGGGTCGCTGGCGCAGACGCTCGATCCAGGCACTGTCGTAGTTGCCGTTGCTGAGCATCTTCACTTCAAGGTTGCGCGGGTCGCGCAGCAGCTCGTCCTGCAACTGGCTGACCACCCCGTGCTTGAGGCCGAACAGCAGCAGCAACGGCGCGATCACCGCCACCAATGACGCGGCGATGCACAGCGACACCTTGCGGTCGTGCCACAGGTCTTGCAGGGCCAGGGTGCCCAGCAGGCGCAGTCGGTCAGTCCATCGGTTCAAACAGAGTCTCTCCCTGGCGGCTGATAGCGCCGAGTCGCGGCAAGCCGAAATCCTTCAACAAGGCCCAGTCATGGGATACCACGAGCGCACTCAGGCCCATGCTCGACACCAGGCTCAGCAGCAATTCAAACAGGCGCCGGGCGCTGTGCGGGTCGAGCGCGGCGGTCGGTTCGTCCGCCAACAGCAGCAGCGGTTCATGGGCAATGGCGCGAACGCAGGCCACGCGCTGGCGTTCGCCGATCGACAACGCCTGCGGCTTTTTATCCAGCAGTCCTTGCAGGCGCAATACCTCAACCGCGTGGTCGATGTGCGCGCTGTGTGCCGACATGCCGAGCAAACGGCGCGGCAGGCTGATGTTGTCGCGCACGCTCAGAAACGGCAGCAGGCCGCCACTTTGCAAAATGAACCCCAGGTGCCGCGAACGCACCGCCGCCAAAGCCGGTTGATCATCCGTGGCTAGCAATCGGGCGATGTCCTGATCCTGCGTTGCGCCCAGGCGAAAGCGCTCAAGCTCGACCGGCGCCAGCAGCAGGCCGATGGCCTCAAGCAATGTGCTTTTGCCGCTGCCGCTCTCGCCGGTGATGGCGAGGATTTCCCCGCCGCCGATCTGCAAGTGCGGCAGGCGCACGTGATGGGCCAGCGCGCCTTCACCACGGCGCACCAGCAGGTTCCTGATATCGAGCATGGGCGTCTCGTTAAGGCATCATTTCCAGAGGCACCGGGTACACGTTGTCCCGCGCATCGCTGTCCTTGGCCAACGCCACCCAACGGTCGACGTCAGCGTTGTAACGCTGGTAGTGCCGCAGTTTGGTGTTGAGCGTACGGATGAATTTCTCCTGCGCCAGACCGTCCCAGCTCTTCCAGGTATCTTCATCCAGGTTCAGCACTTCGCTCTGGTACGGCAGGTCTTCGAGGTACTCGCCGAGCACGCCCATGTCCGCCAGTTTGGCGTTGCTGTTCTGCTTGAGCTGATTCGGATCGGCGCCCATGGTCGCGGCCACCGAGCGCAGGCGGTCGAACATTTCCGTCGGCGAAATCAGGCCTTCGTTGGCAGCGTCGAGAATCTTCTTCATCACGTCGCTCAAGTCGCTGAGCTGGGACTTGGTCAGCAACACCCGCACGTCGGTGGTGGGGATGTTCTGCTTGATCAGGTCACGGTCGGTGATCCACGCCTTGAACACCGGCGGGGACTTGCTGTTGTTCTTCTCGCCCAGATAGGCCAGTTGCATGGCGTGGCCGATCAGTGCGGCGTCCTCGAGCATTTTCTTCTCGGCCGGGTCCTGCTTGGCGTTCGCCGCACTGCCGATGGCGTCTTCGCCCATGTAGGCGGCTTTCACCTGTGTAGTGATCGCGGTGGCCAGTGCGTCGACCTTGCGCCCGAACTCCTGCACATCACCCGCATTCACCGGGTAGTACAGCGAGGTGTTGGTGCCTGGGTAAGTCGACAGGTTCTGGTACTGCGCCTCGGCCTTGGCGTGATCCTTGACCCCGGCCGGGGTTTTCAAGTGCAGGGTGTAAATCGCCACGCCCGGGTTGGCAGCCTCAATACGCACCTGTGCAGCGCTCAAACCGGTCTTCGACAGTTTGTCGTCACCTTCGATGGCGCCCGCGTCGGTGATCAACACCACGTAGCGCGCACCGAATTGGCTCCAGTCGACCTTGTCGATGCTCTCCATGACGCCGGCAAAGGCATCCTCATCGAAGCTGCTGCTCGACACTTTGGCCTGTTTGAGGTCGGCGATCTTGGCGAAAAAGTCGGCGCTGTCTTTCACCTTGGTAGGGTCGGCGTACATCTTGGTGGTGTATTCCAGACCCGGCACCGCCTGGGTATTGGAACGGAAAGCCACCATGCCGAACTTGACCTGCTTGCCGAGGTTCTGCGATTCGATCTGCTGATAAACCTTGCGGATCGCTTCGCGGGTACGGTCGATGTACGGGTCCATCGAAATCGTCGAGTCGATGACAAACACCACCGCCGCGCTGAATTCCTTCAGTTGGCTGGCGGCCTTGTCTTCGGCCTCTTTGCCACCGGACGCATTTTTGCCGGCTGCGCCCTTGGTGTCTTTTTCGTCGGGCTTGCTGACCGATGCGACATTGAGCAGGCGCGTGCGAAAGCCCGCTTCGGTCATGACTTCTTCGCCGCTGAGCACGGGCAACAGGTAGAACTGCTTTTGCAGGTCGACGAAGTATTCAGGTTCTTCGGCCAGCACGCCGGGTGCTTGCTTGCCCTTTTTCAGCGTGGCGCGCAGCGGGGCGACTTTGCTCACCGGGTCCGGCGCATCGAGAATGCCTTCGACTGTGGCGCGTTCCTTGAAGAACAGCAGCCGGTCGCGGTTGGCCGGGTTGGTGAAGGCCAGGGTCAGTTGCATTTTCCAGTCGGTGGTGCAGCTTGCAGGCAGCCAGCCAATGGTTTTGCCATAACTGTCGGGGCCGACTTTCAGCCACTCGGCGTTTGCCGCCTGGGCGCGTTCGTACACGTAGAAACGGCTGAACACTGGTTGCGCCTCGCCTGCCGCACCGCCCGCCGTCGGGCTGATCTTGCAGCCCGGGGTGGTCAGCACGCGTTGGAACAAGGTCTTTTTACCGGCCTGGATCAGCGGTTTGTCATCAGCCTGGGACAACGGGCTGATGCACAGCGCCAACAGCGCGGCGCTGCTCAGCAGGAAACGACTCACGGGTGAACGCATCACTTCTGCAACTCCTCGAAACGCTGCTTGGCTTCGGCGTTGTTCGGGTCCTGGGTGAGGATCGTTTCGTACCAGTAGGCCGCGGTGGCGTTATCCGCTACCGGGAAGCACTTGCTGGCCTTCAGGTATTTCGGGTCGTATTCGCGGGCATAGGCATTGGCAATCAGCGCGTCACCGGCCTGGGCACGGTTGGCGTACAGACGCTGGGCGACGCCGCAGTGTTCGCCAGCCTTGGCTTCGTTGATGATTTCCAGCAGCTTGGCGCTGTCGGGTGCCGCCTTGATGCAGGTCTGGACGAAGGTCAGCTCGGGCAGGCTGTTCATGCTTTCCAGCGTGCAGGCTTGTGCGTCGGCACCGGCCGGTGCGGCGGCCGCGACCATCGGGGCAGGCGCCGGCGTGCGTTTGTAGAACCAGAACCCGGCCGCTGCCGCCAGCAGCAATACCAGTACAAGCGCGAGGCCGAGCAGGCCTTTGTTGCTCTTCTTCACCGGTGGCGGAGCAGGCGTGTATTCGCGTTCGTTGGGCACCGATTCCAGTTCGATTTCTGGCTCGGCGGTGGGCAAGGTCAATTCCGGCAGCTCCGGGATTTCCGGAATCTCAGGTGCTGGTGCAGCTGGCGCGGTCAAATCTGCGCCGCCATACGTCGAGCGCGTCTGACCACCCGCCGTGGACGGCAACAGCCCGACGCCTGGCCGGACCACGCCTTTGTCGGCATGCCCCAGGCTCTGTTCGCGCAGTTCGATCTGGAATTGCGAGTTGGCGCTGCCTTCCAGCAACGGGTTGACCACTTCCGGGCCGACCTGGGCTTCAAGAGCTTCGCCACTGGCTGCGACAGTGAAGCGCGAAACCTTGAACCAGAACGGGTTGTTGCTCCAGGCCTGTTGGTCCTGGAGGTAGAAACCGTCCTGGTTACGCTGAATGGAGAATTCCAGCTGTTCTTCGCCACCCTGCCATTTCTTCACAGTAAGGCAGGCCCGGCCAGGCACATTGGGCTCTAAGGCGAGCAGGTCGACACGAATTGGCATTGCTTATCTCGCTGCGAAGGCTGTGAGCACTTGGCCCAGCCGTTCGTTCTGTTCAGGGGTGATTTCGCGACCGGCACCATGGCCGGCGTTGTCCTGCGTGATACAGGCCAGGCCCGAAAGCCAGTCGCCGAGATACCGTTGCGCCTGGTTCGCCGGTTGCGGCGGCAGCTCCGGTACTTGTCCCGGACCGATGTCGGTATAGAACGAGAACAAGGGCGCTTTGGCACCGGTCCGGCTAGGTGGGCGCTCGCTCACGGGTTTCTGGAGGTAGCCGAACCAGGACACGAAATCGCGCAGCACGCGTTGTACTTCCAGTACCTGGCGCTCGACCAGTTGATCGCGACGCGCACCGCTCTGGGCACGCTTGAGGACGGCGCGGCTCAGTTGCCCCGGCAAATCCTGGCGATAACCGGCAGTGATCAGCTCGTCGACCACCGCTTCGAGCAAAGCCTTTTCCAGTCCCAGCAGGTTGAGCAGGCTTTGCCGGGTGGTCAGTTCGCGCAAGTGCGCGACCCAGGCCTTGAAGGCCGCTTTGGCAAAACGGTGTTCGTTGCTTTGCAGTTCCGGGACCGGCGTGTGGGGCTTGCTGCTGGCCGGTGTGCTGTCGGGGCTGGCGTCATCGCCGAAATCGAAATCGAAACCGGCGTCGTTACCGTACAGGCTCTGGCTCGGTGTCAGGGCGACCGGTTCATCGCTGACCGCTGGCTCGTCATCGGTTTCGTACACGCCGCTGAGGTACAGGTCGCGCACCTCTTCGCTCGGCATGTCGAGTTGATCGATGAGCTCGCCCAGCACCGCCGGACGACGGCCCAGGGTCGACAGAATCATCTGCGCCTGGGCTTTCTTGGCAGCGGCGGCGCCGTCACCGTCGGCGTGATACCAGGTGCTCAGGCCGTGCGTGGTCAGGCCTTCAAGGCATTCGTCCAGCTGCTCGCGGATGCGTTGCAGTTTGAATTCGATGTTAGCCACGCCCTTGAAACTGCCGCTGAAGTGACTGATGCCACCGTCATCGTTGCGCAGCATTTCTTTCCAGGTGTTGGCAGGATTGTTGACGTGTTTGCACACCAGCGCGTTGCTCGCAAAGCTTTCGCCCAGCGCATCGACGCGTTCCTGGTAACTGGCGTTGATCCCGGTTTCGGCGCCGCTGGCGTCCTGGACGATGAATGCCGCGTCCATGCGCGGTTTACGCACCAGGAAGGTGTTCTGGAACGGCGTGCCGGCCCAGTCGTTCATCCAGCTCAAGCTGCCGAAACGCTCCAGCATGGTCAGCTTGACCATGCCGTTCCAGCTCTCGTCGTACTGATCGGACGTCAGGCTCAGGGAGTTGGTGATGCGCAGGTCGAGCATGGTCAATGCCCAGATCAGACCGGTGTCGCGTTTGCTGCGAGCGGCCGCGTCGGCGCCCTGGGTTTTTTCGATCCAGCGCGTCAGCACCGGGCCAACGTCGTTGACGTCGCTTTGTTTGGTCGAGCCGGTGCACACCACCAGCGCGTTCATTTCCTGATTGTCGGTGTAGCGCTCAAACAGGTACGCGACCTTGCCACGCAGAATCAGCTGCGAGACGGAGTTGTCCTTGGTGGCGGATTCCGGGTCGCTGGAGTTGGCGATCTCGTGCAGCTTCTTGCGTCCGCGATAGCCGGGGAAGTCGAGCAGGTCGACCTGGTTGACGATGTCATCGGCCGGGGCTTCGATCAGGCCGAACGTCATTTCCGCCGTGAGTGCCGCCAGTTGCGCAACGGGAATGCCCTGGCTGTTTTGCAGGCGACCGTCGATGCGTGGCCGCACGTCGATCGGCAAGTCCCGCGGGCTGCCGAAGCGCTCGAGGATGTCGACGTTCATGATGCTGTCGCGCTGGCTGTAAGTGTCGTTTTCGAAACTCACCAAGGCCTTCAACGGCGCGAATACAGTTTCGGGCAGGCCCAGCTTGTGCAGTGCGCCGGCCAGTTGCTGATACACGCGCGTCAATTCGCTTTGCTCACCCCAAAGAATGGCGAACAGCTCGGCACGTTCCTGGAAATTCAGGCGTGGCGCGAGCTGCAAGGCTTTCGGCCAATACAGGTGCTCGAGTTTTTTCACCGAGTTACGGAAGTTGTCTCGCAGGTAATCCCACAGCGACACCAGATCGTCGGCGCTGACACCCGGCTGCATCGGCCCGGTCTCGCGGCCTTCGAACGGCTTGAGGACTCGCTGGATGCGTTCTTCGTCAATCTCGTAGGAAATCCGTTCAAGGTCGAAATCCTTGAACCAGGAGTTGGCGAGAATCTTCGCCAGCTCGATTTCCTTGAACAGCGTCAGTTCCACCGGGAAATCAGGGTCCTGGCTCGGTGTGGCCCGCCGGCTGAAGCGCGTCACCAGGCCGGTGGCTTCCTTGCCGCCACCCACCGGGTTGATGTGCTTGATGAAGTCCAGGCGCTGGCCGCCGAAATCGGTTTCCAGTTTGCCGTTCTGCCCGGCCGCGAGGGCCGAGATCAGATAGGACTTGCCCGCCTGGGACAAACCGAAAAAGCCGATGGTCATCGGCGTGCAGGCCACGCGACCGAGGCTGTGGGCCAGGTTGCGGGCGCGATGCAGGCGGATGTTCAGGTTGTCGGCTTCGCTGTCCAGACGTGGCGCGTTGACACGGGTCTGGCCAATCCATTCCAGCGCCTGACCGGCACCTTCATAAACAGCGGCCCAACGGGTAGAGAGCTGATGTTGATCGGGGGTCAGGTCATTCATTTGCGTTTCACACTTCCACTGTCGAGCCAGTACTTGGTCTCGCTCAGGCCGGCGTCGAGCATGGTGTTGAGTTCCAGCTCGAGGTCGCTGCGCGGGTTGAAGTTGACGTTGCTGCAGTTGGATTCGATGTTGCGTACCGAGAGGCGGTCGCTGACCAGATCCTGTTTGCGTGTGTACTTGTCCGCCGGTTTGACCTCGAAGCGCACCTTGAGCAGCGGCGCGCTGCCGTTTTCACCGATCGCACGGGAGAACTTCTCCCGACCGGCCTTGGTGAAACGCAAGGTGTACAGCGGCGAAGCGGCCCAGCGGTCGGCGGCCAGCTGACGGAAACCGAGACGCAGATCGCCGCGCATTTCCAGCTGAGGCGTGTCGGCGGCGTCGCCCGTGCCGATTTCCGGCAGCTTGATCTTGTAGTCTTCGGACTGAATGTCGCGGTACAGCACGTCGGCATCCTTGATCACGTTGTTCAGGTCGATAACGCCGATGTTTTTGACCGTCGAATACGGTTTGAGTGCCGAAGAGCGGAAGTAGAAGTTCGGCACACTGTGGTTGGCGCACAACAGGCACAGCATCGCGCCGACCGAAGCGGTGCTTTTCGGATCGTCGATGAGGCCGTTCTTGTGGAACGGGTACCAGCCGCCGGTGCGGTAGTTCTGCAACGCCAGGATGCGCCCCGGTGGCAGCGGCAACACCTTGCGGATGAACGCCTGAATGCCGGGCAGGCGCGAAGGGCGGCCGGTCAGCAGCAGGACATCGCACGGGTAATGCGCGACCACTTCACACAGCGCACCGAGGATCTTGGTGATGTTGATCTGATCGTTGAGGAATGCGGCATGGAGCTTTTGCAGGTCGAAGCTGATCAACGATTCGTAGAGGTCAAAGGCGCTTTGGCTGCCGACATCACGACGCACGGCGGCATTGACGTAATCGAGCACGGTCTGGCTGATTGCGTTGTCGCCCAGCAATTGGCGGTACGTCTGGGTGCTCACTTCCTGCTGGTCTTGCGGGTCGTAATGCTCGTAGGCCTTGAGCAGCGCCAGGCCCAGCGGGGCAAATACCTGCAGGTTCAGTTGCTGGCGCAGGATCATGTCCTGGGCGCTGACCGATTCATCGCCACACAGCCGCGACATCAGCGAGACGGGCGATTTGACCCCAGAGATCTGCAAGGCTTTTTCGAAGCTCGGCAGGACGAAGTCCTGAATCACGTCCAGCAGAATGTCGTCGCCGGCCACTTTGAAGCCATCGCGAAAACGCTGCTCGGGCACGATGTGCACGTTGCTGCCGCTGCCGGTGTTGCCGGCGCGGTCGAGGCGATAGTCGGTGATCACCAGGTCGGTGGTGCCACCGCCGATGTCGATGGTCGCCAGGGTGATGCGTTCACGGTCGGTTTTGTCCGGCCGGGCGAGGGTGTCGAAAAACTCTTCCGGGTGCCCGGCGAAGTTCTCGTTGACCTCGGTGTACAGGTACACCAACTGGCCGCAGGAGGCTTCGTCCCATTCGACGCGGATGCTCGGGATCGGCGTGCGTGGGCTGACGGCCTGGTCCTGATGCGGATCTTCCTCGCCGGCATGCCAGCCAAGGCTTTTCCACACCAGGCCGATGGCTTGCTGCATGCGTTCGTTGAGGATGCTGCGCTCGGCCTGCGGCATGCCCGGCGGCACGGTCAGGGTGATGCTGTTGAGCTGGCGCGGCACCCGGGTGTGACCCTGGCGCGAGCGCTGGGCCGGGCTGTTGATTTGCGACAGCGCCTGGGCCAGGACCTCGGCGAGCATGAACGTCATCAGCGAGCTGCGCGAATAACGCGGCATGAACACCGGCAGACGATCGTCTTCTTCAAGACTGTAAAGCGCCTCGCCGGTTTCATTGATCAGGTGCGAGAACGGCGCAGCAGTGGCGTACGGCTCGCTGTCGGTCTTGATGTACGAACAGTTGAAACGCCAGCCGTGGCCGTAGGCGTTTTCGTCCCACAGGTAGCGTTTCGGGCTGGACAGCCCGGTCGAGCCTTCGGTGCCGCGACGACGGCTGGCCAGGCGGCTGGCCTCATTGCCGACGCGGGCAATCGTCGCCCACTGGAACGCATCATGCCGGCCGCTTTTGACCGAACAGTGGTCCTTGCCGAAATACGCCTGAGCGAACTCAACGCGACTTTCGAACGGCTGATTGTAGGTGTGCTCTGGGGTGATCAGGTCACGCAGTTCCAGCACGTAATTCTGCTTCAGCCCCGAGCCGGCCTGGCCGTGGTTCTCGATCAGAATGCCGCAGGTGCGCGAGTTGCCGACGTCCAGCACCAGGTCCACCGGAATCGGTTTGACCAGGCCATTGCTGTCGTTGGCCACCACTTTGAGTTCAGGAATCTCGACTTTCGGCCGGGCAGTCGACTGTTCCGCCGCCGATGGCTTGCTCAGAAGGCTCAGCAAGTTGAGGTAGTGCGCCAGGTGATAGTTGGCGCGGATGTCGGTGTCCAGCTCTGCGCGCGAGCGGTGGGCATTGCCCTCGTTGAATACTTCCAGCAGCCACTCGTTGACCCACGGCTGGGCCAGGAACCAGCGGGTTTCGCTGGCCTTGGTCGCCAATTTGAAGGACACGCCGGAACTGATGTCTTCTTCGTTTGGCGCCAGGTAAGCGGTGCCGTCACGCTTGGGCATCACGCGGCTGTCGAACGCCATCGTCAGGCGATGGGTGTTGCCGTCGATGTCGGGCGTCGCCAGTTTCACCAGGCGCATGCGCGACCAGTTGGTCGGGCCTTCGTCGAAGCGGTGCGGCGGCATGAAGCGGAAAAACGGGGTCGGCAGCCAGACACCGTCCAGCAGTTCGAGGCTGCTTTTCATGTCGACGCTGAACGCCGGTTTGGCCTTTTCGACCTTTTCCGGCTCCGGCTCGTAGAAAAAGAAGTCTTTCTCTTCGTTGTATGACAGGCGGCAGATCAACCCGCTGATCATCGGCGCGAACTCGCCCGCCGGTTCTTTGCGAGGGTCCAGGCGCAGGGCGAAATCCATGAACTGGATGCCGGTGTCGCTGACCAGCGTGACGGTGTCTTCGAATTGGGTGACTTCAGGCAACATGTCGGGTTATTCCGTTTTTATTCGGCCACGTGCCGCATGGACATGGGGAATTGTTCTTTGCCGTAACCGCCGGTGCAGTCTGCGACTGTGGTCGCCCCTTTGCGGCAGTTGACCTTGGGCATGTCGTAAGTGCTGCCATCGGCGCACACGGCCTGGCCCTGGCTGTCGATGGCGAGGCTGCCGCCCTTCATAGTAGCGCTCACCGGCCCGGTGCATTTCGTGCCGTCGGCCTGGTGTACGGTGACTTCGCCCTTACCGTCCTTGAGCTGGTATTCAAGACGCAGCGGTTTGCCGGTCCGGCGGTCCTGAATACCGGCGCCGGCGCGGAACTGACCGTCGAGGAACTTGGCGGCACCGTCGGCGGCGTCCGGTGGAATGCTCAGGGGAGGGCCGGGTTTTGCGGCGGTGGATTTTTCGGCCTCGGGCGATGTGATATCCGGCGGCGCGGTTTTGTTTTCGGGCGGGGTGGCGGGCGATTCGGCTGCCGGGTCTTTGGCTGGGTCTTTGGCCAGGTCGGCCGGCGCTGCATCTGCCTCGTTGCCCTCGACCGCCGGCGCTTCCACTCCTTGGGTTTCGGTCACGGCGGTACCGGTGCCGGTTCCAGTGGTAGAGCCTACAACGGTGCCCGTCACCGGAACGCCGTTCAGCGTCGTGGCATTGCCGGTCAGTTGCGGTTCTTCCAGCTGTTTTTCCACCGGCACGATGCCCTCAGGCAGCAGGTCTACCGCCACCAACGGAATCGGCACGCAACCACGCAGACCAAGCAACAGCCACAAAAGCAGTAGCAGGAAGGGCAGCAGCAACAGCCACCACCAGCGACGCCACCACGGACGAGCAATCACCGGCACGACGGGCGCAACGACGGGCGCAACGACAGGCGCGGCTTCGACCACCGGGGGCAGCGTAAACGCGGGCGGAACCTGATAGAGGCAGTGCAGGGGATCGCGATTGCCGGTACCGGCATGCTCGAAACCCCAAAAGGTCAGCACCGGCTTGCCTTGCACCAGGTAGACGAAATTCTCATCGGGGAAATGAATCACGCGCTTGAGCAGCTTGCCGAACACGGCTTTGTCGCCTTGCTGCTGTTCGCCGGATTCAGTGCCCAGGAAACGCTGGCTCAATTCCTCGAGCGCGGTTTTCAGCGCTTCAAGTTGGCGGCGGGCAGGGGCGCGCTCTTCTTCGGTCGCGCTGCTCCACGGGATCACATCGCCGTCGAGGCCGCTGTACCAATCGATCTGGTTACCGAGCTCATCGCTTTGAGGGATGGCCAGATGATCGACCATTTCGGGGTTCTTGCGGCGAATGGCTTCGCGCAATTGCAGAGCCGCCCGGTATACCGGTTGACCTGTTTCGCCCAGGGCTGTGAATGACCCGCTCTTACCGCTGCGTAATAGTGCCCCGCGCATTCAAACTCCATATGTTCTGTTGCGCAAAAATGACAGACAAAGTTGTCTGTTCTTGCTCCTGCAATTAGCTGGCGACCTTAATGTCATAATGATGTCGCCGTCAATCATCCGGAGGTCCAAAACCGTATGAGACTAGCGTAAGCGTGCGGAGGTTGCATGGGGTCAATTTAAATTGGCTTGGGAAGGCTTGGGTGTAAGCTTTTTAAGCTTGCTGAATCGTTTCATCAGCGCTATAAAAAATGCACAACTCCAAGAAAGGCTTCCCCATGACTCCGCTCAAATTCGTCGTTGCCTTTGGCGCTCTGTCCGCCTCCCACGCCATGGCTTGGGATTACGTCCTGCTCGACAGCGACAAGGCTGCTCAAAACTGGCAGATCACCAGCCAGCAACTCGGTGTGAAAACCGACAAACCCTTCTCCGTGACCCTTCGTAACTTGCACGGTGGTCGGCAGGAGGGTGTCAGCATCGTCGACATCGATAACGGCACGATGAAACTCTCGGTGGTGCCGACCCGTGGTATGAACGTCCTGCAGGCATCGGTCGGCAATGTGCGCATGGGCTGGGATTCGCCGGTCAAGGACGTGGTCAATCCGTCCTTCATTGAGCTCAACGGTCGCGGCGGACTCGGCTGGCTCGAAGGTTTCAATGAGCTGGTCGCCCGTTGCGGCTACGAATGGGTCGGCCACCCCGGCGTCGACAACGGCGAACTGCTGACCCTGCATGGCCGCGCTGCCAACATTCCGGCCAGCACAGTCACGCTGCACATCGACGAAAAACCGCCTTATGCCATCAGCCTGCGCGGCGAGCTGAAAGAACAGGCCTTCAAGAAAGTCGACTTCTCGGTGATCACCGAGCTGGTCACCGAGCCCGGCAGCGCAGCGTTCACGCTCAACGATACCCTGACCAATAACGGCGACTACCCGAAGGAGTATCAGGCGCTGTACCACAGTAACTTCAGCACACCATTCCTGGAGCAGGGCGCGCGTTTCGTTGCGCCGGTCAAACAGGTGTCGCCGTTCAACGACAAGGCCAAAGGCGATCTGCCGGACTGGCAGACTTACCGCGCGCCGACCAAGGACTACGACGAAACGGTTTACAACGTGGTGCCGTATGGCGACGCCAAGGGTGACACGTTGACGGTGTTGCATAACAAGGCAGGTAGCCTGGGTGTTTCGGTCGGCTTTAACACTCAAACGCTGCCCGTGTTTTCGCTGTGGAAAAACACCGATACCCAAGGCCAGGGCTATGTCACCGGTCTCGAGCCGGGGACCAGCTTTTCCTATAACCGACGCTATCAGCGGCCGCTGGGGCTGGTGCCGACGATTGCGCCGAAGGAGCACAAGCAGTTTCAGATCAGTTACAGCTTGTTGGCGGACAAGGGCGCTGTGGACCAGGCGCTGAAACGGGTGAGTGATATTCAGGGCGGGCGGGAAACCGAGGTTCGGCAGACGCCGTTGGTGGATCTGACGAAGGAGTGATTTCATCAGCTGGAGGTTGGCCGGTATTGCAGCGCTTCAGCCAGATGACCACGAGTGATGCCATCGACCTGCTCAAGGTCTGCGAGGGTTCGTGCGACCTTGAGCAATCGATGCGCAGACCTCAACGACAGGGTCAGTCGTTCGCACGCTGTTTCCAGCCAGGTTTCGTCGATTGTGGATAACTTGCAGTGTTTGCGCAGGCCCGGCAGATCAAGGAAAGCGTTCGCGCAGCCTTGGCGTTTGTGTTGCCGCTCTCTGGCTTCGGCGACCAGCAACGCGGCGGTGGCGGTGTCATCGCCGGGTTTGAGTGCAGGATTCAGCGCCGTGGCTTCCCGGGCGACGGTCAGGTGCAGGTCGATACGGTCCAGCAGTGGCCCCGACAATTTATTGCGGTAGCGCTGGACCATGTCCGGTGTACAACTGCATTTGCCACTCGGTTCGCCAAGATATCCACAGGGGCACGGGTTCATCGCCGCCACCAATTGAAAGCGGGCCGGAAACCTCACGCGATCCTTGGCGCGGGAAATCACGATATGGCCGGACTCCAGCGGCTCTCGCAAAACCTCCAGCACCTTGCGGTCGAATTCCGGCAGTTCGTCGAGGAACAGAACGCCATGGTGGGCGAGGGTGATTTCGCCGGGTTGCGGCTTCGAACCGCCGCCCACCAGCGCCGGGCCGGAGGCGGAGTGATGGGGCTGGCGGAAGGGTCTTTGCGGCCAGTGGCTCAAGGGCACGCAACTGGTGACGGATTGAATGGCGGCGACTTCCAGTGCTTCATTTTCTGCCAATGGGGGAAGCAGTCCTGGCAAACGACTCGCCAGAAGGGTTTTTCCGGTGCCCGGTGGTCCGCTGAACAGCAAGTTATGAGCGCCCGCCGCCGCAATCAGCAATGCGCGTTTGGCTGAAAGTTGGCCCTGTACTTCGTTCAAGTCTGGATAGGGTTTGCTGGCGTAAAGCAAACCGTTGGACACGTAAGGCTCGACCGGTGTGTGCCCATTGAAGTGCGCGACCGCTTCCAGCAAATGATCCACCGCGATCACCTTCAACCCCGACGCCAGGCAAGCCTCCTCGGCATTCGCTCGCGGCACCATCAGCGAGCGTCCGGCCTTGCGTGCTGCCAGTGCGGCCGGCAACACGCCCCGCACGGCACGCACCGCGCCTGATAGCGCCAGTTCTCCCAGGCATTCCACATCATCCAGTGTCAGCGTTGGCACCTGCACGCTGGCTGAGAGAATCCCCAAGGCAATCGCCAGATCGAATCGTCCGCCGTCCTTCGGCAAATCAGCGGGGGCAAGATTCAGGGTGATACGCCGCGCCGGGAATTGCAGGCCTGAGTTGATGATCGCACTGCGTACCCGGTCCTTGCTTTCCTTCACCGCCGCTTCGGGCAGACCGACCATGGTCAGCGATGGCAGGCCGTTGGCCAAGTGGACTTCGACGGTGACGGCGGGCGCATCCACGCCGATTTGGGCGCGGCTGTGGACGATGGAGAGGGACATGGTCGTTCCTTGAGCTTTACGGGGGCCGCTTCCTGCGGGTTTTTTAAGGTTAGTCGGGAGGGCGTGATTTCGCGTGGCAGGTCGGAGGGCGAATTATCGCAGGGTGTTGCAAAGCATCAGCGGACGGGCTGGCAGACAAAAAAACCTCCATTCAGGCGGTTTCATTGGTAGACAGATTCAGGCTCTTTTTCCGGCAAGCAGGCCCGGAGGCTCAAGTTCTTTGCCGTGAGTCGCGGCGACGTCAAGGAATCGTTGTTGATTAGCTGAAATATTGCCAGCTAGCCGAAGCGCTTCCGCATGATATTGAACAATGAGCAACAGCCTGGCTTTTCGCTTTTTGTGGATCATGGACACCTCCAGTGCCTGGTGGCGGAGCTGATACTTTTAATCATGATTACCTGAAGAGCGTGAGGATTTTTCGGTTCTTCTCGCGGTCCTGTGAAATCACGCCAAACCTGTAGGAGCCGGCTTGCTGGCGATGGTCGTTAACGATAACGCGTGCTGTCTGGATCAACGCGGTGCACGTGCTTCCATCGCCAGCAAGCCGACTCCTACAAGAGACCGAGTACTCCCGGGATTTCATGAAGACCCTTTTTTGGGCTTCAGAATGCGTGATGCATTCTTGAAGCTCTTTTCCACCACGGGTGATTAGCCGGATTTTGTAGTGGCTCACCACTCGGCAACATTTTTGGAACATCCTGCAACCGAATCCACGGCTGGTTATTCCAGTGCAGCAAGCTCAGCGACATTTCCGGCCAGTTCAGCAGACTAAGGTTCGGGCGTTCGGGTGAGGTGGATTGTTCTGCGTCTCTCAGGGTTGGCACTACGTCGTGGGTCAGCCATTCGCGCAGGGCTCGGTGTTCGGGGCAGTAGTGGTAGATCAGTAGTGCGTAGACGCCGGATTCGCTGATCAGCAGGGCATCTTCGATGCTGCCGTGGATGAGCATTTGTGCGGACTGGCGTTGGTCGGGATCGAGTTTGCGGACGGCGCGGTCGTCGAGGTGGAGGCGCAGGAAGCGGCCGAGGTCGCGGGCGCTGAACCAGGGTTGGTTTTGGAGGAGGAGGGCGTGGAGGTGGAGTTTGTGGCGAGTGAAGACGTGGGGGATCAGATAGGCATTATCGCTATTCATTGATACAGCTCCTCTTGCTAAAAGGGCTGCCCGCAATCGTCGCCAAACAATTTGTATGGTCAGCCCATCTCCTGCAACCACGAGCGATGAGCGGTAAAGCGTGCTTGCGCTAATGTATCCGGGCTCATGGTCGGCAGTGTTGCCGCCTGGCCCTTGATGAGTAGTCGCTCCTGCCTGT
>NZ_JACVBM010000031.1:0-57899 GCF_014852385.1 Pseudomonas sp. PDM03 | reverse complement strand
ATCCCGAACTCAGCAGTGAAACGATGCATCGCCGATGGTAGTGTGGGGTTTCCCCATGTGAGAGTAGGTCATCGTCAAGATTAAATTCCGAAACCCCAATTGCGAAAGCAGTTGGGGTTTTGTTTTGTCCGCAAGAAAATCTGCCCAGTACGGTTTCTATGCAACGGCTCAAGGCATGGCTATCATGCGGGCCTCATTGTGAGGCGGGACTTGCATGCTGACGTTGTTAAAGCTTCTTAAGGATGGCCGATTCCATTCAGGCCAGGCCCTGGGCACCGCTTTAGGTGTCAGTCGGAGTGCTGTGTGGAAGCAGCTTCAGCTTCTCGAGGCTGAGCTTGGCTTGTCCATCCACAAGGTGCGGGGGCGTGGTTATCAATTGGCCTCGCCGTTGACACTGCTCGACTCTGTCGCAATTGCAGAGCAGGCGCCTTCTTGTAATTGGCCCATTCTGGTTTTCGATTCAATTGACTCCACTAACGCCGAGGCGCTGCGTGCAATAGAGCGCGGTCAGGTGGCGCCATTTCTTGTGCTTGCCGAGCGGCAGACGTCTGGCCGTGGGCGCCGCGGGCGTAAGTGGGCGAGTCCTTTTGCGGAAAATATCTATTACAGTCTGGTGCTTCGTATTGAAGGTGGCATGCGCCAGTTGGAAGGCTTGAGCCTTGTTGTTGGGCTTGCTGTCTTGCAAACCTTGCGAGCGCTGGGTGTATCAGATGCAGGTTTGAAATGGCCCAACGATGTTCTGGTTGGTCAAAAAAAGCTCGCGGGGATACTGCTTGAGTTGGTAGGCGACCCAGCTGATGTGTGCCATGTAGTTCTGGGTGTCGGGATCAATGTGAACATGCAGATGACCGGCGAGGTTGATCAGCAGTGGACGTCCTTGCGGCTTGAGTCAGGGCGGACATTCGATCGCAATCAATTGGTCGCGCAGTTGGGGCAGATGCTCCAGGTTTATTTGAGTCGACATCAAGTCGGCGGATTTTCCGCTATCCAGGCTGAGTGGGAGCAGAATCATCTGTGGCAGGGTCGGGCGGTGTCGTTGATCGCCGGAGTTAACCATATAGATGGCGAGGTACTGGGTATTGATAGTCAGGGTGCTCTGCGCTTGAAGGTGGGCGGTGTGGAAAAAGTCTTTAGTGGTGGTGAGCTCAGCTTGAGGTTGCGTGATGATTCTTGAGCTCGACTGCGGAAACAGTTTTATCAAGTGGCGAGTGCTTGAAGCTGATGCTCGCCAGACGGTTGGCGAGGGCGTCGTCGACTCCAATCCTGCATTGCTGGAGAGTTTGAGCGCGCTCAAGGGGCTCGCCCTCAAGTTTTGCCGATTGGTCAGTGTCCGAACGGCAGAAGAGACCGGTGCATTGATTACTCTGCTGACCGACACTTTTGGAGTGTCAGTAGTTTGCGCTGCGCCCGCTCGCGAAATGTCGGGTGTCCGCAATGGCTATGAAGAGTTTGAACGCCTGGGGCTCGACCGCTGGCTGGCGATGCTTGGGGGGTTCCAATTAGCGTCGGGTGCATGCCTGGTGCTTGATTTTGGTACTGCTGTCACTGCGGATTTCGTCGCCGGTGACGGAGAGCATCTCGGGGGGTTTATTTGTCCGGGAATGCCATTGATGCGAAATCAATTGCGCACCCATACCCGTAAAATTCGTTATGGGGATCTGGCGGCTGAGCGCGCCATGGAGAGTCTCGTTCCAGGTCGCACAACCGTCGAAGCGGTTGAGCGGGGGTGCTCGTTGATGCTTAGAGGCTTTGTTCTGACCCAGCTGGAGCTTGCGCGTAGCTACTGGGGGGCGGATTTCTCCGTGTTTCTGACCGGTGGGGATGCCGCGTTGGTTTCTGAGATTGTGCCAGAGGCTAGAGTGGTTCCGGACCTGGTATTTGTGGGTTTGGCTATGGCATGTCCTTTGTCCTGAGGTTCTTATGCGTTGGTTGTTTCTGCTGCTGCTTGTTCTGAATGTGTTCTATTACATCTGGCACCAACAAGAGGCTCCTCTGCGCGCGAAGGATGTCACTCCTCTCAGTTTGTATAGGGGAGGGCAGCAGGATATTCGCTTATTGAGCGAGGCGGCTGATCCGGTCCTTGATAAGGGGAAGGCTGCTCTGCCGGACAATAGTTGTTTGTACTTGGGTGGTTTTGTTCGTCAAGAAGCGGTTCAGGCAGTTGAACGGCGCTTGAATGGCATGGAAATCAAGTATCAGCTCCTGCCAAAGGATCATCTTGAATTCGCGGGTTATTGGGTTCGGATCGCCCCTGAAAGCCGGCGTTGGCTGGGTGAGGTTCAGCTGCAAAACCTTTCTAGAGAATTCAATGAGTTAAAACATAAAATAATGCCGTGCGAGGGGGTTGCACCGGCTGAATAGTTTGAATAGAATGGCGCCCGCTTCGCAGTGAACGCCTTTAACGGCAAACGCAGCGAAGCGATGTCAACGCACCTAACCTCAGGTTTTTAATGAGAAAATGCTTGACAGAAGGCTGGCATGATATAGAATGCCGGCTCGCTTAGGAGGGGTTCCCGAGCGGCCAAAGGGATCAGACTGTAAATCTGACGTCTACGACTTCGAAGGTTCGAATCCTTCCCCCTCCACCATTTTTAGCGAGAGCTGCAAGCCTCGCGGGTATAGTTTAGTGGTAGAACCTCAGCCTTCCAAGCTGATGATGCGGGTTCGATTCCCGCTACCCGCTCCAAGTTTGCAGGTCCTGCAAAGTGTTACGCTCTTGTAGCTCAGTTGGTAGAGCACACCCTTGGTAAGGGTGAGGTCAGCGGTTCAAATCCGCTCAAGAGCTCCATATAACAAGGCAGATATGAAAATATCTGCCTTTGTTTTAAGGGTTGCGATCAGGCCTTTTTGTTTTTTTGTTGGCTGGTTGCGCGGGTAGCTTTGGTCTTAAGGTCGAGGCTGTCGAGTAAGGTGTTGTAATGTCTTTTTCGGGTCGGCATAATGGTCGGCCTGATTTTGTTTTAGGTCAGTAGCTCAATTGGCAGAGCGACGGTCTCCAAAACCGTAGGTTGGGGGTTCGATTCCCTCCTGACCTGCCAGATTCACCTGGTGTGTCTGGCTTTCTTTTCACAGGATCTTCATAGATGACTCCTAAAGCTGAAGCTCAAGGCTCTCGCTTCGATCTGCTCAAGTGGCTAGTAGTAGTCGCTTTGGTGGTTGTTGGCGTTGTTGGTAATCAGTATTACTCTGCTTCGCCGATCCTGTACCGCGTACTTGCATTGCTTGTCATCGCTGCTGTGGCTGCCTTCGTAGGCCTGCAAACAGTCAAGGGCAAGTCTTTCTTTGTACTGGTTAAGGAAGCTCGCACCGAGATTCGTAAAGTCGTATGGCCAACTCGCCAAGAAACCACGCAGACCACGTTGATCGTTGTCGCTGTTGTGTTGGTTATGGCGTTGCTGTTGTGGGGGCTTGATTCCCTGCTCGGCTGGCTTGTTTCCTTGATTGTCGGCTAAGGGTGTCCCGTGGCTAAGCGTTGGTACGTTGTGCATGCTTACTCCGGTTACGAGAAGCATGTCATGCGCTCGTTAGTAGAGCGCGTAAAGCTGGCTGGCATGGAAGATGGCTTTGGCGAAATTCTGGTTCCCACTGAAGAAGTGGTTGAAATGCGTAATGGCCAGAAACGCAAAAGCGAGCGTAAGTTCTTCCCAGGTTATGTGCTGGTTCAGATGGATATGAACGAGGGTACTTGGCACTTGGTCAAGGATACTCCTCGGGTGATGGGTTTCATCGGCGGTACCGCTGATAAGCCTGCACCAATCACAGACAAAGAGGCAGAAGCGATTCTGCGTCGTGTCGCTGATGGTAGCGATAAGCCTAAGCCGAAGACGTTGTTCGAGCCTGGCGAGTCGGTGCGTGTCAACGACGGGCCGTTTGCCGACTTTACCGGCACGGTTGAAGAAGTTAACTACGAAAAGAGCCGGATCCAAGTGGCAGTGCTCATTTTCGGTCGCTCTACTCCGGTAGAGCTAGAGTTCAGCCAGGTCGAAAAAGTCTAGCTGAGCAAGCATCCCAACCCCGCAGCCCTAGGCTGTGGGGTTTTGTCGTCACTGGGATAAACGCGCAAGTAACCGGGGAGCCTTTCGAGGCGTTCGAACCCGTAATTGGAGTGCCTCATGGCCAAGAAGATTACCGCTTACATCAAGCTGCAAGTGAAGGCCGCTCAGGCTAACCCAAGCCCACCTGTTGGTCCTGCTCTGGGTCAGCACGGCGTGAACATCATGGAATTCTGCAAGGCTTTCAACGCCCGTACTCAGGGTATTGAGCCAGGTCTGCCGACTCCAGTGATCATCACTGTCTACAGCGACCGTAGCTTCACTTTCGAAACCAAATCCACCCCTGCTTCGGTTCTGCTGAAGAAGGCGGCTGGTCTGACTAGCGGTTCCGCTCGTCCGAACACCGTTAAGGTTGGCACCGTGACTCGTGCTCAGCTGGAAGAAATCGCGAAAGTTAAAAACGCGGATCTGACTGCAGCTGATATGGAAGCAGCCGTGCGTACCATCGCCGGTTCTGCTCGTAGCATGGGCCTTAACGTGGAGGGTGTGTAATGGCTAAGTTGACCAAGCGTCAAAAGGCTATCGCCGGCAAAATCGAAGCAGGCAAGTCCTACAACTTTGTAGACGCTGCTGCTCTGCTGGCTGAGCTGTCGACTGTCAAGTTCAGCGAGTCGTTCGACGTTGCTGTGAACCTGGGTGTTGACCCGCGTAAATCCGACCAGGTCGTTCGTAGCGCTACTGTGCTGCCGCACGGCACTGGCAAGACTGTTCGCGTTGCTGTGTTCACCCAGGGTCCAGCTGCTGAGGCCGCTCTGGCTGCCGGCGCTGACCGTGTAGGTATGGACGACCTGGCTGCCGAAATGAAAGGCGGCGACCTGAACTATGACGTAGTTATTGCATCCCCGGATGCAATGCGCGTTGTAGGTCAGTTGGGTCAGATCCTCGGTCCACGTGGTCTGATGCCTAACCCTAAAGTCGGCACCGTAACTCCAGACGTAGCTACCGCGGTTAAAAACGCCAAGGCTGGTCAGGTTCGTTATCGCACCGACAAAAACGGCATCATTCACACTTCCGTTGGCAAGATCGGCTTCGACGCCGTCAAGCTGAAGGAAAACGTTGAAGCCCTGATCGCTGATCTGAAGCGTATCAAGCCAGCTTCCTCGAAAGGCATTTACGTCAAGCGCGTTACCCTGAGCACCACCATGGGCCCAGGTCTGGTCATCGACCAAAGCTCGCTCGACGCGTAAGACACAGGTTGGCGCAAGCGATTGCGCCAATTGAAAAATTGGGGTCCCTGCCTGGCGGGGGCTATCCAAGACCGTAGGCGACGCAAGTCTTAAACCTCAAGCCTACGCAGATGGTGCTCCCGGTTCCTTACCGAATCAGACACCAAAACGACATCCGGCTCCGGTTGGATGAAACGGTAACAAGCAGGAGTTAAACCCGTGGCAATTAAACTCGAAGACAAGAAGGCCATCGTCGCTGAAGTCAACGAGGCTGCCAAAGTCGCTCTGTCCGCTGTCGTGGCTGATGCCCGTGGCGTAACAGTAGGCGCAATGACCGGACTCCGTAAAGAGGCTCGTGAAGCTGGCGTTTACGTACGTGTTGTACGTAACACCCTGCTCAAGCGCGCCGTTGCCGACACTGAATACAGTGTTCTCAACGACGTGTTCACCGGCCCTACCTTGATTGCATTCTCCAAAGAACATCCGGGCGCTGCTGCTCGTATCTTCAAAGAGTTCGCAAAAGGTCAGGATAAGTTCGAGATCAAGGCAGCTGCGTTCGAGGGCAAGTTCCTCGCAGCTAATCAGATCGACGTACTGGCAACCCTGCCGACCCGTAACGAAGCTATTTCTCAGCTGATGAGCGTGATTCAAGGCGCTACCAGCAAGTTGGCTCGTACTCTGGCGGCAGTTCGCGACCAAAAAGAAGCTGCCGCAGCCTAAGGCTCGTCTCCTTCTCGCGTTTTTTGTTTATTTCGATGGTCGCGTAGGCCGTCCCCAATATCAGGAATTAGATTCATGTCTATCTCTCAGAACGATATCCTTGAAGCAGTTGGCAACATGTCCGTAATGGAAGTTGTTGAGCTGATCAAAGCTTTCGAAGAAAAATTCGGCGTTACCGCTGCTGCTGCATCGGCTGGTCCAGCTGCTGCTGCCGCTGTTGTTGAAGAGCAAACTGAATTCAACGTCATGCTGACCGAAGCTGGCGAGAAGAAAGTTAACGTGATCAAGGCTGTACGTGAACTGACCGGTCTGGGCCTGAAAGAAGCCAAGGCTGTAGTTGACGGCGCTCCTGCCATGGTTCTGGAAGCTGTTGCCAAAGACGCAGCTGACAAAGCCAAAGCAGTACTGGAAGAAGCAGGCGCTAAAGTCGAGCTGAAGTAAGCATCGACTTTGCTCCTCCAGCCCGAGCGTTAAGCGAAAGGCTGATGGCTGGTGGCTCTTGCCACCGGCCTTTTTCCGTTATTGGCAGCCGACTGGGTCGGTGCTGATAACGAGTTGTAACCACCCGATGCGGTGGCGCAAACCATGGGGTTTGCACGATTTTCTGGCTGCTCCCGTCGGGAGGGGCCAAACAAGCAGGTGACCAAGCTGGGGAACGCTGATGGCTTACTCATATACTGAGAAAAAACGTATCCGCAAGGACTTTAGCAAGTTGCCGGACGTCATGGATGTGCCGTACCTCCTGGCCATCCAGCTGGATTCGTATCGTGAATTCTTGCAAGCGGGAGCGACTAAAGATCAGTTCCGCGACGTGGGCCTGCATGCGGCCTTCAAATCCGTTTTCCCGATCATCAGCTACTCCGGCAATGCTGCGCTGGAGTACGTCGGTTATCGCCTGGGCGAACCGGCATTTGATGTCAAAGAATGCGTATTGCGCGGTGTAACTTACGCCGTACCTTTGCGGGTAAAAGTGCGCCTGATCATTTTCGACAAAGAATCGTCGAACAAAGCGATCAAGGACATCAAAGAGCAAGAAGTCTACATGGGTGAAATCCCCCTGATGACTGAGAACGGTACCTTCGTAATCAACGGTACCGAGCGTGTAATCGTTTCCCAGCTGCACCGTTCCCCGGGCGTGTTCTTCGACCACGACCGTGGCAAGACGCACAGCTCCGGCAAACTGCTGTACTCCGCGCGCATCATTCCTTACCGCGGTTCGTGGTTGGACTTCGAGTTCGACCCGAAAGACTGCGTGTTCGTGCGTATCGACCGTCGTCGCAAGCTGCCTGCATCGGTACTGCTGCGCGCGCTCGGCTATACCACTGAAGAAGTGCTCGACGCGTTCTACACCACCAACGTCTTCCACGTGCAAGGTGAAAACCTCAGCCTGGAACTGGTGCCTCAGCGCCTGCGTGGTGAAATTGCTGTCCTGGATATCCTGGATGACAAAGGCAAGGTTATTGTCGAGCAAGGTCGTCGTATCACCGCTCGCCACATCAACCAGCTGGAAAAAGCCGGGATCAAAGAGCTGCAAGTGCCTCTGGACTACGTCCTGGGTCGCACTACCGCCAAGGTCATCGTGCATCCGGCAACCGGCGAAATCCTGGCAGAGTGCAACACCGAACTGAACACCGAGATCCTGGCGAAAATCGCCAAGGCTCAGGTTGTCCGCATCGAAACTCTGTACACCAACGATATCGACTGCGGTCCGTTCGTCTCCGACACCCTGAAGATCGACTCCACCAGCAACCAATTGGAAGCGCTGGTCGAGATCTATCGCATGATGCGTCCAGGCGAGCCGCCAACCAAAGACGCTGCCGAGACTCTGTTCAACAACCTGTTCTTCAGCCCTGAGCGCTATGACCTGTCTGCGGTCGGCCGGATGAAGTTCAACCGTCGTATCGGTCGTACCGAAATCGAAGGTTCGGGCGTGTTGTGCAAAGAAGACATCGTCGCGGTTCTGAAGACTCTGGTCGACATCCGTAACGGTAAAGGCATCGTCGATGACATCGACCACCTGGGTAACCGTCGTGTTCGCTGCGTAGGCGAAATGGCCGAGAACCAGTTCCGCGTTGGCCTGGTACGTGTTGAGCGTGCGGTCAAAGAGCGTCTGTCGATGGCTGAAAGCGAAGGCCTGATGCCGCAAGACCTGATCAACGCCAAGCCAGTGGCTGCGGCGGTGAAAGAGTTCTTCGGTTCCAGCCAGCTGTCCCAGTTCATGGACCAGAACAACCCACTGTCCGAGATCACCCACAAGCGTCGTGTGTCTGCACTCGGCCCTGGCGGTTTGACTCGTGAGCGTGCCGGCTTTGAAGTTCGTGACGTACACCCGACTCACTACGGTCGTGTATGCCCGATCGAAACGCCGGAAGGTCCGAACATCGGTCTGATCAACTCCCTGGCCGCCTATGCGCGCACCAACCAGTACGGCTTCCTCGAAAGCCCGTACCGTGTGGTGAAAGACGCTCTGGTCACCGACGAGATCGTTTTCCTGTCCGCCATCGAAGAAGCTGATCATGTGATCGCGCAGGCTTCGGCCACGATGAACGACAAGAAAGTCCTGATCGACGAGCTGGTAGCTGTTCGTCACTTGAACGAGTTCACCGTCAAGGCGCCGGAAGACGTCACCTTGATGGACGTATCGCCGAAGCAGGTAGTTTCGGTTGCAGCGTCGCTGATCCCGTTCCTCGAGCACGACGACGCCAACCGTGCGTTGATGGGTTCGAACATGCAGCGTCAAGCTGTACCAACCCTGCGCGCTGACAAGCCGCTGGTCGGTACCGGCATGGAGCGTAACGTAGCTCGTGACTCCGGCGTTTGCGTCGTGGCTCGTCGTGGCGGTGTTATCGATTCCGTGGACGCCAGCCGTATCGTGGTTCGTGTTGCTGATGACGAAGTTGAAACCGGCGAAGCTGGTGTAGACATCTACAACCTGACCAAATACACCCGCTCTAACCAGAACACCTGCATCAACCAGCGTCCGCTGGTGCGTAAAGGTGATCGGGTCCAGCGCAGCGACATCATGGCCGACGGTCCGTCCACCGACATGGGTGAGCTGGCTCTGGGTCAGAACATGCGCATCGCGTTCATGGCATGGAACGGCTTCAACTTCGAAGACTCCATCTGCCTGTCCGAGCGTGTTGTTCAGGAAGATCGCTTCACCACGATCCACATTCAGGAACTGACCTGTGTGGCACGTGACACCAAGCTTGGGCCTGAGGAAATCACTGCGGACATCCCTAACGTGGGTGAAGCTGCACTGAACAAACTGGACGAAGCCGGTATCGTTTACGTAGGTGCTGAAGTTGGCGCAGGCGACATTCTGGTCGGTAAGGTCACTCCGAAAGGCGAGACTCAACTGACTCCGGAAGAGAAGCTGCTGCGTGCCATCTTCGGTGAAAAAGCCAGCGACGTTAAAGACACCTCCCTGCGTGTACCTACCGGTACCAAGGGTACTGTCATCGACGTACAGGTCTTCACCCGCGACGGCGTTGAGCGTGATGCTCGTGCACTGTCGATCGAGAAGACTCAGCTCGACGAGATCCGCAAGGATCTGAACGAAGAGTTCCGTATCGTTGAAGGTGCCACTTTCGAACGTCTGCGTTCCGCTCTGGTCGGCCATAAAGCCGAAGGCGGCGCCGGTCTGAAGAAAGGTCAGGACATCACCGACGAAGTTCTCGACGGTCTTGAGCATGGTCAGTGGTTCAAACTGCGCATGGCTGAAGATGCTCTGAACGAGCAGCTCGAGAAGGCTCAAGCCTACATCGTTGATCGCCGCCGTCTGCTGGACGACAAGTTCGAAGACAAGAAGCGCAAACTGCAGCAGGGCGATGACCTGGCTCCAGGCGTGCTGAAAATCGTCAAGGTTTACCTGGCAATCCGTCGCCGCATCCAGCCGGGCGACAAGATGGCCGGTCGTCACGGTAACAAAGGTGTGGTCTCCGTGATCATGCCGGTTGAAGACATGCCGCACGATGCCAATGGCACCCCGGTCGACGTCGTCCTCAACCCGTTGGGCGTACCTTCGCGTATGAACGTTGGTCAGATCCTTGAAACCCACCTGGGCCTCGCGGCCAAAGGTCTGGGCGAGAAGATCAACCGGATGATCGAAGAGCAGCGCAAAGTCGCCGAGCTTCGCAAGTTCCTGCACGAAATCTACAACGAGATCGGCGGTCGTAACGAAGATCTGGATAGCTTCTCCGATCAGGAAATCCTGGATCTGGCGAAGAACCTGCGTGGCGGCGTTCCAATGGCCACTCCAGTGTTCGACGGCGCCAAGGAAAGCGAAATCAAGGCCATGCTGAAACTGGCAGACCTGCCAGAAAGCGGCCAGATGCAGCTGACCGACGGCCGTACCGGCAACAAGTTCGAGCGCCCGGTTACTGTTGGCTACATGTACATGCTGAAGCTGAACCACTTGGTAGACGACAAGATGCACGCTCGTTCTACCGGTTCGTACAGCCTGGTTACCCAGCAGCCGCTGGGTGGTAAGGCACAGTTCGGTGGTCAGCGTTTCGGGGAGATGGAGGTCTGGGCACTGGAAGCATACGGTGCCGCTTACACTCTGCAAGAAATGCTCACAGTGAAGTCGGACGATGTGAACGGCCGTACCAAGATGTACAAAAACATCGTGGATGGCGATCACCGTATGGAGCCGGGCATGCCCGAGTCCTTCAACGTGTTGATCAAGGAAATTCGTTCCCTCGGCATCGATATCGATCTGGAAACCGAATAACACGTGACGCGAATCGAGAGCGGGGCAGGATTGCCCGCTCTCTGCTCCGCCAGGAGGAAAGGCCTTGAAAGACCTACTGAATTTGCTGAAAAACCAGGGTCAAGTCGAAGAGTTCGACGCCATCCGTATTGGATTGGCATCGCCTGAGATGATCCGTTCGTGGTCGTTCGGTGAAGTTAAAAAGCCGGAAACCATCAACTACCGTACGTTCAAACCTGAGCGTGACGGCCTGTTCTGCGCCAAGATCTTTGGCCCGGTAAAGGATTACGAGTGCCTGTGCGGTAAGTACAAGCGCTTGAAGCACCGTGGTGTGATCTGCGAGAAGTGCGGCGTTGAAGTCGCGCTGGCTAAAGTTCGTCGTGAGCGCATGGCGCACATCGAACTGGCCTCGCCAGTTGCCCACATCTGGTTCCTGAAATCGCTGCCGTCGCGTATCGGCTTGCTGATGGACATGACCCTGCGTGATATCGAACGCGTTCTCTATTTCGAGAGCTATGTCGTTATCGATCCAGGCATGACCACCCTTGAAAAAGGTCAGCTGCTGAACGATGAGCAGTACTTCGAAGCGCTGGAAGAGTTCGGCGACGATTTCGATGCCCGCATGGGTGCCGAAGCTGTCCGCGAACTGCTGCACGCTATCGACCTGGAACACGAGATTGGCCGTCTGCGTGAAGAAATTCCGCAAACCAACTCCGAAACCAAAATCAAGAAGCTGTCCAAGCGTCTGAAGTTGATGGAAGCCTTCCAGGGTTCCGGCAACCTTCCAGAATGGATGGTGCTGACCGTTCTGCCGGTTCTGCCGCCAGATCTGCGTCCACTGGTCCCGCTGGATGGCGGTCGCTTCGCGACTTCCGACCTCAACGATCTGTATCGTCGAGTGATCAACCGTAACAACCGCTTGAAGCGCCTGCTCGATCTGTCCGCTCCGGACATCATCGTGCGCAACGAAAAGCGTATGTTGCAGGAAGCCGTCGATGCACTGCTCGACAACGGTCGTCGTGGCCGTGCTATCACCGGTTCCAACAAGCGTCCTCTGAAATCCTTGGCTGACATGATCAAGGGTAAGCAAGGTCGTTTCCGTCAGAACTTGCTCGGTAAGCGTGTTGACTACTCCGGTCGTTCGGTAATTACCGTAGGTCCGACCCTGCGTCTGCACCAGTGCGGTCTGCCGAAGAAAATGGCTCTCGAGCTGTTCAAGCCGTTCATTTTCGGCAAGCTGGAAATGCGTGGTCTCGCTACCACCATCAAAGCTGCGAAGAAGATGGTTGAGCGCGAGCTGCCGGAAGTTTGGGACGTTCTCGCTGAAGTTATCCGCGAACACCCAGTGCTTCTCAACCGTGCACCGACCCTTCACCGTCTGGGTATCCAGGCGTTTGAACCAGTACTGATCGAAGGTAAGGCTATCCAGCTGCACCCTCTGGTCTGTGCTGCGTACAACGCCGACTTCGACGGCGACCAAATGGCCGTGCACGTACCGCTGACACTGGAAGCCCAGTTGGAAGCGCGTGCGTTGATGATGTCGACCAACAACATTCTGTCGCCAGCCAACGGTGAGCCAATCATCGTTCCGTCGCAGGACGTTGTATTGGGTCTGTACTACATGACTCGTGAAGCGATCAACGCCAAGGGCGAAGGTCGTGTGTTCGCGGATCTGCAGGAAGTTGACCGTGTGTTCCGTGCCGGCGAAGCCGCGCTGCACGCAAAAGTCAAAGTGCGGATCAACGAAACCGTCAACGACCGTGATGGCGGCAGCGTGACCAACACTCGTATCGTCGACACCACTGTCGGCCGTGCGCTGTTGTTCCAGGTTGTACCAAAAGGTCTGTCGTACGACGTCGTCAACCTGCCGATGAAGAAAAAGGCGATCTCCAAGCTGATCAACCAGTGCTACCGCGTGGTTGGTTTGAAAGAGACCGTGATCTTCGCTGACCAGTTGATGTACACCGGTTTTGCCTATTCGACTATTTCCGGCGTTTCCATCGGTGTTAACGACTTCGTTATCCCGGATGAAAAAGCCCGCATCATCGGTGCTGCTACCGACGAAGTGAAAGAGATCGAAAGTCAGTACGCCTCCGGCCTGGTAACCCAGGGCGAGAAGTACAACAAAGTGATCGACCTTTGGTCCAAGGCGAACGACGAAGTTTCCAAGGCGATGATGGCCAACCTCTCGAAAGAGAAAGTCATCGACCGTCATGGCGTCGAAGTCGACCAAGAGTCCTTCAACTCGATGTACATGATGGCCGACTCGGGCGCACGGGGTTCTGCTGCGCAGATCCGTCAGCTCGCCGGTATGCGTGGCCTGATGGCCAAGCCGGACGGTTCCATCATCGAAACGCCGATTACTGCGAACTTCCGTGAAGGTTTGAGCGTACTTCAGTACTTCATCTCGACTCACGGTGCTCGTAAAGGTTTGGCGGATACCGCGTTGAAAACTGCGAACTCCGGTTACCTGACTCGTCGTCTGGTAGACGTGGCGCAGGATCTGGTTGTGACCGAGATCGATTGCGGCACCGAACATGGCCTGGTAATGACTCCGCACATTGAAGGCGGTGACGTTGTTGAGCCGTTGGGTGAGCGCGTATTGGGTCGTGTCATTGCCCGTGACGTATTCAAGCCAGGTACCGAGGAAGTTATCGTTCCTGCCGGCACTCTGGTAGACGAGAAGTGGGTCGAGTTCATCGAGCTGAACAGCATCGACGAAGTGATCGTGCGTTCGCCGATCAGCTGCGAAACCCGCTACGGCATTTGCGCCAAGTGCTACGGCCGTGACTTGGCTCGTGGTCACCAGGTGAACATCGGTGAAGCGGTCGGCGTTATCGCTGCCCAGTCCATCGGTGAGCCGGGCACCCAGCTGACCATGCGTACGTTCCACATCGGTGGTGCGGCAAGCCGGACCTCCGCAGCTGACAGCGTTCAGGTGAAGAATGGCGGTACCGTCCGTCTGCACAACCTGAAGCACGTTGAGCGAGTGGATGGTTGCCTGGTTGCTGTGTCCCGTTCCGGTGAGCTGGCAATCGCTGATGACTTCGGTCGTGAGCGCGAGCGTTACAAGCTGCCGTACGGTGCTGTGATTTCGGTTAAAGAAGGTGACAAGGTCGACGCTGGCGCAATCGTGGCCAAGTGGGATCCGCACACTCACCCAATCGTTACCGAAATGAAAGGTACCGTGACCTACGTGGGCATGGAAGAAGGCATCACGATCAAGCGTCAGACTGACGAATTGACCGGTATGACCAACATTGAAGTCCTCGACGCCAAAGACCGTCCAGCTGCCGGTAAAGATATCCGTCCTGCTGTGAAGATGGTTGATGACAACGGCAAGGATCTGTTGCTGCCAGGCACTGACGTTATCGCTCAGTACTTCCTGCCAGCCAACGCCCTGGTCGGTGTTGCGGACGGTGCGAAAATCGCGATCGGTGATGTTATCGCTCGTATTCCGCAAGAGACTTCGAAAACCCGTGACATCACCGGTGGTCTGCCGCGTGTTGCCGACTTGTTCGAAGCCCGTCGTCCGAAAGAAGCCTCGATTCTGGCTGAAGTCAGCGGCACCATCGCGTTCGGTAAAGAGACCAAAGGCAAGCGCCGTCTGGTCATCACTCCGAACGACGGTAGCGATCCGTACGAAGAGCTGATTCCGAAGTGGCGTCACCTGAACGTCTTCGAAGGCGAACAGGTAAACCGCGGCGAAGTTATCTCCGACGGCCCGAGCGATCCACACGACATCCTGCGTCTGCTGGGTGTAAGTGCGCTGGCCAAGTACATCGTGAACGAGATCCAGGACGTTTACCGCCTGCAAGGCGTGAAGATCAACGACAAGCACATCGAGACCATCCTGCGTCAGATGCTGCGTAAAGTTGAAATCGCTGAATCCGGCGATTCCAGTTTCATCAAGGGCGACCAGATGGAATTGACTCACGTACTGGTAGAGAACGAGCGCCTGGCGAACGACGAGAAATTCGTTTCCAAGTTCACTCGCGTGCTGCTGGGTATCACCAAGGCGTCGTTGTCCACCGAATCGTTCATCTCGGCGGCTTCCTTCCAGGAAACCACTCGCGTACTGACCGAAGCGGCGGTAACCGGCAAGCGCGATTACCTGCGCGGCCTGAAAGAAAACGTGGTCGTGGGTCGTCTGATCCCGGCTGGTACCGGTCTGGCTTATCACAGCGAGCGTAAACGCCGTCGTGATGCTGACAAACCGTTGCGCGTAAGCGCCAGTGAAGTGGAAGCTGCACTGACCGAAGCGCTGAACTCGAGCGGTAACTGAGTTCTGCGATAAATGAGCCAAGGCCCTGATCGTTCCGTTCATCGAATCAAGACATTTTGTCGAGGTTGGATAAGCGGGAAGGTTGGGGCCTTGTCTTGACTGGGGGCAAGATCCTCTTTAGACTCTTGTACCCCTAAATTTGGCGGGAATTCGTTCCTGCCATTTTGCTTTTCTTGCAAGACAATAGCGTCGCAAGACAACAGTGGAGCTAGTAGATGGCAACTATCAACCAGCTGGTACGTCAGCCGCGTAAGCGTATCGTCGAGAAATCCGACGTGCCTGCGCTGCAGAACTGCCCGCAACGTCGTGGCGTATGCACCCGTGTGTATACCACCACGCCGAAAAAACCTAACTCGGCACTGCGTAAAGTATGCCGTGTGCGTCTGACCAACGGTTTCGAGGTTTCCTCGTACATCGGCGGTGAAGGCCACAACCTGCAAGAGCACAGCGTGGTACTGATCCGCGGCGGTCGTGTAAAAGACTTGCCAGGTGTTCGTTACCACACCGTTCGCGGCTCTTTGGATACTTCCGGCGTTAAAGGTCGTAACCAAGGTCGTTCGAAGTACGGTACCAAGAAGCCTAAGTAGTAGTGGCTTTTTGTAAAAACTGAATCATCTATTTTTCTGAGTCGATAAGAGTAAGGTCGGAGGCGTCCCGAAAGGGCACCGATTCCGAGCGAACCTGAAGACCGTTTGAGGGCTTATCCATGCCAAGAAGACGCGTAGCAGCCAAGCGCGAAGTGCTTGACGATCCAAAATACGGAAGCCAAATCCTGGCCAAGTTCATGAACCACGTGATGGAAAGCGGCAAGAAAGCCGTTGCCGAGCGTATCGTTTATGGCGCGCTGGAGAAGGTTAAAGAACGCAAGAACAGCGACCCCCTGGAAATCTTCGAGAAAGCTCTCGACGCCATCGCTCCGCTGGTCGAAGTAAAGTCGCGCCGTGTAGGCGGTGCTACTTACCAGGTTCCGGTCGAAGTTCGTCCGTCCCGTCGTAACGCTCTGGCAATGCGCTGGTTGGTAGACTTCGCCCGTAAGCGCGGCGAGAAGTCTATGGCTCTGCGTTTGGCTGGCGAACTGTTGGACGCTGCTGAAGGCAAAGGTGCTGCAGTTAAGAAGCGTGAAGACGTGCACCGTATGGCTGAAGCCAACAAGGCTTTCTCGCACTACCGCTTCTAATTTTAGCGTCACTAATTTTGCGAGGGCTTTATGGCTCGTACTACACCGATTAATCGCTACCGTAACATTGGTATCGTTGCTCACGTGGATGCTGGTAAAACCACCACCACCGAGCGCGTCCTTTTTTACACTGGCAAAAGTCACAAAATGGGCGAGGTGCATGACGGCGCCGCGACCACAGACTGGATGGTGCAGGAGCAGGAGCGTGGTATTACCATTACTTCTGCTGCTATTACCGCCTTCTGGCAGGGTTCCGAGAAGCAGCACAAAGATCAGTATCGCTTCAACGTCATCGACACCCCGGGCCACGTTGACTTCACTATTGAAGTTGAGCGTTCCCTGCGTGTTCTCGACGGCGCGGTCGTTGTGTTCTGCGGTACCTCGGGTGTTGAGCCTCAGTCGGAAACCGTATGGCGTCAGGCCAACAAGTACGGCGTTCCACGTCTTGTTTACGTAAACAAGATGGACCGTGCTGGTGCAAACTTCCTGCGCGTGATCGGTCAGATCAAGCAGCGTCTGGGTCACACTCCGGTGCCAATCCAGTTGGCTATCGGTTCCGAAGACAACTTCCAGGGTCAGATCGATCTGATGTCCATGGAAGCTGTTTACTGGAATGACGCTGACAAAGGCATGACTCCACGTCGCGAGCCTATCCCTGCTGAATTGCAGGAATTGGCTGACGAGTGGCGCAGCAACATGATTGAAGCTGCGGCCGAAGCCAGCGAAGAGCTGATGAACAAGTACCTCGAAGGTGAAGAACTCACCAACGCGGAAATCAAGGCCGCTCTGCGTCAGCGTACTATTGCTGGCGAGATCGTTCTGGCTGTTTGCGGTTCTTCCTTCAAGAACAAGGGCGTTCCCCTGGTTCTCGACGCCGTTATCGACTACCTGCCTGCTCCTACCGACATTCCTGCCATCAAGGGTACTGACCCGGATGACGAGACCAAGGAAATGGAGCGTCACGCAGACGACAGCGAGCCGTTCTCGGCTCTGGCGTTCAAGATCGCTACCGACCCGTTCGTGGGTACCTTGACCTTTGTTCGAGTTTACTCGGGCGTGTTGGCCTCCGGCGACGGCGTGATCAACTCGGTTAAAGGCAAGAAAGAGCGTGTGGGTCGTATGGTGCAAATGCACGCAAACGCCCGCGAAGAGATCAAGGAAGTTCGCGCTGGTGACATCGCGGCCTTGATCGGCATGAAGGACGTCACCACTGGTGAGACTTTGTGCAACGCTGACAAGCCAATCATCCTGGTTCGCATGGACTTCCCGGAGCCGGTTATTTCGGTTGCCGTAGAGCCTAAGACCAAGGACGACCAGGAAAAAATGGGTATCGCTCTGGGCAAGCTTGCTCAGGAAGACCCGTCTTTCCGCGTCAAGACTGATGAAGAGACTGGTCAAACGATCATCTCCGGCATGGGCGAGTTGCACCTGGACATCCTGGTTGACCGGATGCGCCGTGAGTTCAACGTCGAAGCCAACATCGGTAAGCCTCAAGTTTCGTACCGTGAGCGCATCACGAAGAGCTGCGAAATTGAAGGCAAGTTCGTTCGTCAGTCCGGCGGTCGTGGCCAGTTCGGTCATTGCTGGATTCGTTTTGCTCCTGCTGACGAAGGTCAGGAAGGTCTGCAATTCCTGAACGAAGTAGTGGGTGGTGTGGTTCCTAAGGAATACATCCCGGCTATCCAGAAGGGTATCGAAGAGCAGATGAAGAACGGCGTTGTTGCCGGCTATCCGCTGATCGGCCTGAAGGCTACCGTGTTTGATGGTTCCTACCATGACGTCGACTCGAACGAGATGGCGTTTAAGGTGGCTGCTTCCATGGCGACCAAGCAACTGGCCCAGAAGGGCGGTGGTGAGTTGCTTGAGCCGATCATGGCTGTAGAGGTTGTTACACCTGAAGACTATATGGGTGACGTGATGGGCGACCTTAACCGTCGTCGCGGCATGATCCTGGGTATGGAAGATACGGTTTCCGGTAAAGTAATTCGTGCCGAGGTTCCGTTGGGTGAGATGTTCGGTTATGCGACCGACGTTCGTTCCATGTCCCAAGGTCGCGCAAGCTACTCTATGGAATTCAAAAAATACAATACAGCTCCGTCGCACATCGTCGAAACTGTAACCAAAAAACAAGGCTGATTCAGTCCTTTAGGCTAGGAGTTAATTGTCGTGGCTAAAGAAAAATTTGATCGTTCCCTTCCGCACGTCAACGTTGGCACCATCGGTCACGTTGACCATGGTAAAACCACTCTGACTGCTGCTCTGACTCGCGTCTGCTCCGAAGTTTTCGGTTCGGCTGTTGTTGCTTTCGACAAGATCGACAGCGCTCCAGAAGAAAAGGCTCGTGGTATCACCATCAACACCGCGCACGTTGAGTACAACTCGAAGATCCGTCACTACGCTCACGTTGACTGCCCAGGTCACGCTGACTATGTGAAGAACATGATCACCGGTGCTGCACAGATGGACGGCGCAATCCTGGTTTGCTCGGCCGCTGATGGTCCGATGCCACAAACCCGTGAGCACATCCTGCTGTCCCGTCAGGTAGGCGTTCCGTACATCGTGGTTTTCCTGAACAAGGCTGACCTGGTAGACGACGCTGAGCTGCTGGAACTGGTTGAGATGGAAGTGCGCGATCTGCTGAGCACCTACGACTTCCCGGGCGACGACACTCCGATCATCATCGGTTCTGCTCGTATGGCTCTTGAAGGTCTTGACGACAACGAAATGGGTACCACTGCTGTTAAGAAGCTGGTGGAAACTCTGGACAGCTACATCCCAGAGCCAGTTCGTCTGACCGACAAGCCGTTCCTGATGCCAATCGAAGACGTATTCTCGATCTCGGGTCGCGGTACTGTTGTGACTGGTCGTATCGAGCGCGGTATCGTTCGCGTTCAAGATCCGCTGGAAATCGTTGGTCTGCGTGACACCACCGTCACCACCTGCACCGGTGTTGAAATGTTCCGCAAACTGCTCGACGAAGGTCGTGCTGGCGAGAACTGCGGCGTTCTGCTGCGTGGTACCAAGCGTGACGACGTTGAGCGTGGCCAGGTTCTGGTTAAGCCAGGTTCGGTTAAGCCGCACACCAAGTTCACCGCAGAAGTTTACGTTCTGAGCAAGGAAGAAGGCGGTCGTCATACTCCGTTCTTCAAAGGCTACCGTCCACAGTTCTACTTCCGTACTACTGACGTGACTGGTAACTGCGAGCTGCCAGAAGGCGTTGAAATGGTAATGCCAGGTGACAACATTCAAATGACTGTTACCCTGATCAAAACCATCGCAATGGAAGACGGTCTGCGTTTCGCTATCCGTGAAGGCGGTCGTACCGTCGGCGCTGGCGTCGTAGCCAAAATCATCGAGTAAGCTCTTTTTGAGTAAGCTTTGATGAGTTGAAAAAGCCCCCGCTTAGCGGGGGCTTTTTTATTGGGTTGACACCTATCTGGGGCGTCTATAGAATTGCGCCTCCTTTTAACGGGCGTATTGCGCCCGGTGGGAATAGCAGCCGGAGTCTGAAATCCAATGCAAAATCAGCAAATCCGTATCAGGTTGAAGGCTTTTGACCATCGCCTGATCGACCAATCCACCCAGGAAATCGTGGAAACCGCGAAACGTACTGGTGCTCAAGTGCGTGGTCCAATTCCACTGCCTACCCGTAAAGAGCGGTTCACCGTTCTGGTCTCCCCGCACGTCAACAAAGACGCGCGTGACCAGTACGAGATCCGTACTCATAAGCGCGTTCTGGACATCGTCCAGCCAACGGATAAAACCGTTGATGCTCTTATGAAGCTTGATCTTGCGGCCGGTGTGGAAGTGCAGATCAGCCTCGGCTAAGACTCGGTCTTAGTCGTGTAACGCTCTGAAATGGGCGGCCATAGCGGGTGAAAGCCCCGTACACTCATGAGGTTTACAACATGACTATTGGTGTAGTCGGTCGTAAATGCGGTATGACCCGTATTTTCACCGAAGAAGGTGTCTCCATTCCGGTCACGGTCATTGAGATCGAGCCGAATCGCGTCACCCAGTTCAAAACTGAAGAGACCGATGGCTATCGTGCAGTGCAAGTCACTGTAGGCGAGCGTCGTGCTTCGCGTGTTACAGCTGCTCAGGCTGGCCACTTCGCTAAAGCGAACGTTGCCGCTGGTCGTACCGTAATGGAATTCCGTCTTGAAGAAGGCGAGTACCAGGCCGGCGATCTGATCAACGCTGAAATCTTCGCCGCTGGTCAACTGGTTGATGTAACCGGTCAGTCCAAAGGTAAAGGCTTCCAGGGTACGATCAAGCGTTGGAACTTCCGCGGGCAAGATAATACCCACGGTAACTCCGTGTCCCACCGCGTTCCAGGCTCTATCGGCCAGTGCCAGACTCCTGGTCGTGTATTCAAGGGCAAAAAAATGTCCGGTCATATGGGCGCTGAGCGCGTGACCGTGCAGTCCCTCGAAGTAGTGCGCGTGGACGCTGAACGCAATCTGTTGTTGGTCAAGGGCGCTGTTCCTGGCGCTACTGGCGGCAACTTGGTTGTACGTCCAGCAGCCAAGGCTCGCGGTTAAGGGGAAGCTGACATGCAATTAAATGTAAATGACGCTCAAGCGATCGAAGTTTCCGAACTGACATTTGGCGGCGAATTCAACGAGACGCTGGTTCACCAAGCAGTCGTGGCCTACATGGCCGGCGGCCGTCAAGGTAGCAAGCAGCAAAAGACCCGTTCCGACGTTCGTGGTGGCGGTAAGCGCCCATGGCGTCAGAAAGGTACTGGCCGTGCTCGTGCCGGTACTATCCGTAGCCCAATCTGGCGTGGCGGCGGTACCACTTTCGCAGCTCGTCCTCAGGATCACTCCCAGAAGCTGAACAAGAAGATGTATCGCGCAGCAATGCGTTCCATCCTTGCTGAGCTGGTGCGTACTGATCGTCTGGTCGTGGTTCAGGATTTCGCCGTTGAAACGCCGAAAACCAAAGACCTGCTGGGCAAACTGAACAACATGAGCCTGACCGACGTTCTGATCGTGTCTGACGCTGTTGATCAGAACCTGTACCTGGCTGCTCGCAACCTGCCGCACGTAGATGTACGTGATGTGCAAGGTTCCGATCCAGTTAGTCTGATCGCATACGACAAGGTGTTGATCACCGTGTCGGCCGTGAAGAAATTCGAGGAGCTGCTGGGATGAACCAGGAACGCGTATTTAAAGTTCTGCTTGGCCCGCACGTTTCCGAGAAGGCTACGGTTCTGGCAGACAAGAAAGGCCAGTTCGTTTTCAAGGTTGCCACTGACGCAACCAAGCTGGAAATCAAGAAGGCCGTCGAAAGCCTGTTCAGCGTGAAAGTAGAGCGTGTTACTACCCTGAATGTTCTGGGTAAGAGCAAGCGCACTGCTCGCGGTCTGGGCAAGCGTAATGACTGGAAGAAGGCAGTTATCTCCCTTCAGCCAGGCCAAGATCTCGATTTCAGCAGCAGTGCTGAGTAAGGAAGGGGTGCATCATGGCAATCGTTAAATGCAAACCGACTTCCCCTGGCCGCCGTCATGTGGTCAAGGTGGTCAACCAGGAGCTGCATAAAGGCGCTCCTCACGCACCGCTGCTCGAGAAGAAATCGAAGTCTGGTGGTCGTAACAACAATGGTCGTATTACCACTCGTCACATCGGTGGTGGCCATAAGCAGCATTATCGTCTGGTCGATTTCCGTCGCAACGACAAAGATGGCATTCCAGCCACTGTCGAGCGTATCGAATACGATCCAAACCGTACTGCTCACATTGCTCTTATGTTGTACGCAGACGGCGAACGCCGTTACATCATCGCCCCTAAAGGCGTGAACGCTGGTGACCAGCTGATTTCGGGTGCTTTGGCTCCGATCAAGCCGGGCAACCAGTTGCAACTGCGCAGCATTCCAGTTGGTAGTACCGTACACGGCATCGAATTGAAGCCAGGTAAAGGCGCGCAAATCGCTCGTTCCGCTGGTGCTTCGGCTCAGCTGATCGCTCGTGAAGGTGTCTATGTGACCCTGCGTCTGCGTTCTGGTGAGATGCGTAAAGTGCTGGCTGAATGCCGCGCGACCCTGGGCGAAGTCTCGAACTCCGAGCACAGCCTGCGTTCGCTGGGTAAAGCTGGTGCCAAACGCTGGCGTGGCGTTCGCCCAACCGTTCGTGGTGTTGCCATGAACCCGGTTGACCACCCACATGGTGGTGGTGAAGGTCGTACCTCTGGTGGTCGTCATCCGGTATCGCCATGGGGCTTCCCGACTAAGGGCGCGAAGACTCGTGGTAATAAGCGTACCGACAAAATGATCGTCCGTCGTCGCAAGTAAATAGAGGGATACGACAGTGCCACGTTCTCTGAAAAAAGGTCCTTTTATCGATCTTCACCTACTGAAGAAGATCGAAGTGGCGGCGGAAAAGAACGATCGCAAACCAGTTAAAACCTGGTCGCGCCGTTCGATGATCCTGCCACAAATGGTCGGTCTGACCATCGCAGTACACAACGGTCGTCAACATGTGCCAGTTCTCGTGAACGAAGACATGGTCGGCCACAAACTGGGCGAGTTCGCCGGTACCCGCACTTATCGTGGGCACGTGGCTGACAAGAAAGCCAAGCGTTAAGGGGTTAGGAAATGGAAGTAGCCGCTAAGTTGTCGGGCGCTCGAATCTCCGCCCAGAAAGCCCGCTTGGTCGCCGACCAGATCCGCGGGAAGAAGGTGGGCGAAGCGCTCAACTTGTTGGCTTTCAGCAGTAAGAAAGCCGCCGAGATCATGAAGAAAGTGCTGGAGTCGGCCGTAGCCAACGCCGAGCATAACGAAGGCGCAGACGTTGATGACCTTAAAGTCAGCACCGTTTTCGTCAACGAAGGGCGTTCGCTGAAGCGAATCATGCCACGTGCCAAAGGCCGTGCTGATCGCATCGTCAAGCGGTCTTGCCATATCACTGTCAAGGTTGCTGACAAGTAACGGAGTCGAAGAGATGGGTCAGAAAGTACATCCCATTGGCATTCGCCTGGGAATCGTCAAGGAGCACACCTCCGTCTGGTACGCAGACGGTCGGACTTATGCGGACTATTTGTTCGCTGATCTGAAGGTGCGTGAGTATCTCCAAGACAAACTAAAAAGCGCGTCCGTAAGCCGTATCGATATCCATCGTCCGGCCCAAACTGCACGTATCACCATCCACACCGCTCGTCCAGGTATCGTTATCGGGAAGAAAGGTGAAGATGTTGAGAAACTGCGTCAGGACCTGACCAAGCAAATGGGTGTGCCTGTGCACATCAATATCGAAGAAATCCGCAAGCCGGAACTCGACGGTATGTTGGTTGCGCAGAGCGTAGCTCAGCAGCTGGAGCGTCGCGTAATGTTCCGTCGCGCTATGAAGCGCGCTGTACAGAACGCCATGCGCATTGGTGCCAAAGGCATCAAAATCCAAGTGAGCGGTCGTCTCGGCGGTGCTGAAATCGCACGTACTGAATGGTATCGCGAAGGTCGTGTGCCACTGCACACCCTGCGTGCCGACATCGACTATGCCAACTACGAAGCTCACACCACTTACGGTGTGATCGGTGTAAAGGTTTGGATCTTCAAAGGCGAAGTAATTGGTGGTCGCCAAGAAGAACTGAAACCACAAGCACCAGCGCCTCGTAAAAAAGCTGCTAAGTAAGGGGTACGCCAAATGTTGCAACCAAAGCGTACGAAGTTCCGCAAGCAGATGACTGGTCACAACCGTGGCCTGGCATTGCGCGGTAGCAAAGTCAGCTTCGGCGAGTTCGCGCTGAAGTCTGTAGCTCGTGGTCGTCTCACCGCTCGTCAGATCGAGTCAGCGCGTCGTGCTCTGACCCGTCACGTTAAACGTGGCGGCAAGATCTGGATCCGTGTATTCCCGGACAAGCCTATTTCCAAGAAGCCACTCGAAGTTCGGATGGGTAAAGGTAAAGGTAGCGTGGAATACTGGGTTGCCCAGATTCAGCCAGGCAAAGTCCTGTATGAAATCGAGGGTGTTTCTGAAGAGCTGGCGCGTGAGGCATTTGCCCTGGCTGCTGCAAAGCTGCCGCTCGCCACTGCCTTCGTTAAACGGACGGTGATGTGATGAAAGCGAACGAACTTCGTGAAAAAGACGCGCCGCAGCTTAACGAGCAACTGCTCGGCCTGCTGCGCGACCAGTTCAATCTGCGCATGCAGAAAGCAACTGGCCAGTTGGGGCAGTCTCACCTGCTCCGGCAAGTTAAGCGTGACATCGCTCGCGTGAAGACTGTGCTCAAACAGCAGGCAGGTAAGTAATCATGGCTGAAGCCGAAAAAACCGTCCGTACGCTGACTGGCCGTGTTGTCAGCGACAAAATGGACAAGACCATCACCGTTCTGATCGAGCGTCGCGTTAAGCACCCGATCTACGGTAAATACGTTAAGCGTTCGACTAAGCTGCACGCGCACGACGAAACCAATCAGTGCCACATCGGCGACAAAGTCACTATTCGTGAAACTCGTCCTTTGGCCAAGACCAAGTCTTGGGCGCTGGTTGATGTTCTCGAACGCGCTGTGGAAGTCTAAGGACTAGGGGTCGGAGAAATTATATGATTCAGACTCAATCCATGCTCGATGTGGCCGATAACAGCGGCGCTCGCCGCGTTATGTGCATCAAGGTGCTGGGTGGCTCCCATCGTCGTTACGCTGGTATCGGTGACATCATCAAAGTTACCGTGAAGGAAGCAATTCCTCGCGGTAAAGTGAAAAAAGGCCAAGTGATGACTGCTGTTGTAGTCCGCACTCGTCACGGCGTTCGTCGTGCTGATGGCTCCATTATCCGCTTTGATGGCAACGCTGCTGTTCTTCTGAACAACAAGCAAGAGCCGATCGGCACCCGTATCTTTGGGCCAGTGACCCGTGAACTTCGTACTGAGAAGTTCATGAAGATCGTCTCGCTCGCCCCAGAAGTGCTGTAAGGAGATCCGACATGCAAAAGATTCGTCGTGACGACGAGATCATCGTGATCGCCGGCAAAGACAAAGGTAAGCGCGGTAAGGTGCTTAAGGTTCTCGCTAATAACCGTCTGGTTATCGGTGGTCTGAACCTGGTCAAGCGTCATACCAAGCCTAACCCGATGTCGGGCGTACAAGGCGGTATCGTCGAGAAAGAAGCTCCGCTGGATGCTTCTAACGTAGCCATTTTCAACGGCGAAACCAACAAGGCTGATCGCGTTGGTTTCAAAGTAGAAGACGGCAAGAAAATTCGTGTCTTCAAGTCGACCCAAAAAGCGGTTGATGCTTGAACACTGCTAGGTAGATGAGACCATGGCACGACTAAAAGAGATTTACTGGAAAGAAATCGCACCGAAGCTTAAGGAAGAACTTAAGCTTTCGAACGTGATGGAAGTTCCACGCGTTACCAAAATCACCCTGAACATGGGTCTGGGCGAAGCAGTCGGTGACAAAAAAGTCATCGAGCACGCTGTTGCCGACCTGGAAAAGATCACCGGCCAGAAAGTCGTTGTGACTTACGCTCGGAAATCCATCGCTGGCTTTAAAGTCCGTGAAGGTTGGCCGATCGGCGTCAAAGTGACCCTGCGCCGTGAGCGTATGTACGAGTTCCTGGATCGTCTGCTGTCGATCTCCCTGCCTCGGGTTCGCGACTTCCGCGGCCTGAATGCCAAGTCCTTCGATGGTCGTGGTAACTACAGCATGGGCGTTAAAGAGCAGATCATCTTCCCGGAAATCGACTACGACAAGATCGATGCTCTCCGCGGTCTGGACATTACCCTGACCACCACTGCCAAGAACGATGATGAAGGTCGCGCCCTGTTGCGTGCTTTCAAATTCCCGTTCCGCAACTGATTGGAGTAGGAAAATGGCCAAGATGAGCATGAAAAACCGCGAGCTGAAGCGTCAGCTCACGGTTGCCAAGTACGCCAAAAAGCGTGCAGCACTGAAAGCAATCATCGTTGATCTGAACGCAAGTCCAGAAGCGCGTTGGGAAGCTACAGTAGCTCTGCAAAAGCAGCCACGTGACGCAAGCGCTTCGCGCATGCGTAACCGCTGCCGCCTGACCGGTCGTCCACACGGCGTTTACCGCAAGTTCGGCCTCGGCCGTAACAAACTGCGTGAAGCTGCAATGCGTGGTGACGTACCTGGTCTGGTTAAAGCCAGCTGGTAAGCACTATCAAAGTCTCGGCGTCCAGGTTCGCAAGATCCTGACCGCCGGTGACCTTGAACTTGAATCAAGCCCCTTTTGGGGCTTGATTCATTTGTGGGGTGTGTCTAGAATACCCGGCTCGCCTGAGCCCGTGCTTTTTTCGCACGGATGTCCTCGGCGACACGTAGTAGCCGCAAGGCTAATTTTTTGTGTATTAGGAGCGTCTAGCCCATGAGTATGCAGGACCCGTTAGCGGACATGCTAACTCGAATCCGTAATGCCCAGATGGCTGAAAAGTCCGTCGTAAGCATGCCATCTTCTACTTTGAAGGTAGCTGTTGCCAAAGTCCTGAAGGACGAAGGTTACATTGCGGGTTATCAGATCAGCAGCGAAATCAAGCCACTGCTGTCCATCGAGCTGAAGTACTTCGAAGGCCGTCCGGTCATCGAGGAAGTGAAGCGCGTTAGCCGTCCAGGCCTGCGTCAGTACAAGTCCGTCGATGATCTGCCAAAAGTTCGTGGCGGTCTCGGTGTGTCTATCGTCTCCACCAACAAAGGTGTGATGACGGATCGTGCTGCGCGCGCTGCCGGTGTCGGCGGCGAAGTTCTTTGCACTGTGTTCTAAGGGGGGATAAGCATGTCACGCGTCGCTAAGAACCCCGTTAAGCTGCCAGCCGGCGTCGAAGTCAAATTCGCAGGCCAACAGCTTTCGGTGAAGGGTGCCAAGGGTACTCTCGAACTGAACATCCATTCGTCCGTTGAGATCGTTGAAGAAGCTGGTGAGCTGCGTTTTGCTGCTCGCAATGGCGATCAACAAACTCGCGCAATGGCTGGTACCACTCGTGCGTTGGTAAACAACATGGTCCAAGGCGTAAGCCAAGGCTTCGAGCGTAAGCTCCAGCTGGTCGGTGTTGGTTACAAAGCGCAAGCAAAAGGCACAGTGCTGAACCTGGCTCTTGGCTTCTCGCACCCAGTGGATTATGAACTGCCGGAAGGCATCACCGCTGAGACTCCTAGCCAGACCGATATCCTGATCAAGGGCATCGATAAGCAGCTGGTAGGTCAAGTGGCCGCCGAGATCCGCGACTTCCGTCCACCAGAGCCGTACAAAGGCAAAGGTGTGCGCTACGCGGACGAAGTCGTCCGTCGTAAAGAAGCCAAGAAGAAGTAGGGCATAGCAAATGACCGACAAAAAAGTTACTCGACTGCGTCGCGCTCGCAAAGCACGCCTGAAAATGCACGAACTCGAAGTCGTGCGTCTCTGCGTGTTCCGCTCGTCGCAGCACATCTACGCCCAGGTCATTTCGGCCGACGGCAACAAAGTCCTGGCATCTGCCTCGACTTTGGATAAAGAACTGCGTGATGGCGCCACTGGCAACATCGACGCGGCCACTAAGGTTGGCCAGCTGGTCGCTACGCGTGCTAAAGCCGCTGGCGTCTCGCAGGTGGCTTTCGACCGCTCTGGCTTCAAGTACCACGGCCGCGTCAAGGCGCTGGCTGATGCTGCTCGTGAAGCTGGGCTGGAGTTCTAAGTTATGTCAAATAACGACCAAAAGCGCGACGAAGGCTACATCGAGAAGCTGGTTCAAGTTAACCGCGTAGCCAAAACCGTTAAAGGCGGCCGTATCTTCACTTTCACCGCGTTGACCGTGGTTGGTGACGGTAAAGGGCGTGTTGGCTTCGGCCGTGGCAAGTCACGTGAAGTGCCTGCTGCGATCCAGAAGGCAATGGAAGCTGCTCGCCGCAACATGATCCAAGTTGACCTGAACGGCACCACTCTGCAGTACGCAATGAAGTCCGGTCACGGCGCTTCGAAGGTGTACATGCAGCCTGCTTCTGAAGGTACCGGTATCATCGCTGGCGGCGCTATGCGTGCTGTCCTCGAAGTTGCTGGCGTTCAGAACGTTCTGGCCAAGTGCTACGGCTCGACTAACCCGGTAAACGTGGTTCACGCCACTTTCAAAGGTTTGAAAGCTATGCAGTCTCCTGAATCCATTGCCGCCAAGCGTGGCAAAAGCGTCAAGGAGATCTTCTGATCATGGCTACCGTTAAAGTTACGCTGATCAAAAGCATGACCGGCCGCATCCCTAACCACAAACTGTGCGTTAAGGGTCTGGGTCTGCGTCGCATCGGTCACACTGTAGAAGTACTTGATACTCCCGAGAATCGCGGGATGATCAACAAGGCTTACTACATGCTGCGTGTCGAGGGTTAATCGATGAAACTCAATGATCTGAGTCCAGCGCCGGGTTCCCGTCGCGAAAAGCATCGTCCGGGCCGTGGTATCGGTAGTGGTTTGGGTAAGACCGGTGGCCGTGGCCACAAAGGTCAATCCTCCCGCTCCGGTGGCACCATTGCTCCAGGCTTTGAAGGCGGTCAACAGCCGCTGCATCGTCGCCTGCCGAAGTTCGGTTTCGTTTCCCTGAAAGCCATGGATCGCGCAGAAGTGCGTTTGTCCGAGCTGGCTAAAGTGGAAGGCGACATCGTCACCGTGCAGTCCTTGAAAGATGCCAACGTGATCAACGTCAACGTACAGCGTGTGAAAATCATGCTGTCCGGTGAAGTGACTCGCGCTGTTACCATCGGAAAGGGAATCGGCGCCACCAAAGGTGCGCGTGCGGCTATCGAAGCAGCTGGCGGCAAGTTCGAGGAATAAATGGCTAAGCAAGGTGCTCTCTCTGCGCTCGGCAAAGGCGGTATGTCTGAACTCTGGGCTCGTCTGCGTTTTCTGTTCCTGGCGATTATCGTCTACCGAATAGGCGCACACATCCCGGTTCCAGGTATCAACCCGGACCGACTCGCGGACCTGTTTCGACAGAATGAGGGGACCATTCTTAGCTTGTTCAACATGTTTTCCGGCGGCGCGCTGGAGCGGATGAGCATCTTTGCATTGGGGATCATGCCGTACATTTCGGCATCGATCATCATGCAGCTGATGACCGCCGTCAGCCCGCAGCTGGAGCAGTTGAAGAAGGAAGGTGAAGCTGGCCGTCGCAAGATCAGCCAGTACACCCGCTACGGCACTGTCGTCCTCGCTCTTGTTCAGGCAATTGGCATGTCCATTGGTCTGGCAGGGCAGGGCGTTGCGTTCACTGGTGACTTTGGCTTCCATTTCGTCGCGGTATCCACGTTTGTGGCTGGTGCGATGTTCATGATGTGGCTGGGTGAGCAGATTACTGAGCGTGGTGTTGGCAACGGTATCTCGATGTTGATTTTTTCGGGTATCGTCGCCGGTCTTCCGAGAGCGATCGGGCAGTCTTTCGAGTCTGCACGTCAGGGTGATATCAACATCTTCGCCCTGGTTGCCATCGGTTTGCTGGCAGTAGCGATTATCGGTTTCGTGGTGTTCATTGAGCGTGGTCAGCGTCGTATTGCTGTTCACTACGCCAAGCGTCAGCAGGGCCGTAAGGTCTTCGCTGCGCAGACTAGCCACTTGCCGCTGAAGGTGAACATGGCCGGTGTTATTCCGGCCATTTTCGCGAGCAGCATTTTGCTGTTCCCGGCTTCGTTGGGTGCCTGGTTCGGCCAGTCTGAAGGTATGGGCTGGTTGCAGGACATCTCGCAGTCGATCGCTCCTGGTCAGCCGTTGAATATTCTGCTGTTTAGTGCAGGGATTATTTTCTTCTGCTTCTTCTATACGGCGTTGATGTTCAATCCGAAAGACGTAGCGGAAAACCTGAAGAAGTCCGGTGCCTTTATTCCGGGCATCCGTCCAGGTGAGCAGTCTGCGCGCTACATTGATGGCGTTCTGACTCGCTTGACCATGTTCGGTGCTCTTTACATGACGGCCGTGTGTCTGCTTCCCCAGTTCCTGGTGGTTGCGGCAAACGTACCGTTCTACCTTGGCGGGACCTCGTTGCTGATCGTCGTCGTGGTTGTGATGGACTTCATGTCCCAAGTACAATCGCACCTCGTTTCGCACCAGTACGAATCCCTGATGAAGAAAGCCAACCTGAAGGGTTACGGCAGCGGCATGTTGCGCTGAGTACCCATAAGGTTCGAGGAGTTGGTGATGAAAGTTCGTGCATCGGTGAAAAAGCTGTGCCGTAACTGCAAGATTATTCGCCGCGAAGGTGTTGTTCGAGTAATTTGCAGCGCGGAACCGCGTCACAAACAGCGCCAAGGCTGAGTGTGATTGTGCTTCAAGCCCGGTAGCTAGTGCGCTACCGGGTTGATTATTTGTTATTACAGCGATATTATCTCGCGCCCTATTTCTTGGCTTCCGGGGCGTAGGTAGCTGTCAATTGGAGTCCCACTGAATGGCCCGTATTGCAGGCGTTAACATTCCAGATAACAAGCATACTGTTATCTCGCTGACCTACATCTATGGTGTTGGTCGCACTACTGCACAGAAGATCTGTGCAGTGACTGGGGTAAACCCAGCCGCAAAGATCAAGGATCTGAGCGACGAGCAGATTGAACAGCTGCGTGGCGAAGTGGCGAAGTTCACCACTGAAGGTGACCTGCGTCGCGAAATCAACATGAAAATCAAGCGTTTGATGGACCTCGGTTGCTATCGCGGTCTGCGTCATCGTCGTGGTCTTCCAGTACGCGGTCAGCGTACCAAGACTAACGCGCGTACCCGTAAAGGTCCGCGTAAGCCGATCCGCAAGTAATCGCCCCAGCGAATCGACAGGAAATTAATCATGGCTAAACCTGCTGCTCGTCCTCGTAAAAAAGTTAAAAAGACAGTGGTTGATGGCATCGCCCACATCCATGCTTCTTTTAACAACACAATCGTGACCATCACCGACCGTCAAGGCAACGCTCTTTCCTGGGCTACCTCCGGTGGTTCGGGTTTCCGCGGTTCCCGCAAGTCCACCCCGTTTGCTGCTCAAGTAGCTGCTGAACGTGCTGGCCAAGCTGCGCTGGAATACGGTCTGAAAAACCTCGACGTTAACGTCAAAGGTCCAGGCCCAGGTCGTGAATCTGCAGTCCGCGCTTTGAACGGCTGTGGCTACAAGATCGCCAGCATCACCGACGTGACGCCAATCCCGCACAACGGGTGCCGTCCGCCGAAGAAGCGCCGCGTGTAATCCAGGAGATTGTAAAGAATGGCTCGTTACATTGGTCCAAAATGCAAACTCGCTCGTCGCGAAGGCACCGATCTCTTTCTGAAGAGCGGCGTGCGCGCGATCGAATCGAAGTGCAACATTGAAGCAGCACCTGGTATCCACGGCCAACGCCGCGGTCGCCAGTCCGATTACGGCACCCAACTGCGTGAAAAGCAGAAGGTCCGTCGTATCTACGGCGTTCTCGAGCGTCAATTCAGCGGCTACTACAAAGAAGCTGCTGGCAAGAAAGGTGCAACCGGTGAAAACCTGCTGCAACTGCTCGAATGCCGTCTGGACAACGTTGTATACCGTATGGGTTTTGGCTCTACTCGTGCCGAATCCCGTCAGCTGGTATCGCACAAATCCGTCAGCGTTAACGGCCAGACCGTAAACGTACCGTCTTACCAGGTTCGTGCTGGTGACGTGGTCGCGATTCGCGAGAAAGCAAAGAACCAACTTCGCATTGTCCAAGCTCTCGATCTGTGTGCCCAACGTGGCCGCGTAGAATGGGTAGAAGTAGACACTGAGAAGAAGTCGGGCGTTTTCAAGAACGTTCCAGCTCGCAGTGATCTGTCCGCCGACATCAACGAAAGCCTGATTGTCGAGCTCTACTCCAAGTAAGGGCTAGAAAATAGGTGCATCCATGCAGATTTCGGTAAATGAGTTCCTGACACCCCGCCATATTGATGTGCAGGTTGTCAGTCCAACCCGCGCCAAGATCACTCTCGAGCCTCTCGAGCGTGGTTTCGGCCACACCCTGGGCAACGCGCTGCGCCGCATCCTGTTGTCCTCAATGCCCGGCTGTGCAGTAGTCGAGGCCGAGATTGACGGTGTACTCCATGAGTACAGCGCAATCGAAGGCGTACAGGAAGACGTAATTGAAATCCTGTTGAACCTTAAAGGTCTGGCTATCAAGCTGCACGGTCGTGACGAAGTTACGCTGACCTTGTCGAAGAAGGGTTCGGGGGTGGTTACCGCTGCCGATATTCAGCTGGATCATGATGTCGAGATCGTTAACCCCGATCACGTAATCGCTAACCTGGCGTCTAACGGCGCCCTGAACATGAAGCTCACCGTAGCTCGTGGTCGTGGTTATGAACCGGCAGACTCGCGTCAGAGCGATGAAGACGAAAGCCGCAGCATCGGTCGCTTGCAGCTTGACTCTTCGTTCAGCCCGGTTCGCCGTATCGCATACGTGGTGGAAAACGCCCGTGTCGAACAGCGTACTAACCTGGACAAGCTGGTTATTGATCTGGAAACCAACGGTACTCTGGATCCTGAAGAGGCTATCCGTCGCGCTGCAACCATTCTGCAACAGCAGTTGGCTGCGTTCGTCGACCTCAAAGGTGACAGTGAGCCAGTGGTTGTCGAGCAGGAAGACGAGATCGATCCGATCCTGCTTCGCCCGGTTGACGATCTGGAACTGACTGTACGTTCGGCTAACTGCCTTAAGGCGGAAAACATCTACTACATCGGTGACCTGATTCAGCGTACCGAAGTAGAGCTGTTGAAGACTCCGAACCTTGGCAAGAAATCCTTGACTGAAATCAAGGACGTTCTGGCCTCCCGCGGTCTGTCCCTCGGCATGCGCCTCGACAACTGGCCGCCTGCAAGTCTTAAGAAGGACGACAAGGCGACTGCCTGATCGTCGTAATCACCGAACGTCGTGTTTGGTAAGGAATGAACCATGCGTCATCGTAAAAGTGGTCGTCACCTGAGCCGCACTAGCTCGCACCGCAAGGCCATGTTCCAAAACATGGCAGTGTCGCTGTTCGAGCACGAGCTGATCAAAACTACACTGCCGAAAGCTAAAGAACTGCGTCGCGTTGCTGAGCCGCTGATCACTTTGGCCAAGACAGACAGCCTGGCTAACCGCCGTCTGGCTTTCGACCGTACTCGTTCGAAAGCTATCGTTGGTAAGCTCTTCAACGACTTGGGCAAGCGTTACGCTACCCGTGAGGGTGGCTACCTGCGCATCCTCAAGTGCGGCTTCCGCACTGGCGACAACGCGCCTATGGCGTACGTCGAGTTGGTTGATCGTGCTACCGGCGGTGAAGCTGTATCCGCTGAGTAAGACGTCAGTCTGAAACGAAGAACCGGGCCTAGTGCCCGGTTTTTTGTGGGCGTCTGAAAAGTAGGCTCTTCGTTAGTAATTTTCTATCGACACTTACAAGTTAATGAATTTGTAGGTGTAACGTTGGTGATCAATACTCCCTCTCAGCCGATTAGCCGGCAGTTCAAGACTGACAGAGGAAGAGATCGCATGAGCCAAAATAAAATACTTACCACCGCCAGTGGCGCTCCTGTCGCCGACAACCAGAATTCCCGCTCCGCCGGCCCTCGCGGCCCGTTGCTGCTCGACGACTTCCACCTGATCGAGAAGCTTGCCCACTTCAACCGTGAAAACATTCCTGAGCGCCGCGTACACGCCAAGGGCTCGGGTGCTTACGGTACGTTCACCGTGACGCGCGACATCACTGAGTACACCAGCGCCAAGCTGTTCGAATCCGTCGGCAAGCAGACCCCAACGTTTCTGCGGTTTTCCACCGTGGGCGGTGAGCGCGGCTCGGCTGACACAGAGCGCGATCCACGTGGCTTCGCCCTGAAGTTCTATACCGAGGAAGGTAACTGGGACATCGTTGGCAACAACACTCCAGTGTTCTTCATTCGCGATCCGCTCAAGTTTCCGGACTTTATCCACACCCAAAAACGCCTGCCGCAAAGCAACCTGAAAAGTGCGCAGATGATGTGGGACTTCTGGTCGCACTCGCCTGAGGCGCTGCACCAGGTCACCATCCTGTTTTCGGACCGTGGCATCCCTGACGGCTACCGTCACATGCACGGCTTCGGCAGCCACACCTACAGCCTGATCAGTGCCAGCGGCGAGCGTCACTGGGTGAAGTGGCATTACAAGACCCAGCAAGGGATCAAGAACCTGGCACCGGCAGAAGCTGCTCGCCTGGCGGGCACTGATCCGGATTACGCACAGCGCGACTTGTTCGAAGCGATTGAGCGTGGCGACTTTCCAAAATGGCGTGTGTGCATTCAGATCATGACCGAGGCCCAGGCTGCGGCGCATTACGAGAACCCTTTCGATGTGACCAAGACCTGGTCGCAGAAAGAGTTCCCACTGATCGAAGTGGGTGAGCTCGAGCTCAACCGCAATCCGCAGAACTACTTCGCGGAAGTTGAACAAGCGGCGTTCGGTCCGAGCAATATGGTGCCAGGTGTCGGCCTGTCGCCAGACCGCATGCTGCAAGGGCGAGTGTTCGCTTACGCCGATGCGCACCGCTACCGTGTTGGTACCAACCATCAGCAACTGCCGGTGAATGCGCCGCGCAGCCCGGTCAACAGCTACCAGCGTGATGGCTCCATGGCGTTTGGCAGCAATGGCGGTGCAGCGCCGAACTACGAGCCGAACAGTTACGTAGAGTCGCCAAAACAGGCGCCTCGTTATGCTGAGCCTGCTTTGGCATTGAGCGGTGCGGCTGATCGTTACGATCATCGCGAAGACACGGACTACTACAGCCACGCAGGTGCGTTGTTCCGTTTGATGAGTGATGAGCAGAAAAACCTGCTGACCAACAATATTGCGGGCGCGATGGCAGGGGTCTCCGCTGATGTAGTGGATCGCCAATTGCAGCATTTCTTCAAGGCCGACCCGGCTTATGGAGACGCAATCGCAAAGGCGCTCAACGTACAGATTAACGAAGTCTAAACGAGAAACAGAACCGCCCTCATTAGGGCGGTTTTTGCGCTATTTAAACTACTTTTCTCAGAATATCTTCGCTTTTATCGCGCAAACCAAGTGACCAAACAGTCGCTGTGGTTCAAACTACAGACTTTCAAGCAGGGAGATGTAGGGCGATGCAAGGCCACCCAGACGTAATCGATTACCTCAACACGTTGCTGACCGGCGAACTGGCCGCGCGTGATCAATATTTCGTTCACTCGCGGATGTATGAGGACTGGGGATTCACCAAGCTCTACGAACGAATCAACCACGAGATGGAAGAGGAAGCGGGGCACGCCGATGCGCTGATGCGCCGAATCCTGATGCTCGAAGGCACGCCACGCATGCGTCCGGACGATCTTGATGTCGGCACCACGGTTCCTGACATGCTCGCTGCCGACCTGCGACTGGAATACAAAGTCCGCGCCGCACTCTGCAAGGGTATCGAACTCTGCGAGCAGCACAAAGACTACGTCAGCCGCGAGATGCTGCGCATTCAACTGAACGACACCGAAGAAGACCACACCTACTGGCTCGAGAAGCAGTTGGGGCTTATCAAGTTGATCGGTCTGGAAAATTACCTGCAATCTCACACCTGACATTGAACCGTAGGAGCACAGCTTGCTGGCGAAGGCTTCCTTGATATCGCCATCGCCAGCAAGCTGTGCTCCTACAGTGTCAACGAAAAAGCCCCTGTCACCGACAAAGTGACAGGGGCTTTTTCATGGGCTTGATTCAGTCCCTGTCGCGAGCCAGCAGCGGTTTGAGATAGAAACCGGTGTGAGACTGCTTCATCTCGGAGACTTCTTCCGGCGTACCGACGGCAATGATCTGCCCGCCTTTGGAACCACCTTCCGGCCCCAGATCCACCAACCAGTCAGCGGTCTTGATCACGTCCAGATTGTGCTCGATCACCACCACGGTGTTGCCGTGGTCGCGCAGTCGATGCAGCACGTCGAGCAGTTGCTGAATATCCGCGAAGTGCAAACCGGTGGTTGGCTCATCGAGGATGTACAGCGTCTTGCCGGTATCGCGCTTGGACAGCTCGCGGGACAATTTCACTCGCTGCGCTTCACCACCAGACAGCGTGGTCGCCGATTGCCCCAGCTTGATGTACGACAGGCCGACATCCATCAGCGTCTGAAGCTTGCGTGCCAGTGCCGGCACCGCGTCGAAGAACACCCGGGCTTCCTCGATGGTCATCTCGAGGGTTTCGTGGATGCTCTTGCCCTTGTACTTGATCTCCAGCGTTTCGCGGTTGTAGCGCTTGCTCTTGCAGACGTCGCACGGAACATAGATGTCCGGCAGGAAGTGCATTTCAACCTTGATCAGGCCGTCGCCCTGGCAGGCTTCGCAGCGTCCGCCCTTCACGTTGAAGGAGAAACGCCCCGGCCCGTAACCGCGGGAACGGGATTCCGGCACGCCGGCGAACAGTTCGCGAATCGGCGTGAACAGCCCTGTGTACGTCGCCGGGTTGGAGCGTGGCGTGCGGCCGATCGGGCTCTGGTCGATGTCGACGACCTTGTCCAGGTGTTCCAGCCCTTTGATGCTGTCGTGAGCCGCAGCCTCAAGCGTCGTCGCACCGTTGAGTGCCGTCGCACTCAAAGGGAACAGCGTGTTGTTGATCAGCGTCGACTTGCCCGAACCGGACACGCCGGTAACGCAGGTCAGCAGGCCAATCGGAATCTCCAGATCGACGTTGCGCAAGTTGTTGCCGCGAGCGCCCTTGAGGGACAGCGACAATTTCTTGTTACGCGGTGTGCGTTTGGCTGGAACAGCAATCTTCACCCGACCCGACAAGTACTTGCCGGTCAGTGAGTCAGGGTGAGCCATGACTTGCGCTGGCGTACCTTCGGCGACGATATGCCCCCCGTGCACGCCGGCACCCGGGCCGATATCCACGACATAGTCAGCCAGGCGAATGGCATCTTCATCGTGTTCGACCACGATCACCGTGTTGCCGATATCCCGTAGATGTTTGAGCGTGCCGAGCAAACGGTCGTTGTCGCGTTGGTGTAGACCAATCGACGGTTCATCGAGGATGTATAGAACGCCCACCAGACCGGCACCAATCTGACTGGCCAGGCGAATCCGCTGCGCCTCGCCACCGGACAACGTGTCGGCACTGCGATCCAGCGACAGATAGTCGAGGCCGACGTTGACCAGGAACTGCAGGCGCTCGCGGATTTCCTTGAGGATCTTGTCGGCAATTTCACCGCGACGCCCGGTCAGCTTCAGCACGCCGAAGTATTCGCATGCATCGCCAATCGGCAGATTGGTTACCGCCGGCAGCGTCTTCTCGCCGACCCAGACATGCCGCGCCTCGCGACGCAGGCGGGTGCCACGGCAATCCGGGCAATGCTGGGTGCTGAGGAACTTGGCCAGCTCTTCACGCACCGAAGCCGATTCGGTTTCGCGGTAGCGACGTTCCAGGTTTGGCACGATGCCTTCAAACGGGTGCGAACGTTTGACGATGTCGCCACGGTCATTCAGGTATTTGAAATCGACGTTCTGGGAACCGCTGCCGTGCAGGATGAATTTCTGCTGATCGGCCGGCAGTTCGTTGAACGGTACTTCGAGGCTGAATTTGTAGTGCGCCGCCAGCGACCCGAGCATCTGGAAGTAATAGACGTTACGCCTGTCCCAGCCGCGAATCGCACCTTCGGCCAGGGTCAGTTCGCCATTGACCAGTCGCTTGATGTCGAAGAATTGCTTCACGCCCAGACCATCGCACGTCGGGCAGGCGCCGGCCGGGTTGTTGAAGGAGAACAGCTTGGGTTCCAGCTCGCTGATCGCGTGACCGCAGATCGGGCAGGCGAAGCGCGCGGAGAAGATCATCTCTTCGCCGGGTTCGTCGTCCATCGGTGCGACCAGGGCAATGCCATCCGCCAGTTTCAGCGCGGTCTCGAAGGATTCGGCCAGACGCTGTTGCAGATCGGCGCGGACCTTGAAGCGGTCGACGATGACGTCAATCGAATGCTTCTTCTGCTTGTCCAGCTTCGGCAGTTCGTCCAGTTCGCAGATCCTGCCGTTGACCCGGGCCCGGACAAAGCCCTGGGCGCGCAGTTCTTCGAAGACCGAAAGGTGTTCGCCTTTGCGCTCGCGAATCACCGGCGCCAGCAGCATCAGTTTGCTGCCCTCCGGTTGGGCGAGGACCAGGTCGACCATCTGGCTGACGGTCTGCGCTTCCAGCGGAATGTCGTGATCCGGGCAGCGCGGAATACCGACGCGAGCGTAGAGCAGGCGCAGGTAGTCGTAGATTTCGGTAATGGTGCCGACCGTCGAACGCGGGTTGTGCGAGGTCGACTTCTGTTCGATGGAAATGGCTGGCGACAAGCCTTCAATGGTGTCGACGTCAGGCTTTTCCATCATCGACAAAAACTGCCGGGCATAGGCCGACAGCGACTCGACATAGCGGCGCTGGCCTTCGGCGTACAGCGTGTCGAACGCCAGGGACGATTTGCCGGATCCGGACAAGCCGGTGATGACGATCAGTTTGTCCCGTGGCAGGGTCAGGTCGATGTTCTTCAGGTTGTGGGTTCGGGCCCCACGAATCAGGATCTTGTCCAAAGTGGCCTCGCTCGGCGGGCGTCGAAAACGTAGGAGTATACGGCCAAATACTGGATGGATGCACACTATCAAACGAGTGGTTTACTGTCGTACATGAAGAGTCTGTCAGCGGAACGCGTCAAAGCGTCGCGATATACCCTGTCAATCGATGGGACTGGTAGAATCGCCGCCGGTTCACATGAGGTTTTTCCATGCACGATCCCCACAGCGAACGCATGAGTGGCAGTGAGACCCGCGCAGCAAGCGGTCTGGCCCTTGTGTTCGCGTTCCGTATGCTTGGCATGTTCATGGTGTTGCCGGTACTGGCGACCTATGGGATGGATCTGGCAGGAGCGACCCCGGCCCTCATCGGGCTGGCGATTGGCGCTTACGGCCTGACCCAGGCGATATTTCAGATTCCGTTCGGCTTCATTTCCGACCGCATCGGGCGCCGCCCGGTGATTTACCTGGGGCTGATCGTGTTCGCCCTCGGCAGTGTGCTGGCGGCCAACGCTGACTCGATCTGGGGCGTTATCGCCGGACGAATCCTGCAAGGCGCCGGGGCGATTTCCGCAGCTGTGATGGCGTTGCTGTCAGACCTGACCCGCGAACAGCATCGGACCAAAGCCATGGCCATGATCGGCATGACGATTGGTCTGTCGTTCGCGGTCGCCATGGTGGTAGGGCCTTTGCTGACTCGCGCCTTCGGCCTGTCCGGGTTGTTCCTCGCCACCGGTGGCATGGCGCTGGTGGGTATCGTGATCGTGATGTTCATGGTGCCGCGCTCCACCGGGCCGTTGCAGCACCGTGAGTCCGGCGTCGCGCGTCAGGCACTGATGCCGACGCTCAAGCACCCGGACCTGCTTCGCCTGGATCTGGGTATATTTGTGTTGCACGCGATGTTGATGTCGAGCTTCGTTGCATTGCCGCTGGCCCTGGTCGAAAAAGCCGGGCTGCCCAAAGAGCAGCACTGGTGGGTCTACCTGACCGCGCTGCTGATTTCCTTCTTCGCCATGATCCCGTTCATTATCTACGGCGAGAAGAAACGCAAAATGAAACGAGTTTTATTGGGCGCAGTGCTGACGCTGATGCTCACTGAGCTATTCTTCTGGCAGTTCGGCGATAGCTTGCGGGCTCTGGTGATCGGGACGGTGGTGTTCTTTACCGCGTTCAACTTGCTGGAAGCTTCGTTGCCATCGCTGATCAGCAAGGTTTCACCGGCGGGCGGCAAGGGCACGGCGATGGGGGTTTATTCCACCAGTCAGTTCCTCGGATCGGCACTGGGCGGGATCCTCGGCGGCTGGATGTTCCAGCATGGCGGTCTGTCGGTTGTCTTCCTCGGATGCGCCGGCCTGGCTGCCCTCTGGCTGGCCTTTGCTGTTACCATGCGCGAACCACCTTATGTCACGAGCCTGCGCTTGCCGTTGTCGCCCGAGGCGATCCGCGAAGCGGGTCTGGTTGAGCGCCTGAAGGCCGTCGTAGGGGTAACAGATGCGGTAATCGTTGCTGATGAAGCAGCGATTTACATCAAATTGGACACAGAACTATTGGATCGCACTACCCTCGAGCGTCTGGTGAACAACCCGCCCGAGGCAGCGTGCGTAGCCTAGGAGAACGTTATGGCCCGTGGGGTTAACAAAGTCATATTGGTCGGCACTTGCGGCCAGGATCCCGAAGTTCGCTACTTGCCTAACGGTAACGCCGTGACCAACCTGAGTCTGGCGACCAGCGAACAGTGGACCGACAAGCAGACCGGTCAGAAGGTCGAGAAGACCGAATGGCACCGTGTGTCGATGTTCGGCAAAGTGGCGGAAATCGCCGGCGAATACCTGCGTAAAGGTTCGCAGGTTTACATCGAAGGCAAACTGCAGACCCGCGAGTGGGAAAAAGACGGTATCAAGCGTTACACCACTGAAATCGTGGTCGACATGCAAGGCACCATGCAGCTGCTGGGCGGCCGTCCACAGCAGGGCGACCAACAAGGCGGGGGCAACAACTACCAGCAGTCCGCTCCGGCTCCACGCCAGCAGCAGGCGCCGCGTCCGCAGCAGTCGGCACCGCAACAGTCGCGTCCGGCTCCACAGCAGGCTGCTCCTCAGCCGGCTCCGGATTTCGACAGCTTTGATGACGATATCCCGTTCTAGGATATGGCTTAGGCCTTTGTAAGGTTTAGCCTCGAAACCCCCGATCGGTCCTCTGGACTGGTCGGGGGTTTTCTTTTGCACACGATTTGTAGGATCCAGCTTGCTGGCGATGGCGTCCATCCAGTCAATAAGCAGGTTGACTGAACCTCCGCCATCGCCGGCAAGCCGGCTCCTACAGGTTTGCGCTCAGCGGGATGATGTGGTTACGGCGGCCCGCGCTGTGTGCAGCTTTTTGTAGCTGTCGATCAGGCGCAGGTGCCTGTCGAGCCCCTCCAGTTTCATGCTGGTCGGCGTCAAGCCATGGAAGCGCACGGTCCCGTCCACCGAGCCGATTGCTGCGTCCGTCCGCTCGCTGCCAAACATCCGGCGGAAATTGGCCTCGTAGTCTTCCAGTTCCAGGTCTTCGTCCAGCTTCATCTCCAGCACCACATTGACGGCCTGGTAGAACAAGCCGCGCTCAACCGTGTTGTCGTTGTACTGCAGGAACATTTCCACTGCCTCTTTCGCCTCTTCAAATTGTTGCAGGGCGAGATAAATCAGCAGCTTCAACTCCAGGATCGTCAGCTGACCCCAAGCGGTATTGTCGTCAAATTCGATTCCGATCAAGCTGGTGATGTCGGTGTAGTCGTCCAGCTCACTTTCCACCAGACGCTCGACCAGCGCTCGCAGTTCGTCTTCGTCCAGGCGATGCAGGTTCAGGATGTCTTCACGGAAGAACAGCGCTTTGTTGGTGTTATCCCAGATCAGATCGTCTACCGGATAAATTTCCGAATAGTCCGGCACCAGGATGCGGCAGGCCGTCGCGCCGATATGCTCGTAGACCGCCATGTACACTTCCTTGCCCATGCCTTCGAGAATGCCGAACAGGGTCGCGGCTTCCTCGGTATTCGAGTTTTCACCCTGGCCGGAGAAGTCCCACTCCACGAATTCGTAATCCGACTTCGAACTGAAGAAGCGCCACGACACAACGCCGCTCGAGTCGATGAAGTGCTCGACGAAGTTGTTCGGCTCGGTCACCGCATGACCTTCAAACGTCGGCTGGGGCAGGTCGTTGAGGCCTTCGAAGCTGCGGCCTTGCAGCAACTCGGTGAGGCTGCGTTCCAGTGCCACTTCCAGGCTTGGGTGCGCGCCGAACGAGGCGAACACACCGCCGGTACGCGGGTTCATCAACGTGACGCACATCACCGGGAATTCACCGCCCAGGGACGCATCCTTCACCAACACCGGGAAACCCTGTTCTTCCAGCGCCTGAATGCCGGCGAGGATCCCTGGGTACTTTGCCAGCACGTGGGCCGGCACATCCGGCAGTGCAAATTCACCTTCGATGATTTCGCGTTTTACCGCGCGCTCGAAGATCTCCGACAGGCACTGCACCTGAGCTTCGGCCAGCGTATTGCCGGCACTCATTCCGTTGCTCAGGTACAGGTTTTCAATCAGGTTGGACGGGAAATACACCACCTCGCCGTCCGACTGGCGCACGTACGGGAGCGAGCAGATGCCGCGCTCTTCATTGCCCGAGTTGGTGTCGATCAGATGGGAACCGCGCAACTCGCCGTCGCGGTTGTAAATCTTCAGGCAGTACTCGTCGAGAATCTCGGTCGGCAGCGCGTCTTTGCGGCCAGGCTTGAACCAGCGCTCGTCCGGATAATGCACAAAATCCGCGTTGGCGATGTCTTCGCCCCAGAACTGGTCGTTGTAGAAGAAGTTGCAGTTGAGTCGCTCGATAAACTCGCCCAACGCCGACGCCAGTGCGCCTTCCTTGGTCGCACCCTTGCCGTTGGTGAAGCACATCGGCGAGTGCGCATCGCGGATATGCAGCGACCACACATTGGGCACGATATTGCGCCACGAGGCGATTTCAATCTTCATGCCCAGGTCCGCCAGGATGGCCGACATGTTGGCGATGGTTTGTTCCAGCGGCAGATCCTTGCCGGCAATGTAAGTGCTCGCTTCTGAGCTGGAAGCAGGCATCAACAGTGCCTGGGCATCGGCGTCGAGGTTTTCCACTTCTTCGATCACAAACTCAGGCCCGGCCTGCACCACTTTTTTCACGGTGCAACGGTCGATGGAACGCAGGATGCCCTGGCGGTCCTTGTCGGAGATGTCCGCGGGCAACTCGACCTGGATCTTGAAAATCTGGTTGTAGCGGTTTTCCGGGTCAACAATGTTGTTCTGCGACAGGCGGATGTTATCCGTGGGGATATTGCGTGTGCTGCAGTACAACTTCACGAAATACGCCGCACACAACGCCGACGAAGCCAGGAAGTAGTCGAACGGACCGGGTGCCGAGCCATCGCCCTTGTAGCGGATTGGTTGGTCGGCCACCACCGTGAAGTCGTCGAACTTGGCTTCAAGCCGAAGGTTGTCGAGAAAGTTGACCTTGATTTCCATGGGGGGTACCAGAATAACGGGCTAGACGATTTGGCCGCCATTATCCGGCTTTTCAGCGGTAAGTCTTGTGGTTGTCGGGTTCCTGATCGGGTTTACACCTGTTTCACCCCGACGCCCGATGCATGGCAACGGGCTTTTCCACTGATGGTAATTGTTCAGTCGAGTATCAGGTGCGGCAAGAACCGGCTGGAGTCCTTGGTAATCAAGCTGTTGTCCTCGCGCACACCGATCCCCGCCGCCTGATCGCCGATCACCCAGGAACCGATCAGCGTGTAGCTATCGCCAAACCGTGGCAACGGCGCGAACTCCTGAAGGATAAACGGTGCGTCCGTGTAGGGTCCGTCCTCTTTCACGATCAGACCGTCCGCTGTTTGCAGCTCGATGTTGGCGCCTTCCCGCGAGAAGAATGGCTTGCGCACCCAGCCCTTGGGCACCGCTTTGTTCGGGTCGGTATCCAGGTGGGCGGCGAGCAGGTTCGGATGACCTTTGTTGAACTCCCACAGCAGCGGCAGGATGCCTTTGTTGGAGATGATGGATTTCCAGGCCGGTTCGAAAAACTGCGTATCGCTCTGGGCAATCGCTGCACCAAAGGGCTCGTGGAAGATGAACTCCCAGGCGTGCAGTTTGAACAGGTGAGGAATCCAGCGATCTTCAAGATCGACGAAACGTCCGTCACTGGTGAGGCCAATGTCTTCGATGTCGATGTGGTGGGATTCGATGCCGACTTTTTCCGCAACCAGCCGCAGGTAATCGGTGGTGCCCTTGTCCTCGACCGAATCTTTCATCGAGGCGAAATAGAAGGGCTGCGTGATCTGCAGTTGAGCAAAGGCCTGATGCAGCTTGGTGTCGATGCTGTTGAACTGGTCGGCGTTCTTGGGCAACAAACCGCGCTCAATGCACTGCTCCAGCCAGCCCCACTGGAACGCCGCCGCTTCGTAGAGGCTGGTCGGCGTGTCGTAGTTGAGCTCCAGCAGTTTGGCCGGGCCGTTGCCGTTGTAGGAAAAGTCCATGCGCCCGTACAGATGCGGATGACCTTCGAGCCATGACGTACGAACCAGGTCGTAGAACGGTGCCGGAATGCTCAGGCGTTCCAGCAACTCCTCGCTCTGCACCACGCGAGCCACCAGGTCCATGCACATCTCATGGATCTCGGTGGTCGGGTCTTCGAGATCGTTCTCGATCTGTTTGAGCGTGAACTGGTAGTACGCGCTCTCGTCCCAATAGGGTTCGTCGTCGATGGTATGGAACAGAAAGCCGAGGTTTTCGGCGGTCTGTTTCCAGTCATGACGCTCTGCGCAGAGGATTTTCTTCATGGCCCTGTTTCCTTAACTGCTCGACCCGCCGCCACCCCAGCCGCTGCGCGCACTGGCTTTGCTGCCGAAGCCGCCACGGGAAGTGGACGAGGCAACGGACACCGGTTTGCTGGCGGAACGAATCGAGTCGGCGTAGTTGCTGCTGCCGTATCGCGCCTGATTGGATTTGGTAAAGGTCGAACCTTTCGAAATCCGCTGGCCGAGTGTCGAAGACGAATAGCTGCCACGGTCGTCGCGGTAGCGGTACACCGGCTCGGAATAGTAGCTGTTGCGGTTGTTGCTCAGCATGTTGCCGATCAGCAGGCCGGTCAGCAGGCTGGTGCCGGAGAATCCCGAACCGCCACTGTTCGCTTCCGAGGCAGGTAATTGCGCTTTGGCGGCGTCCACCTGGGATTGCGTCACCTCGCCATTGGCGGTCAGTTCGAAGCCGCCGAGTTTGGGGATGAACTTGCCGGCGGAGTCCTGCTGGCACCAGTCGGCGACGAAGTCGGCTTCGCAATCGGCCTGGTTGTCGTACACCGGTGCAATGCGTCGATGTTCGGCCATGGCGGTCATGAAGGCGTCCGAGCAGACGTCCACCGGAAGTTTTTCATCGGCGCATTGCTGCACGGACTGGAAGTTGTACTTTTTCTGCACCGAGTAGGTTTTTTCCGTCGGCCCGCAGCCCGAAATCGCCATCGCGACCGAGGCTGCCAACGACAGCTGAACGTACTTGCTTCGTTTCATCGGGAGCTCCGTGCGCGATCAGTTCGAGGAAGGGGTCATGCAGGCGGCGTTCAACATGCCGACGCTGATGGCCACGGCTGCCACGTAGATACCGGCGGCGATTTCACCTTTCTTGATGCGCTCGGAGGTGCCCTTGAGCACCAGGCTGGTCATCAGGAACGCCAACAATTGCACGAACGCGGCGATGACTGCCCAGACCACGAAGTCGAGGAGGCTGACCGAGTAGGCGATCACGTTGCTGGCCGGAATTGCGAAACCGATGACCGCACCGCCCAGGGCGATTGCAGCCGCGACGTTGCCCGAACGGATCAGCTCGAATTCCTTGTGCGGGGTGATGCGGGTGTAGATGAACTGGAACAGCGCGAACAGCACGGCGGCGCCGAGGATGTACGCAACAAACCCGAGCACGGCGGCTTTGTTCAGGGAGACGGAGAGCGCTTCTAGCATGGGTTTCTTCCTTTTTAAAAAGTGTTCAGGTCGGTGGTGTACAGCGAAATGCCCAGCGAAGTGCTCAAGCTGATCGTGCCTTCGGCGTCTTCTTCGACGGAAAACAGCAGGAATTCACGGCGGTCGGTCAGGCCGGTTTCGCGGGCGTACAGCATCGAACGGTGCTCGACGCTGTAGGACTCATCCGGGTTTTTCAGCTGTTCGCTCAACGCCACCAGTTCAGTCTGTCCATTCTCGGTGCCCCATTCGCGGGTGTATTCGACGCCGTTGTGGGTGTAGGTCGGCAGCCCGATCAGGCTGTTCGGACCGGCCAGACGGCGCAGCTCCGCTTCGCTGCTGATGGTGATGTAACTGAGGTAGTTGAACAGGATCACCGACTCGACCTGGCCGGCGATGTCGCCGGTGGTGTGCACTTGCAGCCAGTAGTCTTCGTCGTTCATGTAGTAGCGCGATAGCCAGGTCGACTGCCCGAGATCAATGGTGCCGTTGCTCCAGATCTGCTGCGAGCCGGGGATGGCCACGGCGGTTTTTTCGTCGAGCAACAATTGCAGCGTGCTGTCGAACATCACGCCTTTGCCAAGCGCCAGACCCAGCGGGCCGGCGGCCGGCTGGGTTTCGCTGGCGGTCCATTTCGAATCTGAATTCGCGTTCGGGGCCTCAAGCCCCAACAACTGTTTAAACCATCCCATTGGAGATTTCCTTGAGGCGAGTGGAGGCGATGTAGAAGAGCTCGCCGCCCTCGACGCGTGTGGCGCCAGGCGGGTTGATCGATGGTTGTCGGGCTCCCTTGGCGCGGTAGCCGATGAGGGTGGCGTTGTGACGTTCTTTCATCTGCGTGTACAGATCGCCGAAGGTCGCGTTAAACGTCTCGGGCAGTTTCATCAGGTATTGGGTCGCGCCCTGGCCCACGCACAGCAATTCGTTGATGACCACGGACGAGCCGGGGTCCTGAGACGCGCGCACAAGCATCTCGATGGCCATGCTGGATGTGCATTCCAGGCTGGGGGCGTAGGCACTGGCGAGCGAGGCGATTTCACTGTCATTGAAGTGGGCGACCACATGCCCGACAGGCTTCAGTTGATTGACCGCCAGCACGGTGGCCAGGGTCAGGTCGTCTGAATGGGTTCGCACCAGAACGCGTTCGGCACCGGGAACACCAGCGCGCAGTAGCAGCGCCACCGACGACAGGCTTTCGCCCTTGATGAAGGACGCCTGGCCGGGCATGGGGTTTTCTTCAAGGGTGCAATCGCAAATGACGATCAGGTTGTCGTTGGAGGTTTCATCCTGAAGCAACAACTCAACGACCCGTTCGCTGGACGCACCTTCCCAGCCGATGAGCACCGTATGCCCGACATTGCCGGTGTAGTCACCTTTGCCCTTCATGCTTTTTCTCCATACATCGATAACGCTGCTGGTGGTTTTGCCGATGGCTGCCGTCAGCAGCGCAATGCCGCCGAGCATGACCCAGGTGGCCACGAAAATGCGCCCCGCCGATGTCTGTGGCGCGAGATCGCCATAGCCTACGGTAAGCGTGGTAGTGAGATAGAAGTAGGTAAACGTGGCGGGGGCGGTGAGGTGCTGTTCGCCCAGCAATACCAGGCCCAGATACGCCGTGGTCAGGTGCACGGCCAAGGCGATGACCAGTCCCGCCCAACCGAATCGGTGGAAGAGGGACGAGGCATACATGCGCAATAAAAGGAAAATCGACATTTCGTCCCTGACTCCGTGGGTACTCATTCCTGGCGACGTTATCGCCTCGGCGTCTGAATGCTCAAGTGCGGTTAACCGGCGGCATTAAACCTGCTGCGCGGCGCAGAGAAAAGTACCTTGGCTGCAATAAATCCGGCGAGCGCCCCAAAGAGATGTCCTTCGAAGGACACACCCTGACGCGGAAGGAAGCCAAAGACCAGGCCGCCATAGAGCAGCGCCACGACGCTGGCCGTGATCAGGTTGCCCCAGCTGCGGTGAAACCAGGCGCGGGACAGGAGATAGGCCCACAGCCCGAATACCCAGCCGCTGGCGCCAATGTGTACGCCGGAAAATCCGAACAGCCAGACCAGCGCGCCGCCCAGCACAATGATGATCGCGCTGACGGCCAGGAACCGGTTGAGCCCGTCGACAATGACCAGGGTGCCCAGAATCAGGAAGGGAATCAGGTTGGCGCTGAGGTGCGCAAAGGACGCGTGCAAAAAAGGCGAGGTGATGATGCCGACCAGTCCGTGGACTGTTCTCGGCACCAGGCCGAATGCCACAAGGCTGTAGCCGGTCGCGGCGTTGAGCAGTTGCAGCGCCACCATGAAAATGGCGAGGCTGGCGATTGTCTTGAAACCCTTCAGGGCATCCATCCTTGACCTCGATTCAACGAAAAACTGAAACGCATATCCAATGTGGGAGCGAGCCTGCTCGCGAAGAGGGAGTGTCAGTCAACATTAATGTCGCCTGACAAACCGTAATCGCTAGCAGGCTAGCTCCCACAGGTTATGCATCTGCGACTGAGTGGGTTACTCAGCCGATTTCTGCTTCAGGCGCTCCAGAATCGCGTTGGCGCTGCCCGCGTCCGGCGTAATGCCGGCTTCGCGCAGTTTGCGCTCCAGGTCGGTGCCGGTCGAGGCATCGGCCAGTTGGTCCTGGGCTTCCAGTTCAGCGGCGCGTTGCTGCTGCTTGGCTTGCAAGCGGTTCAGCGTGCCGACTGCGGTTTCCAGCTTGCCGTTGGCGCCGCCGCTGGCGATGGACGCACTGACCTGGGCTTTCTGCACGCTTTCACGGGCCTTGGCCATGTCCACTTGCTGACGCAGGCTCTTGATGCGGCTTTCAGCCTTGGTGATGTCTTTGCGCATGTTGTCCGCATAACCGCCGAATTCGGTGGCCTGCTTCTGCTCGACATCCAGCTCGTTGGTCAGGGTCGAAATGGCTTCGGCCACTTCCAGTGCCAGGTCTTCACGGTTGGCCTGAATGGCGGCCAGCGCCTTGGATTCCAGGTCCTTGATCTTGGCGTTGTACTCGCTGACGCGATCGGCGGACAGTTTGTGCTTGGCCATGATGGTGACCAGCTCACGCTTGGCGTTGGCCAGCGCGCTGTCGGCGTCGCGGATTTCCTGGTCGAGGATGCGCAGGGCCTGTTGGTCGACGATCGATTCGCCGACTTCATTGGCACCGCCACGCAGTGCGGTGAACAATTTGCTCCAGATGGACTGAGTCATTGGATTTTCCCTGATTCCCGAATAATTAATTGAAAAAACGTTCGAAGGCTTCGCTGGCGCGCTGCACGTTGTCGACGAGGGTTTTGACCTCGGTCACGACGTTGGTCAGGCTCGAGTCGGAGCTGAGCGCGCCAAACATGTTGTAAACGACCTGCCCGTTAGGCATGGACTCGATGCCGATCGACGACAGCGGGAACATTTCCCGGCTGCGCAGCACGGCATCATTGAAGGCCGGCACGTCCTTGATCGACTCGACGTCGACCAGCACGGTATCGACGATGATCTGGTCGCCCACAACCGCGATGTAAATCGGCAAGCCACCGAAGTCGTTCATTTCCAGCTTGATGCTGGATTCGGAACCTTGGACGAGGGAGAGGGTGATGTCGTTCGAGACCACTTCGTCCAGGGCTTGAAGGGCGCTGTAGAGGCGATCGATGTTCCAGTTGTTACCTGCGCTCATGTAATTCTCCGACATGAATGAGCCAGCCAGGATCGGTTGGCGTAGCTGTTTCTCCATCTGCTTGAGCAGGCTTCGGTTTTCGGGAAGCACCCAAGTCTCGTGTTTTACATAACCGGCGGCACCCAGGCCCGCGCGCATCTGCTTCATGTAGAAGCTCGACGGTTTTTTCGCGGACGGTTTCGAGCGCTCTCCCTTGCGGCTTGCTGAATCGTTCACAGACCCGGAAGGCGGATCTGATGGAGAGCTGCTGTTCATGGTGCTGACCTCGTTGTGAAAAACTCACGCGTGAGAAACACTACAGGCAATTTTTGTTGGGCTCAATAGCTCACGCGTGAGATTTTTTTTATGGGTGGTGGAGGGTATATCCGTTTTTTGGGTGATAGCGGATATTGGTTTCGCCCTTACGGCGAGTCACTTGGAAAAGCCCCAAGTAACCAAGGGCTCTTGCCCCTTTCGTTCGGTGCCTCGCCTAGGCTCGGCATGCCCTCGCTCCGGTTCTGCTCCGTGGGCCCGCCGCGATCGGCCATCCCTGGCCGTGCGCGGCTAACCCGGCATCCATGCCGGGTTGCCCACTGCGCAGAACCTGCGTTCGGCCTCTCGAGGGGGCGCTCAGATCAAAAGCTGAAGGCGAGCTAACGCTCGGCCTGATGAGTGATGAGTGGTGAGAGGCGAAAGCGCACGCCGATCCCCTGTAGGAGCTGGCTTGCCGGCGAAAAGCGTCCGGACGACGCGTTCATCCAGACAACCCGCGTTATCGTTGACGTCCATCGCCAGCAAGCCAGCTCCTACAATTTTGAACCCTGTAAACCCGATCCCGTGTAGGAGCCGGCTTGCTGGCGATAGCGGTGGGTCAGTCGACGTATTTATTGCCTGAAAGGACGCCATCGCCAGCAAGCTGGCTCCTACAAGGGAAATGCGTATGTATTCGGAACGCACACGATCAATTGTAGGAGCCGGCTTGCTGCGGGCGGCGTTCCGACGATCGCGGTGTGTCAGTCTCCCTCCTTATTCGACTGGACGAACGCTATCGCCAGCAAGCCGGCTCCTACAGGGAGGTGGTGCACATGTCCGGAATGAGTGAACGCGTCAAAGAAGGACAACGCGGACAACTGAAGAGCCAGGTCGGCTTTCAGGCCGCCTCGGCGGCTGTGGCGGTAGTCGCCCCCTCGAGAGGCCGAGCGCAGGTTCTGCGCAGTGGGCAACCCGGCATGGATGCCGGGTTAGCCGCCCCCGGCCATGGATGGCCGATGGCGGCGGGCCCACGGAGCAGGACCGGAGCGAGGGTATGCCGAGCCTTAGCGAGGCACCGAACGAAAGGGGCAGAAGCGCTTTGGTTACTTTCCGCCGGGCCGCGCAGGCTTTTCGAAAGTGACTCGCTGTAAGAGCGAAACCAATAGCAGCCGTTACCGCAGCAACGGATATGTACTCAGCTCAGCTCAGCTCAGCTCACCCAGCCAGAAACTCGCCAGTAGACACCACGCGAGCATAGGCAAAACCCAACGCCGACATGAACGCGGCATGAACATGGGCAGCCGGAACCGTAAGTCCGTTGAACTCCAAATCCCGCGAGGCACAGGCGTCATGAATGACAGTGACGGCGTAACCCATGTCGGCGGCCGCACGGGTAATGCCATCGACGCACATGTGACTCATGCTGCCAACCACCACCAACTCCTTGATACCCTGCTCATCAAGAATTGACTGCAGTTCAGTTTCGCGGAACGAGTTGACGAAGTGCTTGAGCACCACCGGCTCGTCGGCGCGGTTCAGGACTTTGGGATGCAGCTTCGCGCCCTCGGAGCCCGGGGTGAAGAAGGGCGCTTCGTCGGAAGTGAACTCGTGGCGAATGTGCACCACCGAATCACCGGCATCACGAAAAGCTTTGAGCAGGCGTACGGCGTTATCCGCAGCCGCGTCGGCGCCGACCAGCGGCCACTTGCCCTGGGGGAAGTAGTCGTTTTGGATATCAACTACGATGAGTGCTTGCTTGGCCATGACTGTTTCCTCGAAGTGTGTGTTGGTGTGGAATGAAGTATTGGCTCTGGCGGACCGTCCGAGGATTGGCCGCACCGACAATAGAAGGGGGAAAACTGACAATGGACGCACAAAGGGCAATCGCCGAGCTGGGCGTGCTGATTTATCCCGGCGCGCAGATGGCGGCGGTGCACGGGCTGACCGACTTGTTCGGGGTGGCGAACCGGATTGCCGCTGACTATCAAGCGGCGCAGTTGCCGCTGTTGCGGGTCAGCCATTGGCAGGTCGATGGCGATCAACCACCCCAGCGCATCTACGACAGCCATCCCGCGCCGGACGGCGCATTGGTGGCAGTGCTGATCCCGCCGTCGATTGGCGGTTTTTCCGAAGGCCAGGCACCGCAAGGCTTGCTGCGCTGGATTCGTCAGCAGCACGCACAAGGCGCGACCCTCGGCGGCGTCTGCGTGGGCTCGATTCTATTGGCTGAGAGCGGCCTGCTCGACGGTCGCAGCGCCACCACCCACTGGACGTCGGCCAAGGCGTTCGCCGAGCGTTATCCGGCGATCAAGCTCAAGGCCGACACGCCGATCGTCGATGACGGCGACTTGATCACCACCGCCGGGTTGATGGCCTGGTCCGAGCTGGGTTTGCGTCTGGTCGACCGATTGCTGGGGCCGAGCGTCGCCACCGGCACTGCGCGGTTTCTGGTGGTGGAACACAGCGACAGTGCGAGTGAATGTGGCAGCAACTTTTCACCGATTCTCAGCCACGGCGATGCCTCGATTCTCAAGGTTCAGCATTGGCTGCAAAGCACCGGCGCGACCGATGTGTCGCTGGCGACCATGGCTGAACGGGCAGGGCTGGAAGAACGCACCTTCCTGCGAAGATTTCGTGCTGCAACCGGGCTCAAACCCACCGAGTACTGCCAGCACCTGCGGGTCGGCAAGGCCCGGGAAATGCTTGAATTCACCAACGGCACCATCGACCACATTGCCTGGACCGTCGGTTATCAGGACCCGAGTGCCTTCCGCGCGACGTTCAAGAAAATTACCGGGTTGGCGCCGAGTGATTATCGGGCGCGGTTTGGGGTGACGCCGACTACCGCATCGGTCCGTCAGTGAACATCAATTCAGTGTAGGAGCGAGCCTGCTCGCGAAGAGGCCGTGACGGTCAGCATCTATGTCGCCTGAAAGGTCGCTTTCGCGAGCAGGCTCGCTCCTACAGTGGGTCTATGCAAGGCTTGGGTCGTGCAAAATGCCGGGAGCGATATGGCGGTCGTGCAGAATGAGGCAGGCTCAGTGCTATCACCGTTTTCGCAACTGATTGAATTGTCGATTATTTCAAATCAGCTGCCGTTGGCCTGATCTCTGCACCCCTACAACTACACTCATCAAGCGCCGATTGAAGGGGGACGCATGACCCCAACAAACCGCAAGAAACTGGTGGTCGCCCATTCGGTGCGGCCCGACGCGCCACAGCACGAAGTCGAAACCAATCACGCATTGGCCCGTTGGCTGGCGCAGGTTCTCGGGTTCAAATTCGGCGGCAGCTACGACCCCGAACACCACAGCGGTCGCGATCTTTATCTGCTGCCGACACAAACCATTGTCGGCGCTGCGGCCGCGCGGCAATTGGGCGTCAAGGGCCCGGAGGATTTGTGGGGCGGCTATGTCGAGCATGATTTCATCTGCACCAAAGCCATCAGCCACGGCTTGCGCAACAAAAACGCTTTTGCTCCGCACGGCTGGTCGCCGTTGTTTTGCGAACGGGTGCGCAACGTGGTGCTCGAGGGTCTCAGCGTGTTCTCCCTCGACGATGCGCGCCCTGCGGCGGAGCATTTGCTCGATAACGGACCGATCCGCCTGAAGCCGATCCATGCCTGCGCCGGACGCGGTCAGGAGGTGATCCAGAGCCTCGACCAATTCGATGCGATCCTCGGCAGGCCCGAAGCCAAGGCGCTATTCACCGAAGGCGTGGTGTTGGAGCAAGACCTGACCGAGGTGGTGACCCACAGCGTCGGCCAAAGCTTCATCGGCGGCACAGTGCTGAGTTACTGCGGTGATCAATACTTGACCGCAGACGGTCATGGCGAGCAGGTTTATGGCGGTTCCAATCTGCTCGTGGTGCAGGGCGGCTACGACGAGCTGCTCGAACTGCAACTGCCCGACGACGTGCGGCTGGCCATCCGGCAAGCGCAGGTGTTCGACCGTGCGGCGGACGAGGCCTATCCCGGTTTCTATGCCTCGCGGCGCAACTACGACATCGCGCAAGGTCTGGACAGTAACGGCACACAGCGCAGCGGCGTGCTTGAACAGTCCTGGCGCATGGGCGGTGCCAGCAGCGCCGAAGTGGCGGCGTTGCAGAGCTTCGTCAACGACCCGCAGATGAGCGCGATTCGTGTGTCTTCGGTGGAAACCTACATCGATCAAGCGCTGCCGGCGGACGCCATCGAGGTGTACCGCGGGCCGGCGCACAACAGTGAATTTCTCCTCAAGTACGTAACGGTCAAATCCTATGACGGCTAGAAGCGAAACCATTCAGATCGACATCGACGATGAACAGATGAGCGGGACTTTTCTCAGCCCCAAATCGAAGGTCCCCGGCGTGCTCTTCGTGCACGGTTGGGGCGGCAGTCAGGAGCGTGATCTTGAACGGGCCAAAGGCATCGCAGGTCTGGGCTGCGTATGTCTGACGTTCGACTTGCGCGGTCACACCGGCGGCACCGGCATTCCACTGACGCGAGTTTCCCGCGAAGACAACCTGCGAGACCTGCTGGCGGCGTACGACCGATTGCTCGCGCACCCTGCGCTCGACACCTCGGCGATCGCCGTGGTCGGCACCAGTTATGGCGGCTATCTGGCTTCGATTCTGACCTCATTGCGCCCCGTGCGCTGGCTGGCGCTGCGGGTGCCGGCGTTGTATCGCGATGAGCAATGGCACGCGCCCAAGCGCGAACTGGACAAGCTCGATTTGCGTGATTACCGCAGCACGCTGGTGCGCGCCGACAGCAATCGCGCGTTGCATGCCTGTTCGCAATTTACCGGGGATGTGCTGCTGGTGGAGTCCGAGACTGACGACTATGTGCCCCACGCGACCATCATGAGTTACCGGGCGGCGTGTCAGCAGACGCACTCGCTGACCCACCGCATCATCGACGGCGCCGACCACGCGTTGAGCGAGCCGGTTTCGCAGCAGGCGTATACGTCGATCCTGGTGGACTGGATTACCGAGATGGTGGTGGGTGAGCGGTTGAGCATCATCCAGTCGACGTAAGAGCGGCGGTGGATTCTTCGCGGGCAAGCCTCGCTCCTACAGGAAGCGCGCGAACCCCGTAGGAGCGAGGCTTGCCCGCGAAGGCGTCCTTACAACCACCCAATCACTTGGGCTTTTTCGCAATCCGCAGCGACTTGGCCTTGGCTTCGACAATCAAATACATCACCAACGTAATCAACAACGGCAGGATGAAATAAATCGCCCGATACGCCAGCAACCCCGCCACCAGGCTCCCCCGCGAAGCCTCATGCTGCAGCAACGCCACAAACACCGCCTCCAACACCCCGAGCCCCGCCGGAATGTGCGTGATCACCCCGGCAATCGCGCTGATCAACAACACGCCAAGCACCAGCGGATAATCCAGCTTGCTTGGCAAAAGGGTGAAGATCACCGCTGCCATCAGCGACCAGTTCAGCGCCCCGAGCGCCAGTTGCAGCACCGCCATGCGCAGGGACGGCAGGTTGATTTCGACACCGCGAATTGCCCACTCCCGCCGCTTGGAAAACTGGCAGGCGGCCAGGTATCCCGCGCTCACCAGCAACAACAAAACGCCCACGCCTTGCAGTGCTCCGCTACTGAGTTTCCAGCCCGGTGGCATGCGCACCAGCCCGCTGCTGAACATCGCGCCGGCAATCACCATGTAGCCGAACCAGTTGGTCGCCAGGCTCAGGCCGAGGATTTTCGCGATGTTGCTTTTGCTTACGCCGAGCCGCGAGTAAAGCCGATAGCGCATGGCAATGCCGCCGACCCAGGCACTCAGGTTGAGGTTGAAGGCGTAGCTGATGATCCCCACTGGCAGGATCTGTTTCCAGGTCAGGTCCTGACGAATATAGGTACGGCCAATCAGGTCGAAACAGGCGTACACCAGAAAACTCACCAGCGTCAGCCCGGAGGCGATGATCAGCGTGCGCACCTTGAAATCGGCGAGGGTGTCGAACACCTCGTTCCATTTGATGCGTTGGGCCAGCATCGTGAACAGGACGATCAGCGCCAGGAAAAACAGCATCGTCAGCGGTTTCTTCCAGCGACTCCAATGCGACTTGTGCGGGCTGTCGGCGTGAGGCGCCGAATGGGTTTCAGCGCGGTTCATGGTGATCGCCCCCGGCGAGGTGGGTGAAGGGCTTCAGGCGTGGCTTGTGTGCCGGCAGCCAGCCGGCCCACGCCGGGAAGTGCCGCAGGAAGTGAAACACCAGAAAACCGACGGTCATGTGCCAGACCCGACCGCGTGGGGATTTGTCCGCACACATGGCTTTGCAGTGGTTGTCGCTCAGCCTCTCGAGGCGTTCGAACAAATCGCGGTTGAAGGCGCGATCGCGGATCAGCACATTGGCTTCCAGATTCATCGACAGGCTCAGCGGGTCGAGGTTGCTCGAGCCGACGGTGCTCCAGTCTTCATCCACCAGCGCGACTTTGCCGTGTAGCGGGCGCTCGCAATATTCGTGAATCTGCACCCCGGATTTGAGCAGGTAGTCATAGGTCATGCGCGCCGCCAGTTTGGCCACCATCATGTCCGGCTGGCCTTGCAGGATCAGTCGCACCTCGACACCTCGCCGCGCGGCGTTGCGTATCTCGCGCAGCAAGCGATAACCGGGAAAGAAATAGGCGTTGGCAATCACCACGCGACGCTGGGCGCTGCGCAGGACATGTCGATAAACCTCTTCGATATCGGTTTGATGATCACCGTTGTCGCGGTACACCAAACGGACCTGGCCATCGTGATCGTTGAACGCCAGTTCCGAGCGCCGCTGCCGCCGGCGTTGCCACCAGTATTTGGCGCGGGCCGGGCGACCGCTTTGCAGCAGGGTGAAATGATGAATGTCGGTCACCGCCGGGCCTTGCACTTCAACCGAGTAATCCTGTTTGGCCTCGGGGCCGAAGTCGGCCAGATGGTCGGCGGAAAAGTTGATCCCGCCGATGAACGCAATCGTGCCGTCGACCACCACGATTTTGCGGTGCAAGCGCCGGAACCAGTTTGTGCGGATGCCCAGCCGCTTCGGTGCCGGGTCAAATATTTGCAGGTGCACGCCGGCCTCGCTCAACGCGGTGAGGTAATCGGTGCTCAACTCGCCACAACCAAACCCGTCGAGACTGGCGGTGACGCGCACGCCGCGTTGAGCCGCGTCGATCAGCACTTGCTGCAGTTCTTCGCCGACCTTGTCCTCGAAAACGATGAAGGTTTCCAGGAGGATTTCAGTCTTGGCCTGGCGCATGGCTTCGAACACCCGCGGGAAATATTCTTCGCCGTTTTCCAGCAGCTCCACCCGGTTGTTGCCCTGCCAGCCATATTCAACGTCAACCACGCCGGGTTCGCGCACTGGCGGGTTGGTGGGCACGTGATCCACGGTGGTTTTTTCCATCGGTGCGCTGCTCATAGCTCGATCTCCACCGATAGCGGTGCGTGGTCGGAAAGATGGGACCAGGGCCGCGCCGCCAGGACTTGCGGGCGGCAGGCCGTGAGGTTGCGCACGTAGATGCGGTCCAGGCGCAAGGCCGGCAAGCGCGCCGGAAAACTGCGCGCCGGTTTGCCGTGGAGTTCGGCGAAGACCTCGCGCAAACCACAGGGTTTGAGCATTGCGTCGGCGCGCTGACGCCAGTCGTTGAAGTCACCGGCGACAATCACCGGCGCATCGCTCGGCAACTCTGCGAGGCGTTGGGTCAGCAGCTTCAGCTGTTCATTGCGATGGGTTTCGCGCAGCCCCAGATGGACGCAAATCGCGTGCACCTCCGGGCCATCGACGGGCAAGCGCAATACGCAATGCAGGATGCCGCGGTTTTCGTGCCCGCTGATGGACACGTCGAGGTTGTCGTGGCGAATGATCTGGAATTTCGACAACAGTGCATTGCCGTGGTCGCCTGCCGGGTACACCGCGTTGCGTCCGTAGGCGAACTGCGGCCACAGCGTGTCGGCGAGAAATTCGTACTGCGGCATCGTCGGCCAGTTGCTGTAACGCTGGGGATGGTGCTCGTGGGTGCCGTGGACTTCCTGCAAAAACACCACGTCGGCGGACACGCTGCGCACGGCTTCACGCAATTCCGGCAGGATGAAACGCCGGTTGAGCGCGGTAAAACCCTTGTGCGTGTTGACCGTCAGCACGGTGAAGCGGCGTACTGCGGCCACGGTTCCTGACGAGTCATCGTCGGGGTTGAACTGCTCGGCGCGGTTCATGGCAACACGCCTTGTGCCGCAGGCTCGCCGGAGGCAAAGGAGCGCCAAGCTGAAATACCGCTGTGAATCGCCGCCATGTCGCCTCCCGTCTGATGGTCCTCGATTACCCCTGTCTTTTGATGACTGCGGGGCAAGCGAGAAAGTTTCGACGGGACTACGGACGGTAGGAGGGCTAAACCTGTAGGAGCCGGCTTGCTGCGGGCGGCGTTCCGACGATAGCGGTGGCACATTCAACATTGATGTGACTGGTACACCGCTATCG
>NZ_JACVBM010000030.1:0-59647 GCF_014852385.1 Pseudomonas sp. PDM03 | reverse complement strand
CTTGATCGACGACCGACAATTTAAAGGTCAGCGTGTAGTCTCGCTGACTACGCCTTTTTACTGATTCCATTACGTCCTCCTGAAAAACAGATCAGAAGGTGTAAACCTTATTCAGGACGGGACACAGCAATAAAAAAAGGCGCGAACCTCACGGAACGCGCCTTTTTCGTTGCAGCGATGTATCAGCTGGCCAGTGCCTTCGATGCCAGCCAGAACAGGCCGGCCGACAGGCCCACGGTTGCCGGCAGGGTCAGGACCCAAGCCAGCAGGATGGTCTTGACGGTGCCGCCCTGCAGGCCGCTTTTGTTGGCGACCATAGTGCCGGCCACGCCCGAGGACAGAACGTGGGTGGTGGACACCGGCAGGCTGAAGATGTTGGCCATGCCGATCAGGCTCGCCGTCGTGATCTGCGCCGACATGCCCTGAGAGTAAGTCATGCCTTGCTTGCCGATCTTCTCGCCGATGGTCAGTACCACGCGTTTCCAGCCAACCATGGTACCGAGGCCCAGGGCCAGTGCGACCGCCAGGATTACCCAGAACGGAGCGTATTCGGTGGTAGTGGTCAGGTCTTTGCGCAGCTTGTCCAGGTCAGCCTTTTCACGGGCAGCGAGGCCTGGCAGTTTGCTGACTTTCTTGGCCGTGTCGTCCAGGCAGAGCAGGTAGCGACGCACTTCGATGCGGCTTTCCGCCGACAACGAGTGGTAATCGGCCACACCTTTAAGGGTGTCGAGCAGGGCGGAAATGGTCGGTTCGGTCTGTTGCGGGTTGCAACGGAATTTCTCCGGCAGATCGCCTTCCACGCTTTTGCCCAGTGCCAGGAACTCGCCCAGCGTATCGGCATTGCGTTTGTAGAACTGGCTCAGGTGCAGGGTCGCATCGCGAGTCCGTTCGATCTGGTACGTGGTGCTGCCGAGATCGAGCACGAACTGCGCCGGCACGATACCGATCAGCACCAGCATGATCAGGCCAATACCTTTCTGACCATCGTTGGAACCGTGCACGAAGCTCACGGCCATGGCCGAGATCACCAGTACCAGGCGGTTCCAGAACGGCGGATGCTTCTTGTCGTCGATCTTGCGGCGCTGTTCCGGCGTCTTGTGCATCTTCGACAGCGGACGCCACCATTTAAGGCCGATCAGAATCAGCGCGGCGACCAGGAAGCCGGCCATTGGCGAGAACACCAGGGAGGCACCGATATCGATCGCCTTCTGCCAGTTCACGCCATCGGCCAACGGAATGTCGTTGATCAGGGCGTTGGCCAGGCCGACCCCGAGGATCGAACCGATCAGCGTGTGGGAACTGGAGGCCGGGATACCGAAGTACCAGGTGCCCAGGTTCCAGGTGATGGCGGCGGCGAGCAACGAGAACACCATGGCCAGTCCGTGACCGGTGTTCACATTGATCAGCAGTTCTACCGGCAGCAGGTGGACGATGGCATACGCCACGCCGACACCGCCCAGCAGCACGCCAAGAAAGTTGAACACACCGGAAAAGAACACGGCCAGATGAGGCGGCATGGCTTTGGTGTAGATAACAGTGGCCACCGCGTTTGCAGTGTCATGAAAGCCGTTGATGAACTCGAAGGCGAGGACAAAGGCGAGGGCGAGCAAGAGGCTCACAAGCACCCAAGCATCCAGTCCGCTGAATAAATCGATCATGAAGGTTTTCTGACCCGGTCATAAGGGGGCGCGATTATGCCAGAAAAGACTGCTAATCGATGCACTAGCTGCTCATCGGTAACATTCTTCAACGAATTAGTTTGCGGAAATAGCCCAGGCGCCGGGCTTTTACCGGGTTTTGCAAGTCGTTGAATTTCTTTGGAAAGCCCGCAGGCACAAGGGTTTCTCTCCTGTAGGCGAGAGGCTTGAACGCTTGTGTGAAATATCTGAGAAGAGGGCCAGACATGAGCCATTTGCCTCATCAGATGGATGAGGAGGCCGCTGCCCGCTCGTAGCGGGCGCGAATGGCAACATCATTGCTTCCCGCTTTTAACGGGGGCAGGCGCGGGCCCTTGAAAGGAATCAGGCCGGGGCAATCATGGCTCTTCGGCTTTGAGTTCCTTTTCCATCTTCTGCAATTCCTGGGAAAAAGCCTGATCCTGAACGGTGGCGCGTTTACGCCAGGGTTTGCGTTCCGGTTCGGGCTGAGCGGCGTAGGTGGTGACTTCCCCGCCGTAAACTTCCTTGTAACGTTGTTCCTGGCGCTCAAGTTCCGCGCGCAGTTCGTCTTTCGTCACAGTGCTACCTGTATGGGTTGAGATTAATTCTGGTAAATCGCGCTGCAGCAAATGCATTGACCACGCTCGCCGAAAGGACAATGCCCGCAAAGGCATCGTTTTACGACACGGCAATCAATACTTCCATGTTGCAGGCGGCCACGGCACCAGAGCAAAACGGCTGACGTAGCATCAGATTCCTGTTTCAGCGAGCGCGCTGGCGGAGCATATGAAATGAACGACACGCACTTGCTGCGGGCAGCCGCGATGGAACATCGTGCTGCCGGGTGACGCAATCGGCAAGTAAAAACCGAGTGGTCACTGAGTTGCATTATAGCGGTCGATTTGCAGAACACTATCGCCAACGAGTTAAAAATGAATGGCAATGTGTGATTGTTTTGTTACTTGAAAGTTTCGCGGTCACTTAGCAGTGATGTCTTTCTGGCGTCATTAAGTCGAACAAGTTAAAGCTTACATGGGGTGCTTTAACGGCGGGTTCAAGCAAAGGTAATACATGTAATAGAGGGCGCGAGCCGAAACCTGCACAGCGACTGTCGCGTCCATAGGGCTGATTGCGATTATCGGTCGCCCGTTCGATAATCGCCCGATCTTGGCTGCCCGTGGCTTGTGCGCCGAACCCGGGGCCGCATGTAATAGCCTTCGCCGATCCGTGTGGGAAAAGGACCTGATATGAACGAGCAAATGCGCAATTCCTTCGCTTCAGTAGCGCCGCCGATAGTCGCGTCGCCCGCCAAGCGGATCCAGGCCCTGACCGGCGACCCGGATTTCATGACGTCCCTGGCCCGTGGCCTGGCCGTGGTGCAAGCGTTCCAGGAACGCAAACGGCATTTGACCATCGCCCAGATCAGTCACCGCACGGAAATTCCCCGCGCCGCTGTGCGACGTTGCCTGCACACCCTGATCAAACTCGGCTACGCCACCACCGACGGTCGCACCTATTCGCTGCTGCCCAAAGTGCTGACCCTCGGCCATGCCTATCTGTCCTCGACCCCGCTGGCGGTGTCGGCCCAGCCTTACCTCGACCGCATGAGCGAGCAACTTCATGAGGCCTGCAACATGGCCACACTGGAAGGCGACGACATTTTGTACATCGCCCGCTCGGCGACCACTCAGCGTCTGATCTCGGTGGACCTGTCGGTGGGCGGACGCCTGCCCGCCTATTGCACTTCCATGGGCAGGATTCTTCTCGCGGCACTGGACGACACGTCGCTGCGCGAATACCTCGACCATGCCGACCTGCAAGCCAAGACCAGTCGCACTCTGCATACCCCCGAAGCGTTGCTCGAGTGCCTGCAGGAAGTACGGCAACAAGGCTGGTGCATCGTCGATCAGGAACTGGAACAAGGCCTGCGCTCGATTGCCGTTCCGGTGTACGACGCTTCCGGGCAAGTGGTGGCGGCGCTCAACGTCAGCACGCACGCCGGCCGGGTCAGCCGCAACGAGCTGGAGCAACGGTTCCTGCCGGGTCTGCTGGCGGCCAGCCGCAACCTCAGCGCCCAACTGTTCGCCTAAGCTGTTCGGTAATCGCCCAGACTCGCGTTTAACGAATTGACGCACTTTCCCCAGGATCACTAATGTCGCGGCAGCGCCAGCCTAGGCTGGCACCTGTCCGACTGCGTTCTTGCGTGGAATAAAAATAATGAACCAGCCTCAGTCTGCTGTAGGAAACTGCCTCGACGTGCAGTCCTTCATCAATGCTCAACCCATTTCGCGCTACCAGTGGCGAGTGGTGATCCTGTGTTTCCTGATTGTCTTCCTCGATGGCCTCGACACCGCGGCCATGGGCTTCATCGCGCCAGCACTGTCCCAGGACTGGGGCATCGATCGCGCCAGCCTCGGCCCGGTGATGAGTGCGGCGTTGATCGGCATGGTCTTCGGCGCACTGGGTTCCGGCCCGTTGGCTGACCGCTTCGGGCGAAAAGTCGTACTGGTGGGCGCCGTGTTGTTGTTCGGCGCCTTCAGCCTGGCGTCGGCTTACAGCACCAATGTCGATCAATTGCTGGTGCTGCGCTTCCTGACCGGTCTGGGCCTCGGTGCCGGTATGCCGAACGCCACGACGTTGCTGTCGGAATACACCCCGGAGCGCAAAAAATCCCTGCTGGTGACCAGCATGTTCTGCGGCTTCAACCTCGGCATGGCCGGTGGCGGGTTTATTTCGGCCAAGCTGATTCCTGCGTTCGGCTGGCACAGCCTGTTGCTGATCGGCGGAATTCTGCCGCTGATCCTCACCGTCGTTTTGCTGCTCTGGCTGCCGGAATCGGCGCGTTACCTGGTTGTGCGCAATCGCGGCACCGACAAGGTACGCAAGGCGCTGGCGCCGATCGATCCGAGCGTTGTCGCTCAGGCATCCAGCTTCAGTGTGCCGGAACAGAAAACCGTGCAGGCGCGCAACGTGTTTGCGGTGATCTTCTCCGGTACCTACAGCACCGGCACCTTGCTGCTGTGGCTGACCTACTTCATGGGCCTGGTGATCGTTTACCTGCTGACCAGTTGGCTGCCGACGCTGATGCGTGACAGTGGCGCGAGCATGGAGCAAGCGGCGTTCATCGGCGCGCTGTTCCAGTTCGGCGGCGTGTTGAGCGCTGTGGGTGTGGGCTGGGCGATGGACCGGTTCAATCCGCACAAAGTCATCGGCACTTTCTACCTGCTGGCCGGGGTGTTTGCCTACGCGGTAGGGCAGAGCCTGGGCAACATCACGCTGTTGGCAACCCTGGTGCTGGTGGCGGGGATGTGTGTCAACGGCGCGCAATCGGCGATGCCTTCTTTGGCGGCGCGGTTTTATCCGACTCAAGGGCGGGCGACGGGGGTGTCGTGGATGCTCGGGATTGGTCGCTTTGGCGCGATCCTCGGGGCGTGGATGGGCGCGACGTTGCTGGGGTTGGGCTGGAACTTTGAACAAGTGCTGACGGCGCTGGTGATTCCGGCGGCGTTGGCGACCACGGCGGTGGTGATCAAGGGCATGGTCAGCCATGCGGATGCGACCTGAGTCCAGGTTTCAGAATCTTCAGTGAGTTTGAGGGCCTCTTCGTCGGAATGCCGCCCAGACCAAGCCTCGCTCCTACGGGTAATCACTGAACCTGTAGGAGCGAGGCTTGCCCGCGAAGCTTTTTGGGATCGGTAGCCAAACAACAATCTGTTCGATAAACGAACACTCAGTCGATTATCGGATTGTTTGGCGTTTTTATGGGGCTTACTCTCTAGTCATTCCGGCGCGCGCATCGCGCCTTTTTCTACCACTGTCGGTTCATAACAAAACGGGAGCCTGCCCCATGGCTGAAATCCTTTCGCTGCACGACGCGGTGAAGCAATTCGTTAACGACGGCGATACCGTTGCGCTCGAAGGCTTCACTCACCTGATCCCTACGGCGGCGGGTCATGAAATCATTCGTCAGGGCAAGAAAGATCTGACGCTGGTACGGATGACGCCTGACCTGATCTACGACCAGTTGATCGGCGCCGGTTGTGCTCGCAAGCTGATTTTCTCCTGGGGCGGCAACCCGGGTGTGGGTTCGCTGCACCGTCTGCGTGATGCGGTCGAGAAGCAGTGGCCGCACCCGCTGGAAATCGAAGAACACAGCCACGCCGACCTGGCGAACGCCTACGTCGCTGGTGCCTCCGGCCTGCCGTTCGCGGTGCTGCGTGCCTACGCCGGTTCCGACCTGCCGAAGGTCAATCCGCTGATCAAATCCGTTACCTGCCCGTTCACCGGCGAAGTGTTGGCCGCCGTGCCTTCGGTGCGCCCGGACATCACCGTGATTCACGCGCAGAAAGCCGACCGTAAAGGCAACGTGCTGCTCTGGGGCATCCTCGGCGTGCAGAAAGAAGCTGCATTGGCCGCCAAGCGTTGCATCGTCACCGTTGAAGAAATCGTCGACGACCTCAACGCACCGATGAACTCCTGCGTGCTGCCGACCTGGGCCTTGAGCGCTGTCTGCCACGTTCCCGGCGGTGCGCATCCGTCCTACGCCCACGGCTACAACGAGCGTGACAACCGTTTCTATCAGGCCTGGGACCCGATTGCCCGCGACCGTGAAACCTTCACCGCGTGGATCAACGAGTACATCCATGGCTGCGCTGACTTCAGCGAGTTCCAGGCCAAGCTGGCCGCTGCTTCGGAGGCGAAGTAATGACTTACACCACCAATGAAATGATGACCGTTGCCGCCGCTCGCCGACTGAAGAACGGTTCGGTGTGCTTCGTTGGCATCGGCCTGCCGTCGAAAGCGGCCAACCTGGCGCGGCTGACGTCCTCGCCCGACGTAGTCCTGATCTATGAATCGGGTCCGATCGGTGCCAAGCCGAGTGTATTGCCGCTGTCGATTGGTGACGGTGAACTGGCGGAAACCGCTGACACCGTGGTCCCGACCGGTGAGATTTTTCGCTACTGGTTGCAGGGCGGGCGCATCGACGTCGGTTTTCTCGGCGCCGCGCAAGTGGACCGCTTCGGCAACATCAACACCACGGTAGTCGGCGATTATCACGCACCGAAAGTCCGTCTGCCGGGCGCCGGTGGCGCGCCGGAAATTGCCGGTTCGGCCAAAAGCGTGTTGATCATCCTTAAACAGTCGTCGCGTTCCTTCGTCGACAAGCTCGACTTCATCACCTCGGTCGGCCATGGCGAGGGCGGCGATTCGCGCAAGCGTCTGGGGCTGCCGGGCGCCGGTCCGGTCGGCATCATTACCGACCTGTGCATCATGGAACCGGAAGCGGGCACTCATGAATTCGTGGTCACGGCGTTGCACCCTGGCGTGACCCGCGAGCAAGTGGTTGCGGCCACCGGTTGGGCGATTCGTTTCGCCGACACTGTTGAACACACCGCCGAGCCGACCGAAGTTGAACTCAAGGCACTCAGGGATCTGGAAGCCCGCACCGCCGCCGCCCACGGCCAAGCACCCGGAGAAGCGTGATGCGTGACGTTTATATCTGCGACGCGATTCGCACCCCCATCGGCCGTTTCGGCGGTGGCCTGTCGGCGGTTCGCGCCGACGACCTGGCCGCCGTGCCGATCAAGGCATTGATGGAGCGCAACCCGTCGGTGGACTGGAACGCCGTGGACGAGGTGTTCCTCGGCTGCGCCAACCAGGCCGGCGAAGACAATCGCAACGTAGCGCGCATGGCGCTGCTGTTGGCGGGCCTGCCGGAATCCATTCCGGGCGTGACCCTCAATCGCCTCTGCGCTTCGGGCATGGATGCCATCGGCACCGCGTTCCGCGCCATCGCCAGCGGTGAAATGGAACTGGCGATTGCCGGCGGCGTCGAGTCGATGTCCCGCGCACCGTTCGTGATGGGCAAGGCCGATGCGGCGTTCTCGCGCAACATGAAGCTGGAAGACACCACCATCGGCTGGCGTTTCATCAACCCGTTGATGAAAGCGCAATACGGTGTCGATGCGATGCCGCAGACCGCCGACAACGTGGCCGACGATTATGAAGTGTCCCGCGAGGATCAGGACGCGTTTGCCCTGCGCAGTCAGCAGCGGACTGCCGCCGCGCAAGCTGCAGGATTTTTCGCGGAAGAAATCGTTGAAGTGCGGATTGCCCACAAGAAGGGTGAAACCGTCGTCAGCCAGGACGAACATCCTCGCGCCGACACCACGCTGGAAACCCTGGCCAAACTGAAACCGGTCAATGGCCCCGACAAAACCGTCACCGCTGGCAATGCGTCGGGTGTGAACGACGGCGCGGCCGCACTGATTCTGGCCTCGGCCGAAGCGGTGAAGAAACACGGTTTGACCGCTCGCGCCAAAGTGCTGGGCATGTCCAGCGCCGGTGTCGCACCGCGTGTCATGGGCATCGGCCCGGTGCCGGCAGTGCGCAAACTGACCGAACGCCTCGACCTGGCGGTCAGCGATTTCGATGTGATCGAACTCAACGAAGCCTTCGCCAGCCAAGGCTTGGCGGTGTTGCGTGAACTGGGCCTGGCGGACGACGCGGCGCAGGTCAACCCGAACGGTGGCGCCATTGCCTTGGGCCATCCGCTGGGCATGAGCGGTGCGCGCCTGGTGTTGACGGCGTTGCATCAGCTGGAAAAAACCGGTGGCAAGAAAGGTCTGGCGACCATGTGCGTCGGCGTCGGCCAGGGTCTGGCCTTGGCCATCGAACGGGTCTGACCCGCAGCAGTGACAATAAGAACTGAGGAAAGCGAAATGACTGACAAGCCTGGTTACCGTCGCCCGCAGGAAGGCACCCAGCCGGAGTACCTGCACCCGACGTATCAATCCACCAACCGTCGCTCACCGTCGAAGCCGTTGGTGTTTTTGCCTCATTCGTTGTCGGAAATTACCGGTCCGACCATCGGCGCCGAACGCGTCAACGAGAAGGACAATGACCTGACCGCCCAGCACAAGGGCGAGCCGCTGGGCGAGCGCATCATCATTCACGGCCGCGTGCTGGATGAAAACGGTCTGCCGGTGCCGGGGATTCTGGTGGAGATCTGGCAAGCCAACGCCGCCGGTCGCTACAACCATGCCCGTGACCTGCACGACGCGCCACTGGACCCGAACTTTACCGGCACCGGCCGCACCGTGACCGACGCCGATGGCTGGTATCAATTCCAGACCATCAAGCCCGGCGCTTACCCGTGGGGCAATCACCACAATGCCTGGCGTCCGGCGCACATCCATTTTTCGCTGTTCGGGCCGAGCATCCTGACGCGCCTCGTCACGCAGATGTATTTCCCCGGCGACCCGTTGCTGGCGTACGACCCGATCTACAACTGCGTGCCCGATACCAGCGCCAAAGAGCGCTTGATCGCCAGTTTCGACCTGGAAAAAACCATCCCTTCCTATGCCCTCGGTTATCGCTGGGACATCGTTTTGCGCGGCCGCGACGCTACGCCGATGGAGAAATAAGATGACGCTGACTGCGACCACGTCCCACACCGTCGGGCCGTATTACCACATCGGCCTGACCTGGCTGAACCGCGAAAACCTGACCGTCGAACAAACCCTGGGCGAGCGCGTGGCGATCACCGGGCAAGTCATCGATGGCAACGGCGAAATCGTCAACGACGCGATGCTGGAAGTCTGGCAGGCCAACGCCGCCGGCAAGTACGACCATCCCGAAGACGATCAGGCCAAACCGCTGGACCCGAACTTCGAAGGCTTTGGCCGGATCCCGGTGGATGCCGAAGGGCGCTTCCGCTTCACCACGATCAAACCGGGCACAGTGGAAGGCCTGAAAGGTTCGACCCAGGCGCCACACCTGGTGGTGCTGGTGTTTGCTCGCGGGCTGGTGAAGCACTTGCTGACGCGGATTTACTTTGATGGCGAGCCGGCCAACGTCGCCGACCCGCTGTTGGAATGCGTGCCCGCCGAACGCCGCAAAACCTTGCTGGCGAAGCAGGATGCGACCGGTGTTTACCAGTGGAATGTGATTCTGCAAGGCACGGATGCGGAGACGGTGTTCTTCGATTATTGAGTGAACACCACAACCTTGTAGGAGCCGGCTTGCTGGCGATTGCGGTGTGTCAGTGCCATCAATGCTGAATGACACACCGCGATCGCCAGCAAGCCGGCTCCTACAGGGGATCTGTGTGCATCTGTGGAACGGGACTGTTGCAAAGTGTGTCTAGACTCTCACTGTCCCCATTGAGTGAAAAACAATGACAACGCCAATCGCTTCAACCGCGCTATACACCGGCGAAGAGCGCAGCAAACGGATCTTCGCGATTGTCGGCGCCTCGTCCGGCAACCTCGTCGAATGGTTCGACTTCTACGTCTACGCCTTCTGTGCGATCTATTTCGCACCCGCCTTTTTCCCGTCCGACAACCCCACGGTGCAGTTGGTCAACACCGCGGGCGTGTTTGCCGCCGGGTTCCTGATGCGCCCGATTGGCGGCTGGATTTTCGGTCGCGTCGCGGACAAGCACGGGCGCAAGAATTCGATGCTGATATCGATTCTGATGATGTGCTTCGGTTCGCTGCTCATCGCCTGCCTGCCGACCTACAAGGACATCGGCGTCTGGGCGCCGATCATGCTGCTGTTCGCCCGTTTGCTCCAGGGCCTGTCGGTGGGCGGCGAATACGGCACCACCGCCACCTACATGAGCGAAGTCGCCCTCAAGGGCCAGCGCGGTTTCTTCGCCTCGTTTCAGTACGTCACGCTGATCGGCGGGCAGTTGCTGGCGGTGTCGCTGGTGGTGGTGCTGCAACAGTTCCTCACCGAGGATGACCTGCGTGCCTACGGCTGGCGGATTCCGTTCGTGGTCGGTGCCATGGCGGCATTGGTTTCGCTGTACCTGCGTCGTTCGCTGAAGGAAACCACCAGCAAGGAAATGCGCGAAAACAAGGACGCCGGCAGCATTCGCGCGCTGTTCCGCGACCATAAAGCCGCGTTTATCACCGTGCTCGGCTATACCGCCGGCGGCTCGCTGATTTTCTACACCTTCACCACGTACATGCAGAAATACCTGGTGAACACCGCCGGCATGCATGCCAAGACCGCCAGCTACATCATGACCGGCGCTCTGTTCTTTTATATGTGCATGCAGCCGATCTTCGGCATGCTCTCGGACAAGATCGGCCGCCGGAACTCGATGCTGTGGTTTGGCGCACTCGGCACGCTGTGCACCGTGCCGATTCTGCTCAGCCTGAAAAGCGTCACCAGTCCGTTCCTGGCCTTCGTGCTGATTACCCTGGCGCTGGCGATTGTCAGTTTCTACACCTCGATCAGCGGTCTGGTAAAAGCCGAAATGTTCCCGCCTGAGGTGCGTGCATTGGGTGTTGGCCTGGCTTACGCGGTGGCGAATGCAATATTCGGCGGGTCGGCGGAGTATGTAGCCTTGAGCCTCAAAGCGGTCGGCATGGAAAACTCCTTCTACTGGTACGTGACGTTGATGATGGCGATAGCGTTCCTGTTCAGCCTGCGTCTGCCCAAACATGCGAAGTATCTAGAAAACGACCTTTGATCCACACCCGCGGGCCCAAGCGGCCCGCGTCTCCAGGGACTGTTTATGAACCAGCGACCGGGCAATCAATTATTCGATGCCTATTTCACTGCGCGCGATATGCGCGAGGTGTTCTGCGATCAGGGCCGGGTTCAGGCCATGCTCGATTTCGAAGCGGCGCTGGCCCGCGCCGAGGCGCATGTCGGGTTGATTCCGCAGGCGGCGGTGGCGCCTATCGAAGCGGCTTGCCGCGCCGGGCACTACGATTTCGCCGCCCTCGGCGAGGCGATTGCCACGGCCGGTAATTCGGCGATTCCGCTGGTGAAAGCGTTGGGCAAACAGATCGCGACCACCGATGCCGAAGCCGAGCGCTATGTGCATCTGGGCGCCACCAGCCAGGACGTGATGGACACCGGCCTGGTGCTGCAATTGCGCCGGGCGCTGGAACTGATTGAGAGCGATCTGGCGCAACTGGGTGAAACCCTTTCAACGCAAGCCCAGCGTTATGTCGCCACGCCGCTGGCCGGTCGCACCTGGTTGCAGCACGCAACGCCGGTCACCTTGGGCATGAAGATCGCCGGTTGGCTGGGCGCGGTCACCCGCAGCCGTCAACGTCTGCAAGAACTCAAACCGCGCCTGCTGGTGCTGCAATTCGGCGGCGCCTCCGGGACCCTCGCGGCCCTCGGTGCGCAAGCGCTGCCGATTGCCGACGCGCTGGCCACGGAGCTGCACCTGACGTTGCCCGACCAACCGTGGCACACGCAACGTGATCGTCTGGTGGAATTCGGTTCGGTGCTGGGATTGATCGCCGGCAGTCTCGGCAAGCTCGGTCGTGACATCAGCCTGTTGATGCAGACTGAAGCGGGCGAAGTGTTCGAGCCCTCGGCGCCGGGCAAGGGCGGTTCGTCGACCATGCCGCACAAACGCAACCCGGTGGGCGCCGCCGTGCTGATCGGCGCCGCAACACGGGTTCCCGGTCTGCTCTCGACCCTGTTCAGTGCGATGCCGCAAGAGCACGAGCGCAGCCTCGGCCTGTGGCATGCCGAGTGGGAAACCCTGCCGGAGATCTGCTGCCTGGTGTCCGGCAGCCTCAAGCAAGCATTGCTGGTGGCAGACGGACTGGAAGTGGACGCCGAACGCATGGCCCGCAACCTCGACCTGACCCAAGGCCTGGTGCTGGCCGAAGCGGTGAGCATCGTTCTCGCGCAACGGGTCGGCCGCGACACCGCGCATCATTTACTGGAGCAGTGCTGCAAGCGCGCCGTCGCTGAGCAACGGCATTTGCGCGCGGTGCTGGGCGACGAGCCGCACGTGACCGCCGAACTCTCGGCCGCTGAACTCGATCATCTGCTGGACCCTGCTCACTACCTCGGACAGGCCCGTACCTGGGTCGAGCGAGCGGTGGCTGAACATTCTGCGTTAACTGCCTGAAGGAGACTGCTGTGGCTTTCGTACAACTCGCCGAGGGCGAACTGCACTACCAAATTGAAGGGCCGCAACTCGATGGCCCGGACGATGCGCCGGTGCTGGTGCTGTCCAACTCGCTGGGCACCGACCTGCACATGTGGGACGCGCAAATTGCCGCGTTCACCGAGCATTTCCGCGTGCTGCGTTTTGATACCCGTGGCCACGGTAAATCACTGGTCACGCCGGGGCCGTACAGCATCGAGCAACTGGGCCGAGACGTGCTGGCGTTGCTGGATGCGTTGCACATTGAGAAGGCGCATTTCTGCGGTCTGTCGATGGGTGGCTTGATCGGCCAGTGGCTGGGCATCAATGCCGGTGATCGATTGAACAAACTGGTGGTGTGCAACACTGCGGCGAAAATCGGCGACCCGTCGATCTGGAACCCGCGCATCGAAACCGTGTTGCGTGACGGCGCGGCGGCCATGGTTGCGCTGCGCGATGCGTCGATTGCGCGTTGGTTTACCCCGGACTTTTCCGAGGCCAATCCGGCGGCGGCGAAACGGATTACCGACATGCTCGCGGCTACTTCGCCGCAAGGTTATGCAGCCAATTGCGCTGCCGTGCGCGATGCCGATTTCCGTGATCAGCTGTCCTCGATCAAGGTGCCGCTGCTGGTGATCGCCGGCACCGAAGACGCGGTCACGCCGCCGTCCGGTGGGCACTTCATCCAGGAACATGTGGCGGGTGCCGAGTACGCAGAGTTCTACGCGGCGCACCTTTCCAACGTACAGGCGGGCGATGCGTTCAGTGAACGTGTTATTGCCTTCTTGTCGGGCCATTGAGGGGAACATCCGTGGACGAGAAACAACGTTACGACGAGGGCATGAACGTACGCCGCGCAGTCCTTGGCGACGCCCATGTCGACCGCAGCCTGACCGCGCTGACCGAGTTCAATTCGGAGTTTCAGGAGATGATCACCCGCCACGCCTGGGGTGACATCTGGACCCGGCCGGGCCTGCCGCGCCATACCCGCAGCCTGATCACCATCGCCATGTTGATCGGCATGAACCGCGAGGGTGAACTCAAGTTGCACCTGCGCGCTGCCGCCAACAATGGCGTGACCCGTGGCGAGATCAAGGAAGTGATCATGCAGAGCGCCATCTACTGCGGCATCCCGGCGGCGAATGCGACGTTTCATTTGGCCGAGTCGGTTTGGGATGAGTTGGGCGTCGAGTCCCGGGAATAGACCAAACGCCACAAACCTGTAGGAGCCGGCTTGCTGGCGATCTGGACGACGCGGTTTGTCAGGCGGATCGCGTCGATCCTATCGCCAGCAAGCCGGCTCCTACAGGATTTGCAGGTTTACAACAGGCTGATCGGGTAGCTGATGATCAATCGGTTCTCGTCGAACTCGTTGTTGCTGTAATCGCGGCGCATGGTCGAGTTGCGCCATTTGACGTTCAGGTCCTTCAGCGCACCGCTTTGTACGGTGTAGCCCAGTTCACTCTCGCGGCCCCATTCCTTGCCGTCGGTGATAGTGCCGGCGTGTACGTTTTCGCCGCTGATGTAGCGGTTCATCAGGGTCAGGCCCGGTACACCGAGCGCAACGAAGTTGTAGTCGTGGCGCACCTGCCAGGATTTTTCCCGCGCGTTGTCATAGCTGGAGTTGTAGCTGTCGTTGGCCAGGGTGCCGCCGCTGGTGCCGTTGACCCGCATCCAGGCGCTGTCGCCGGTGAGTTTTTGCAGGCCGACATAGAAAGTGTTGCCGCCGTACTTGGCGGAGAACATGCCCGACCAGGTCTTGTTGTCCAGATCGCCGGCGCGGGCGCTGCCGTCTTCCTTGCCGTAGAAGAAACCGAGGTTGGCGCCCAGGGTCCAGTCGCCGATGGGTTGGCTGTGGGTCAGGTTGACGAATTGCTGGCTGTAGATGTCTTTGAGTTCGGCATTCCACAGGCCGATCTGGGTGCGCTTCTCGTTGAACAGGTATTCGCCGCCCTGGAAGTTGAAGCGGTCGGAGGTGAAGGCTGCTTTGCCGGTCATCGACATGTCGTTCATGCTGCTGTCGTCACGCGGGCTGTTCTGGCGGAACTGGCCGCCGTAGAGCGTCAGGCCGTTGATTTCCTTGGACGTGATCTGGCCGCCACGGAAGGTTTGCGGCAGCGAGCGCCCATCGTCCGAACGCAGGATCGGCAGCACCGGCATCCATTCGCCGACCTTCACTTCGGTCTGCGACAGCTTGGCCTTGAACGCCACGTTGGTGCGACCGAAGTTGTCCGCCGGGCGACCATCGTGGTCCAGCGGCAGCAACTGCGTACCGCCGGTGCCTTTGCCGCCGTCGAGTTTTACCGAGTACAGCCCCAGCACATCCATGCCGAAGCCGACGGTGCCTTGGGTGAACCCGGATTTGGCGTCGAGGATGAAACTTTGCGTCCACTCTTCAGCCTTGCCCTGTGCCTTGGTCGGGTTGGTGAAGTTGCGGTTGATGTAGAAGTTGCGCAGGTTCAGGTTGACCTTGGCCCCTTCGACAAAACCCGCCTCTTCGGCCGTGGCGGGCAGGGCGGCGCCGGCCAGTGCGAGGGCGATCAGGCTGGGAACGAAATAATTGGAAGGCGTCATGGGCTCGGTCTCTCTAATTCTTGGAGATGAAACGGGGCGATGCCGCAACCGTCGGGTTGCAGACAAAAAGATTCGAATTCAAATGAAACGGGGCGAGATCAGCCGGACAGGGCGGGGCGCGGGGGCATGGTGTCGAACCTGTTGTTATTGGTTTTGTGTGGCGAATGGTGCGGGGAATGAACTGGATGGTTCAATTGGTAAAAGCGGGTTTTGGGCGATTATCGAACCGAGATTGCCTTGGATTGTGTGTTGGCATGCCGGCCCCATCGCGAGCAGGCTCACTCCCACATTTGACCGAGTTCATTTAGGAGGGATGCGGTCAAATGTGGGAGTGAGCCTGCTCGCGATGGGGCCGGCACAGGCGCCACATCTTTTCCAGCAGCCAACAAAAAGCCCACCAAACGGTGGGCTTCGTGTTTACAGCAACTCGATCAGAACAACTTCAGCTTCGGCGCTTCTTCTTTCAGCGGCTCGACTTTCGCAGTCTGCTCGTTCCAGCCACCACCCAGTGCCTTGTACAGATTCACGGCGCTGGTCAGTTGCGCCAGGCGGTCGGTGATCAGCGCCTGTTGGGCACTGAACAGCTGACGCTGGGCATCGAGGAAGGTCAGGTTGCTGTCGACGCCAATGCGATAACGACGCTCGGCCAGACGGTAGTAGTCCTGGTTGGCGGTGACGAAATCACGCTGGGCCTGCAACTGCTCGGTGTAGGTCTGGCGGGCGGCCAGGCCGTCGGCGACTTCCTGGAAGGCCGTTTGAATGGACTTCTCGTAGTTCGCCACGCCGATGTCTTTCTGGATTTTCGAGTAATCCAGGCTGGCGCGCAGGCTGCCGGCGTTGAAGATCGGCAGGTTGATTTGCGGCTGGAACAACCACGTGCCCGAACCACCCTTGAACAGACCGGACAGGTCCGGGCTCAACGTACCGGCATTGGCGGTGAGGCTGATGCTCGGGAAGAACGCCGCGCGCGCTGCGCCGATGTTGGCGTTGGCCGCTTTCAGGTTGTATTCGGCTTGCAGAATGTCCGGACGACGTTGCAGCAGATCCGACGGCAGGCCAGGCGGTACGTCGCTCAGCAAATCGTCAGACAGCGGCCTGGCTTCCCGCAGATTGGCCGGGATACCGGTGCCGAGCAGCAGCACCAGGCTGTTTTCATCCTGGGCGACCTGGCGTGTGTAACGGGCCAGTTGCGCACGGGCGTTTTCCACCGAGGTGCGCGACTGCGCCAGGTCCAGCGCCGAGGCGACGCCCACTTCGTTGCTGCGTGCGGTGAGCTTGTAGCTCTCCTCGAACGCAGCGAGGGTGTCCTGAGTCAGCTTGCGCAGCTCTTTGTCGGCCTGCCAGGTCAGGTAGGCATTCGCCACGCTGGCCACCAGGCTGATTTGCGTGCTGCGACGGCCTTCTTCAGTGGCGAAGTACTTCTGCAGGGCTTCTTCGTTCAGGCTGCGAACCCGACCAAACAGGTCGAGTTCATAGGCGCTGATGCCGACGGTGGCCGAGTAGGAACTGGTGATGCCCGCCTGACCGGTCTGTGAAGCGTCAGCCGGAACCCGCTGACGGCTGCCGGTACCGTTGGCCGAAACCGCCGGGAACAGGTCGGCACGCGAGATGCGGTACTGCGCCGCGAACGCGTCGATGTTCAGCGCCGCGACACGCAGGTCACGGTTGTTTTCCAGGGACAGCTGGATCAGCTGCTGCAGCGCCGGGTCATGGAAAAACTGCTTCCAGCCCTGTTCGGCGGCAGCCTGGCTCGGCGCCTGGGCCGGCGAATAAGCCGGGCCTTGCGGGTACTGGGCGGCCACCGGTGCTTCAGGCTGCTGATAATCGGGTATCAGCGAGCAGCCGCTCAGCACGAAGGCCGCGACTGCGATGGAGAGTAGCGACTTGCTCATTAGCCAGCCTCTTTAGAAGGTTCAATAGCGTCGTCCTGATCGGCGATTTTTCGCTGACCCATGGCCGACACGGTGACGAAGAACAACGGGACCCAGAAGATCGCCAATACGGTGGCGGTGATCATACCGCCAATTACCACGGTACCGATGGCGTGTTGGCTGCCCGAGCCGGCGCCGCTGGAAATGGCCAGCGGCACTACGCCGAGAATGAACGCCAGGGAGGTCATGATGATCGGGCGCAAACGCATGCGGCAAGCCTCGATGGCAGCCTCCTGCAAGCTTTTGCCCTGTTCGTGCAGATCCTTGGCGAACTCGACGATCAGAATGGCGTTTTTCGCCGCCAGACCGATGGTGGTCAACAGACCCACGAGGAAGTACACGTCGTTGGACAGACCCCGCAGGCTGGTGGCCATCAGCGCACCGATAATCCCCAGTGGCACCACGAGCACGACGGCAATCGGAATCGACCAGCTTTCATACAACGCCGCCAGGCACAGGAACACCATCAGAATCGACAGCGCGAACAGCGCAGGCGCCTGGGAGCCCGCCAGTCGTTCTTCATACGACAGACCGGTCCAGGAAATACCGACACCGGCCGGCAGTTTCAGGGCAAGCGCCTCGACTTCGGCCATGGCTTCACCGGTGGAATAACCCGGGGCAGGGGAGCCGAGGATTTCCATCGCTTCTACGCCGTTGTAACGGGCCAGTTTTGGCGAGCCGTAAATCCACTCACCCTTGGCAAATGCGGTGAAGGGAACCATGGTCCCGGCGCTGTTGCGCACGTACCACTTCTTCAGGTCTTCAGGGCTCATGCGCGCGCCGGGCTGGCCTTGCACGTAAACCTTCTTCACACGACCACGGTCGATGAAGTCGTTCACATAGCTACTGCCCAAGGCAATCGACAAGGTGTTGTTGATGTCGGCGATAGTAATGCCCAGCGCACTGGCCTTCTCGTCGTCGATTTCCAACTGGAATTGCGGCTCGTCGTTCAGACCGTTCGGGCGCACTTGCGCCAGCACTTTGCTCTGCGCTGCCATGCCGAGGAACTGGTTACGGGCAGCCATCAGCTTTTCGTGACCGATACCGGCGCGGTCTTGCAGGAACACGTCGAAACCAGTGGCGTTACCCAGCTCCAGTACCGCTGGCGGTGCGAAAGCGAACACCATGGCGTCACGGAAGGTGAAGAAGTGCTGTTGGGCACGGGCCGCGACTTTGAACACGTTGTTGTCGGCGTTACGTTCGTGCCACGGCCTCATCATGATGAACGCCATGCCCGAACTCTGGCCACGGCCGGCGAAGTTGAAACCGGTCACGGTAAATACCGAGTTCACCGCATCGCCTTCACCGCCATCCTTGCTTGGACGCAGCAGGAATTCACGCATCTCGTCCACGACGACCTGAGTGCGCTGGGCAGTCGAGCCGGCCGGGGTCTGCACTTGAGCAAACAGTACGCCCTGGTCTTCCTCCGGGAGGAACGAGGATGGAATACGCATGAACAACCAGATCATGCCGATGACGATGATCACGTAGGCCAGCAGGTACGGCGCCTTGTTGCGCAGAATGTTGCCGACGCCACGCTCGTAGCTTTTCACGCTACGGTCGAAGTTGCGGTTGAACCAGCCGAAGAAACCACGTTTCGGCACGCCGTGCTCGCCCTTGGGAATGGCTTTGAGCATGGTGGCGCAGAGCGCCGGGGTGAAGATCAGCGCGACCAGTACCGACAGGGCCATGGCCGAGACGATGGTGATCGAGAACTGCTTGTAGATCACACCCGTGGAGCCGCCGAAGAACGCCATCGGCAGCAGTACCGCCGAGAGCACCAGGGCAATACCGACCAGCGCACCCTGGATCTGCCCCATGGATTTCTTGGTGGCCTCCTTGGGTGACAGGCCTTCTTCGCTCATGACCCGTTCGACGTTTTCCACGACGACGATGGCATCGTCCACCAGCAGGCCGATGGCCAACACCATACCGAACATGGTCAGGGTGTTGATGCTGAAACCGAACGCCGCGAGGATGCCGAACGTACCCAGCAATACCACCGGCACGGTCATCGTGGTGATGACGGTGGCGCGGAAGTTCTGCAGGAACAGGAACATCACCAGGAACACCAGCACGATTGCTTCGACCAGGGTTTCAACCACACCCTTGATCGACTCGGTCACCACTGGCGTGGTGTCGTACGGGAACACCACTTCCATCCCTTGCGGGAAGAACGGCTTGAGGCTGTCGATGGTCTTGCGCAGCGCTTTCGCGGTGTCGAGGGCGTTGGCACCGTTGGCCAGTTTCACCGCCAGGCCGGAAGCCGGGGCGCCGTTGAACTGGGCGTTGATGCTGTAGTTCTCGCCACCCAGACCGACGTCGGCGACATCTTTCAAGCGAACCTGGGAGCCGTCCTTGTTGACCTTGAGCAGGATTCTGTTGAATTGCTCAGCGGTCTGCAGGCGGGTCTTGCCGATGATCGTCGCGTTCAACTGAGTGCCGGGCAGGGCAGGCAGGCCGCCGAGCTGGCCGGACGATACCTGGACGTTTTGCGCGGCAATGGCGGTTTTGACGTCAATCGGGGTCAGGTTGAAGTTGTTCAACTTGGCCGGGTCGAGCCAGATACGCATGGCGTACTGGGAACCGAACACCTGGAAGTCGCCCACGCCGGCTGTCCGCGAGATCGGATCCTGCATGTTGGACACGATGTAGTTGGACAGGTCGTCCTTGGTCATGCTGCCGTCACGCGAGACCACGCCGATCACCAGCAGGAAGTTCTTCACGGCCTTGGTCACGCGGATACCTTGCTGCTGTACTTCTTGCGGCAGCAGCGGGGTGGCCAGGTTCAGCTTGTTCTGGACCTGAACCTGCGCGGTATCGGAGTTGGTGCCTTGCTCGAAAGTCGCGGTGATCGTCATGGTGCCGTCGGAGTTACTTTCCGAGGACACATAACGCAGGTTGTCGATACCGTTGAGCTGCTGCTCGATCACCTGAACCACGGTGTCTTGCACGGTTTGCGCGGAAGCGCCCGGGTAGGCCACGGAAATGGCGATCGCCGGAGGCGCAATGCTCGGGTACTGGTTGATCGGCAACTTGAGGATCGATAGAGCCCCGACCAGCATGATCACCAGGGCAATTACCCAGGCGAAAATCGGACGGTCGATAAAAAATTTCGACATGGTTTACTCCCCTTTGCCGCTGGAAGCCTTGTTAGCTGCCTGTGCGGGGGCCGGGTTCTTTGCGCCAACGTTAGTCGCCTCAGTGGCCTTGACTTCAATGCCAGGTTTGACGAATTGCAGCCCTTCGGTGATCAGGCGATCGCCGGCTTTCAGGCCGTCCTCGATCAGCCACTGGCTGCCGACAGTGCGGCTGGCCTTGAGCTGACGCAGCTCGACCTTGTTGTCCGCACCGACGACCAGCGCGGTCGGGGAGCCTTTGAGGTCGCGGGTCACGCCTTGTTGCGGTGCCAGGATGGCGGCTGCATTCACGCCGGCCTGAAGCTGGGCGTGAACGAACATGCCAGGCAACAGGGTGTGATCAGGGTTCGGGAACACCGCACGCAGAGTGACGGAGCCGGTGGTCTGGTCAACCGAGACTTCGGAGAATTCGAGCTTGCCGTCGAGCTTGTACTGGCTGCCGTCTTCGAGGGTCAGCTTGACCGCCGCCGAGTTGTCGCCGGCCTTTTGCAGACGACCGCTTTCCAGTTCGCGGCGCAGTTCAAGCAGCTCTACCGAGGACTGGGTGACATCGACGTAGATCGGGTCGAGTTGCTGGATCACCGCCATGGCGTCCGCCTGGCCACTGGTGACCAGTGCGCCTTCGGTCACGCTGGAACGACCGATGCGACCGGACAGTGGCGCATAGACCTTGGTGTAGCGCACATTGATCTGGGCGCTTTGCAGGGCGGCTTCCGATTGCAGGCGGTTGGCCTGTGCGGTGTCGTATTCCTGACGGCTCACAGCCTGTTCGTTGACCAATTGCTTGTAGCGATCGGAGATCGACTTGGTCTGTTGCAGGTTGGCTTCGGCGCTTTTCAGCGTGGCTTCATAAACCGCCGGATCGATCTGATACAGCTGTTGGCCGGCCTTGACGTCGCCGCCTTCCTTGAACAGACGTTTGAGAATGATGCCGTTGACCTGCGGGCGAACTTCCGCGATGCGGTAGGCGCTGGTGCGGCCCGGCAGCTCGGACGTCAGGGTGAAGGCTTGAGGTTGCAGGGTGACGACGCCGACCTGAGGCGGTGGGGCGGCCGGTGCCGCTTCTTCCTTTTTGCATCCGCTGAGCAGCGATGCCAAGGCGACGGCAGTGACCAGAGCGGTAACAGCTGGCTTGAATTGCATGAAAATCCTCGGGTCAGGCGCGTAAAAAAACGCACAAGAAAAGATGGAAGGTTAAAAATTGGATGCCGGGTGGATAAGTAGCTTGCTAAGGAATATACTTACATTCATGGTTGTTTGTAAATACCTTGGCTGTGTACCCTCGCTGTTACAGAGGCCGTCGCAAGGTTGGAATTGTAGGCCCGGGGACGAGTCCCAAGAGCGCTCGCCCCACTTTTATTCAGCTGATATTCAGACATCGCTGAAGCATCCTGATTGAGGTTGTACTGCCATGGTCCGTCGCACCAAAGAGGAAGCTCAAGAAACCCGTAGCCAGATACTCGAGGCGGCCGAAAAAGCCTTTTTCGAGCGGGGCGTGGCCCGCACGACGCTGGCGGACATCGCAACCCTGGCCGGCGTCACCCGTGGCGCCATCTACTGGCATTTCAGCAACAAGGCCGATCTGGTGCAGGCCATGCTCGACAGCTTGCATGAGCCCCTTGATGAGCTGGCCAAAGCCGCGGAGAGCGAAGACGAGCTCGATCCGCTGGGCTGCATGCGCCGCCTGCTTATTCATTTGTTTCATGAAGTTGCGCTGGACCCCAAGACCCGGCGCATCAACGAGATTCTGTTTCATAAGTGCGAATTCACCGATGAAATGTGCGACCTGCGCCAGCAGCGCCGAACGGCCAGCCTCGAATGCAACACGCGCATTGGCCTGACCTTGCGTAATGCCGTGAATCGCGGGCAGTTGCCGGAAAACCTCGACACCGCCCGTGCGGCCATCAGCATTCATGCCTATATAGATGGCCTGCTGTACCAATGGTTGCTCGCACCGGACAGTTTCCAGCTGCATACCGAGGCCGAGCGTTGGGTCGATACCGGGCTGGACATGCTGCGTTTCAGTCCCAGCCTGCGAAAGTGAAGCAACATGCGTAATTGGATCCGTTTATGTCAATAGACGCGGGCGAAGATCAACTCTTCGCCCGCGTTGGCGTACTGGGGTGCTTTTATATAGGGACGCGCTCCGGGATGACAGGTAGCGAGCTACGTATTTTGTAGGAAATTTGTGTCGCAGATGTGAAAAGGCAAGAGCGATCCCCAGTGGTCGCTGCTTCAGCCCAGTGTGATTTCCACCTCGAAGTTGAAAGGCTGATCCTCTGCCATGCGGGTGATTTTGGTGGAGCAATTGATTTTGGATGAGCCGATGGAGGTGACGGTGTTTTTTACCGTCGCCCTGTGTCTTGGCGAAATAACGCCGAAGGATTTGTTCATGATCATGCCGAGGTCAAAACGTACCCCGACGTTCTGATCGATAAAATCCACGAACTGATTGAACATGATTTTGTTCTTCGGCCACGGTGCGGCGTACGTATAGGCAAAATCGGATTTGAATGCTGTCTTTGCGTGAGGTTGGAGCAGGAATGACTCACGCTCTGATGGGCGCAAAGGCAGACTGGTTTGTGCGATTTTAAACGTGTGCGGTGTGTTGTTAATGAGTTTGACGATCACGCGAGTGTTTTTCGAACTTTCATCTTGATGACGCCACTGTTCGATTTTCTGATTCAACTCGCGTTCTGATTCAATCTTTTCGAGGAAGCCGATTAATTCCACCTGGGCGATCCCGATCAACTCATCCAGCGCTTGCTGATTCTCTTCGCTGAACAGAAGCGGCGTCAGATTGTATAGGGTGCCAATGGAGGTGAAATTGAAAAATGTCAGCAGGTCTTCGTACGTGCTACTGGTTTCGTTGATGTCGTTCATATCGATTCCTTTCGATCAAATAAGTGGTTCTGTTTGGGTGGATTGCTGCTCAGCGATCCATGATGACGGCCAGCATGTTGTAGTTGTAGGGATAGTTATCGCTCGTGTCTTCAAGAAAAGACTGGCTGAAAATGGGTACTTCCCCAATGGATAGCGCGTGGTGTTCCCAGAAAAACTCAACTTTGGGTGGGCGATGATTCAGGCGTTTTTGATGAGTGTATTGAAAAGCTGTTTTGATATGCACAGTCTGGCTGTAGTTGGTGTATATGGCCTGGGTGCTGAAAATGGTTTTTTTAATTCCGTGTTCGATGTTAATGCTTTGCGGTAACTGTGGATTGCCTTCAATCGTTATAAGTTGAGTGCTGAGTGGCATGATCCTGGAGGGGAATGCTGATGGAGTATCATCCATGCTGACATCGTCTCGCCAAAACACCGAGTCTGTGAAGTTGCTGAGAGTCAGGGTGAAAATAAGTTTGTTTTTCGATTGTATTTGCATATTTGATTGCTTGAAAGTGTGTGGAGTGCTGAAAGTAACCTCGCCCCAAGTTGTTGTGCAATGCAGATGTTGTTTCATTGGTTGAGCGTTCGCCAATTAAAAAGCCCCGGGTATTTCTACCAGGGGCTTTTTATATAGGCGGAGTTACATTGCTGGATAGTCGATATAACCGACCGGGCCCTTGCCGTAGAACAGCTCCGGACGCGCCTCGTTCAGCGGCGCATCGGCCTTCAAGCGAGCTGGCAAATCCGGGTTGGCAATGAACGGCACGCCGAAGGCGACCGCGTCAGCCTTGCCGCTGGCCAGCCAGGCGTTGGCGCTGTCCTTGGTGAAGCGTTCGTTGACGATGTACGGACCACCGAAGGCTTCCTTGATTTGTGGGCCGAGGCTGTCGGTGCCTTCTTTTTCGCGGGAGCAGATGAACGCGATGCCACGTTTGCCCAGTTCGCGAGCGACGTAGGTGAAGGTTTCGGCGAGGTTGTCGTCGCCCATGTCATGGGAGTCGGCACGCGGTGCCAGGTGCACACCAACGCGACCGGCGCCCCAGACTTCGATGGCGGCATCGGTCACTTCCAGCAGCAGGCGTGCACGGTTTTCCACGGAGCCGCCGTATTGGTCGGTGCGCTGGTTGGTGCTGCTTTGCAGGAACTGGTCGAGCAGGTAACCGTTGGCGCCGTGGATTTCCACGCCGTCAAAACCAGCGGCCTTGGCGTTTTCGGCACCGACGCGGTAAGCGTCGACGATGTCGGCGATTTCAGCGGTTTCCAGGGCGCGCGGCGTCGGGTAATCGGCCAGTGGGCGAACCAGGCTGACATGGCCTTTGGGCTGGATGGCGCTCGGTGCGACCGGTTTTTCGCCGTTCAGGTACGACTCGTGGGAAACCCGGCCGACGTGCCACAGTTGCAGGAATATCTTGCCGCCCGCGCCGTGGATCGCCTTGGTGACGTTAGTCCAGCCGCGCACTTGATCGTTGGACCAGATGCCCGGAGTGTCCGGGTAGCCGACGCCCATCGGCGTGACCGAGGTGGCTTCGCTGAGGATCAGGCCGGCCGAGGCGCGTTGAACGTAGTACTCGGCCATCAGCGCGTTCGGCACACGACCTTCGTCGGCGCGGCAGCGGGTCAGCGGAGCCATGATGATGCGGTTGGCCAACTCGAGGTCGCCCAGTTTGATCGGATCGAAAATAGTCGTCATGAAATGCACCCTCGTGAGGTATCAGTGAGTCAGTTGGTAGCAGGGGCCAGCTCGGGATTACCGCTCTGACGGAAAGTAATCAGGGTCACCAGCAGGGCGAGTACCGCCAGTGCGGCGGCCGCCAGTGGCACGCTGGTCAGGCCGTAGCCGTGGGCGATGACGCTGCCGCCGACCCAGGCACCGAGTGCGTTGCCGACGTTGAAGGCGCCGATGTTCAGGGTCGAGACCAGGTTCGGTGCAGCCTTGCCGTAGGTCACCACGTTCACTTGCAGGGCGGGCACGGCGGCAAAGCACGCGGTAGCCCAGAGGAACAGGGTGATTTCGGTCGGGATCAGCGCAACGCTGGTCCAGGTCAGTACGGTGGACACCACGGCCATGCTGATGAACACCCCTATCAGCGTCGCCGCCAGGCCTTTGTCGGCCAGTTTGCCGCCGATGATGTTGCCGACCGTCAGGCCCAGGCCGATGAGCATCAGCGTCCAGGTCACGCCGCGTGGCGAGACGCCGGTCACTTCGCCCAGCAGCGGGGCGACGTAGGTGAACAAGGTGAACACCGACGCGGCGAACAGCGCGGTCATGCTCAACGACAGCCAGATGCCGGCGCCTTTGAGGGCACGCAGCTCGGCGCGCATGTCGAGTTTCTCTTCATCGCGCTTGGCCGGCAGGAAACGGATCAGGCCGATCAAGGCGATTACGCCGATAACGGTCACCGCCCAGAATGTCGAGCGCCAGCCGGCTTGCTGACCCAGCGCGGTGCCCAGCGGCACGCCGAGGACGTTGGCCAGGGTCAGGCCGGTGAACATCAGGGCCACGGCCGAAGCGCGTTTGTTGGCTGGCACCAGGCCCGCAGCCACTACCGAACCGATACCGAAGAACGCACCGTGACAGAGGGCCGTCACCACTCGGGCGAACATCAGCACGTTGTAGTCACTGGCCACTGCGCAGAGCAGATTGCCGATGATGAATATCCCCATCAACGCCACCAGTGCGGCCTTGCGCGGCAGCCTGGCGGTGGCCAGTGCCATGAACGGCGCACCGATGGCCACGCCCAGGGCGTAACCGGTCACCAGCCAGCCGGCGCCGGGGATCGACACGCCGAGGTCAGCCGCCACATCGGGCAGCAGGCCCATGATGACGAACTCGGTGGTGCCGATGGCGAAGGCGCTCAAGGCCAGGATGAGGAGCGAGAGGGGCATTGTTGATTCCTTGTCGGCTTTAAGGGTCAGAGCTCTTTACTGAAGGTTTTGAGGAATTCCTGGATGGTTTCCTCGTTGCGTTTGAAAAAGTGCCACTGGCCGACTTTGCGGCTGCTGATCAGGCCGGCGCGTTGCAGGGTCGCCAGGTGTGCGGACACCGTGGACTGCGACAAACCGCACCGTTGATCGATCTGCCCGGCGCAGACGCCGTGCTCGTTGCTGTGGGTCTGGTCGGGAAATTCGACGTCCGGGTCTTTGAGCCAGTGCAGGATTTCTCGCCGTACTGGGTGTGCCAGGGCTTTTATTATTTCGTCGAGGTCGAGGTTCATGGCTTGGGGCTCGTGATGAGTAAAACGCTATATCGCGATGAGGCGAACTTTAAATCGGTATTTCGCGATATACCAATATGATTTTGATCTGATGACCGCGTAAATCGGTATATCGGGTTATAACGATATGAATGCCGCAGTGTTAAGCTGGGCGGCATGAACTATCTCGCACATCTTCACCTCGGTGGCCAGCGTCCCGGTCAATTGCTCGGCAGTCTGTATGGCGATTTCGTCAAAGGACGGCTGCAAGGGCAGTTTGACCCGGAGATCGAGGCGGCTATCCAGTTGCATCGCAGTATCGACGTGTTCACCGACCGCCATCCGATGGTGGACGTGGCGTTGTCGCGGTTTTCCCTGACCCGCCGGCGTTATGCCGGGATCGTGCTCGATGTGTTTTTTGACCATTGCCTGGCGCGGGACTGGACGCTGTATGCCGACCGGCCGCTGGCACTGTTCACCGGCGACGTGTACCGGGTGCTGTCCAATGAGCCGCAATTACCGGAACGGTTGGCGAGGATTGCGCCGCACATGGTGGCGAATGACTGGTTGGGTTCTTACCGGGAATTCGACGTGTTGGAGCAGGTACTGCGGGGGATTTCGCGGCGGTTGACCAGGCCTGAAGAACTGGCGGCGGCGATGCAGGAGCTGCGGGTGTTGTATGAGCCGTTGAGCGAGGATTTTCGGTTGTTCTACCCGCAGCTTCAGGATTTCGCCCAAAACTACCCGGCAACATAACCCCCTGTAGGAGCCGGCTTGCCGGCGATGGCGGTGTATCAGTCAGCATCTCTGTTGAATGTTATGCCGTCATCGCCAGCAAGCCGGCTCCTACAGGGGTATGTGTTCAGGCTGCGATGGCGGGGCGCATTGGCGCTTGCTGTTTTTCGGGAATCGCGCCAAACAACACCTTCTGCACCGCCTGCTGCGCTTCGAATGCCAGCGCCGCGCGTTCCCGGCCTTCACAGACAATCGGCTTGAGCAGATGAATCTCCACGTCGCCCCGGTCATTGGCAAACAAGCGCATCAGGTGCGAGAGCAAGTCATCATCGCCAATGAACGGCGCCAGCGAATCGATTTCACCCTCGCGCAGGTAACGAATCGCCAACGGTTGCAGCTTCGCTTGCGAATCAATCGCCGCCGACAGCAAGCGACCATGGAAGGTGCGCAATGAACGGCCATCGGTGGTGGTGCCTTCCGGGAACATCAGCAGCGGATGCGCTTGTTCCAGGTGGCGTGTCATCTGTTTGCGGATCAACTGACTGTCACCCGAACCACGGCGGATAAACAGGCTGCCGGCCTTGGCCGCCAACCAGCCCGCCACCGGCCAGGTGCGCACTTCGGCCTTGGACAGGAACGACATCGGCGTGAGCATGCCCAGCAGCGGAATGTCCGTCCAGGACACGTGGTTGCTGACCCAGAGCATCGGCTCCTTCGGCAACTCACCGTGCACGGTCACGCGAAAGGGCAGGGCATTCGCCAGGCGTGCCATGAAAAATCGCGACCAGCGCTGACGGCGGACCATCGAATGGGCGATGCCCAAACGCTCGAACAAACCGAAGACACTGGCCATGCTCAGCCCCAATGCCACCACGACCAACACTCGCGCAATCCGCGCGTACACCCGCAAGCGGCTCATTACACAGCCGCCTTGAAGTGCTTGGCGTAGCGCGGGCAGAGTTCGTCGCGTTTGAGCAGGATGAACACGTCGGCGACCTGGAAGTCTTCGTCCCAGCACGGCTCGCCGCAAATCTTCGCACCGAGGCGCATGTAGGCCTTGAGCAGCGGTGGCATTTCGGCGATGACGTTGGAGGGGATGTCCAGAACCGGCAACGGTTTTTTCGGTTCGGCGCGCAGGTTCTCGGTGCACAGGTAACGTTCGCGCAGACGCTGCATGATCGCGTGAGCCTGGATGCCGCCATCCTGCATCGGGATGCTCGCGCAACCCATCAAATAGCTGTAGCCGCCCTGGTTCAGGACTTCGGCCAGTTCACCCCAGAGCACCGCGATGGTGCCGCCGTTGCGGTAGGCCGGGTCGACACAGGTACGGCCGATTTCGAGGATCGGGCCTTTGAGTTGGATCAGGCCGTGCAGGCTGAATTCTTCTTCGCTGTAAAATTTGCCCAGGCTGCTGGCGGCGGTGTGATCGAGCAAACGGGTGGTTGCCACCAGGCGCCCGGTGTTCAGGTCACGCACGCCGATGTGGGCGCAGTGAACATCATAGTCATCCATGTCCAGACCCAGTTCCGCGCCTTTGAGCTTGGCGTTGAACTCGCCGCTGAACACGTTGAAGCGCAAAGCCTGGGCTTCCTGCAAGGCCTCGGCGCCCACCAGGCGTTCGGCTTGCAGGCGGCGTTCATTGCCGGTGTCGCTGATGCGGGCGATCTGAGTCATTGCGATTCTCCGTGCGGGCTGGTCACCCGTCTTGGGTTAGAGCCGATCGACTTTCTTTATGCGGCCGTGTTGTGCAAAGTCAGGCTATGTAGCCCCGGTGTCATCGCCATGAAGCTTTGGTGATGCTTATATGACAGCCCACAAGGAGCCTCTTATGCCCTGGCAAACCCTGTTGAAACGCCGCGATCGCTTACCCGCCAATCCGGACCTCGGCGAAGGCTTCGCGACCTTGTTGCAGCAGTTGGGCACGGTCACGCCGTTTGAGTTGGCAGTGGGCGGTGGACGCCTGATGGCGACACCGGGGCTGGCGTTTCTGGTGGGCTATCAGGCGGCATTGCGCATGCTGTGGCCGAGCGCGCCGCCGAGTCTTGGCGCGTTGTGCGCGACCGAGCAACGCAGCCTGCGGGTGGCGGACATGCAGACGCGCCTGAGCGAACTGCGTCTGAGCGGACGCAAGGATTTCGTGACCGCCGGCGATGCGGCCGACTGGCTGCTGATCGCCGCTCGCAGTGAAGCGCCTGGCGAGTCGCCGCGCCTGAGCCTGGCGGTGGTTTATCCCGGTGAGCCGGGTGTGCGTCTGGAAAAACTCCCGCCGATCCCACTGATGCCGGACATCAGTCATGGCCGGCTGCTTCTAGACCATGCCTTGTGTGAATTGCTGGCGGGGGATGGCTGGGACGCGTACGTCAAACCGTTCAGAACGCTGGAAGACGTCTATGTGTTGAGCGCGATGACGGCGTGGTTGTATGGCGTCGGCCAGGACAGCGACTGGCCGCAGGCCTTGCAGTTGCGTTTGCTGGCGCTGTTGGCCGGGTGTGCGGAAATGAGCCGTCAGGCGCCGAACAATCCGGCGGGGCATGTGTTGCTGGGCGGGTTGTTTGCGCAGTTCGACGGGTTGAAGGTTGAGGTGAACCAGGCATTGGCCGATGGTCCGCCGCAGTGGACGGCGATGTGGCAGCGGGATCAGGCGGTGATGGATTTGGCGGCGGGGGCGCGGGGCAAGCGGTTGGCCAAGGCGCTCGCTGGATCTTCAGTGAATTGACAGGCCCCATCGCTGGCAAGCCAGCTCCTACAGTGGTTTTGTGTCGATCACAGATCCCATGTAGGAGCTGGCTTGCCAGCGATGGCGGCCTCCTTGACGACACAAACTCCAAAACTGTCATCAACCTCAACTAGGCTCAGCAATCAAATCCGCCGAGCCCCCACCATGTTCAAAGGCTTGTCCCTGTTTTTCATGCTGCTGCTCAGCCTCTCGACCCAGGCCGAAACCTGGCCCGCCGAGCAATGGTCGTCTGGCCCGACCCCGAGCGGCCCGGCGCTGCAAGCCCTGGAAACCTACGCCTTCCCACCCCGTGATGACATCAGCCGAAAAGGCATCCGCACCGACGCCTTGCTGGTGATCCGCGACGGTCAGCTGATCTACGAACGCTACGCCGGCCCGACCAGCGCCGACACGCCGCACCTGACCTGGTCGATCAGCAAGAGCCTAATGGCCACGGTGCTCGGCGTAGCCTATGGCGAAGGCCTGTTCAAATTGCAGGACCCGGCGCTGAAGTTCTATCCACCGCTGGAAAAACACCCGGCGATCACCCTGGCCGATCTGCTGCACTGGGCCTCAGGCCTGGACTGGCAGGAAGACTATGAATACGCACCGTTGAAGTCCTCGGTGGTGGCGATGCTCTACACCCGCGGTCATCACGACATGGCCGCCTTCACCACCGATCACGCCGAGTACGCCAAGCCCGGTCAGGCTTTTCGCTATTCCAGCGGCGACAGCAATCTGTTGTCTGCGGCGCTGAAGAACATCGTCGGCCCGTCGCGTTATCCCGACTATCCATGGTCCGCGCTGTTCGAGCCGCTGGGGATTCGTCACGCGGTGTGGGAAACCGACGGCACGGGCACTTTCGTTGCCTCGTCCTATGCCTACCTCACCGCCCGCGACCTGGCGCGAGTCGGCCTGTTGATGGCGCGTGACGGCCGTTGGGGGGACCGGCAATTGCTGCCCAAAGACTGGGTCACCTTTAATCGCGAGCCCTTCGCCCACTATCAAGCGAATCAGGACGACGCGGTGCCGGGCGGTCAGTGGTGGCTCAATCGCGCCGTGGATGGCGCCGCACAACCCTGGCCCGATGCACCCCCCGACACCTTTGCCGCGCTCGGCCATTGGGGTCAGGCGATGTACGTGATCCCCAGCGAAAAACTGGTGATCGTGCGCTACGGCGACGACCGCGACGGTAGCTACAACCACAACGCATTGCTCAACCTTGCGCGCAAGGCATTCGCCGGGAAGGTGCAGCCATGAGCCGTCGCCCGTTTGTCCGCCGCCGACCGTTCAGTTCGCTGTTGTTGATCCTGCTGATCGCCTTGCTTGGCTGGGTCTGGCACGAGCGTGTGGCGCTATGGGCCTTCCCGGACATCATCAGCGCCTACACCGCCAAGGAATACTGCTCGTGCCGGTACGTGATGAACAACGACGCAGAGTATTGCCGTGGCTATGTGAAGCAGTGGCTGCCCTTTAGCGGTTTCACCGATGACGCCGCCGGCAAACGCGTGACAGTCAGCGGCATGGGTCGCAGCAACAGCGCGCAATGGATCGGCGAGCACCAAGGCTGCCGTCTGCAACCCTGACAGATCGTTTTTGTAGGAGCCGGCTTGGCGGCGATGGCGATCTCAGGGACGCCATCGCCAGCAACCCGGCTCCTACGGATTTGCGGTGTGCTCAAGAATTGAAGGTTCACGCCAAACCTGTAGGAGCCGGCTTGCCGGCGATGGCGATCTCCGGAACGCCATCGCCAGCAAGCCGGGCTCCTACGGATTTGCGGTGTGCTCAAGAATTGAAGACTCACGCCAAACCTGTAGGAGCCGGCTTGCTGGCGATAGCGATCTCCGGGACGCTATCGCCGGCAAGCCGGGCTCCTACAGGTGCCGTGTTTGGTCATCGCGGTTTGCAATGCGCTCGCGGGCGGTTAAGGTTCGCTCAGGTTTATCTGCCCCACGAGTCTTTATGTTCAAGCGGTCCCTCACCAAAACCCTCGCCTTTGTGCTGCTGGCCAGCGCTACTTTGTCGGCTCAGGCCAATTGGTACCTGGACGGCGAATCCTCGCGGCTGTCATTTGTCAGCACCAAAAACGCCAATGTTTCCGAAGTGCAGCGCTTCCTGGTGCTGCATGGCAAGGTCAGTCCCAAAGGCCTGGCCGAGGTGGAAGTCGAGCTGGAATCGGTGAACAGCGGCATCCCCTTGCGCGACGAACGCATGCGCAAGGAGCTGTTCGAGATCCAGACCTTTCCCGAAGCGTTGATCACTGCGCAGATTGATTTGCGCCCGATCAACGACCTCGCCCCCGGCGCGCAACTCGAACTGCGCTTGCCGGTCACCGTCAACCTCCACGGCAAAACCCACGCATACAACGCCGAGTTGTTGGCGACTCGCCTCGATGACCGGCGCTTTCAGGTGGTGACGCTCGAACCGCTGGTGATCAACGCCGAGGATTTTGATCTGGCGCCGGGGCTGGACAGCTTGCGCAAGGTCGCCGGGTTGTCGGCCATCAGTCTGTCGGTGCCGGTGGGTGCGGTGCTGATTTTCACGGCGCGCTGACATGGCCGGCGCGATTTTTCCCTGGCGTGAAGGCAACAGCTTCGAACTGCTGATCGACGGTCCGCAGTTCTTTCCGCGGATGTTGGTCGCGATTGCGCGCGCCGAGGAACAAGTTGAACTGGAGCTGTACCTGGTGGAGGCGGGCGCGTGTGCCGAGGCCATGGTTCAGGCACTGGTCCAGGCCGCCGAGCGTGGCGTGCGGGTGCGCTGCCTGTTCGATGATTACGGCAGCCTCGCGTTTACCCTGACCTTGCGTCAGCGGCTGATGGCGGCCGGCGTAGAGCTGCGCTTCTACAACCGCCTGAGCTGGCGACGCTGGGTCGGCAATTTCTACCGCGATCATCGCAAGCTGTTGCTGGTCGATCAGAGCATGGCTGTGGTCGGTGGCACCGGTGTCACCGATGAGTTCTGGACGCCGGGCGAAGACGCCAGCGAATGGCACGAAGTGATGGTGGAAATCACCGGTCCTCTGGTGATCGATTGGCAGTTGCTGTTCGATCGCCAATGGATCGCCAATCGCCATCGCCGCGCGTGGAAACCTGCCTCGCATTTCGGTTTGCCACGATTGCCACGTGTGCCGCCGATGGGCGAGGGCATGGGCCGGGTCGCGTATGCCGACGCCCGCCAACACCGCGACATCCTGCAATCGCTGGTTCGTGCGCTGAACAGCGGGCAAAAGCGAATCTGGCTGGCCACCCCGTATTTCCTGCCGACCTGGAAAGTCCGCCGCTCGTTGCGCCGGGCGGCTGGCCGAGGCGTCGATGTACGGCTGTTGTTGACCGGGCCGCGCACCGATCACCCGTCGGTGCGTTATGCCGGGCATCGTTACTACCCGCGATTGCTCAAGGCCGGGGTGCAGATCTTCGAATACCAGCCGTGTTTCCTGCACCTGAAAATGGTGCTGGTCGATGATTGGGTGAGCATTGGCTCATGCAATTTCGATCACTGGAATTTGCGATTCAACCTGGAAGCCAACCTTGAAGCGCTGGACCCGGGGCTGACGCATGCGGTGGCGGCGAGTTTCGAGAATGACTTTGCGCTGAGCCAGGAGGTGAGCCTGGAAGCCTGGCAACGCCGACCGCTATGGCGGCGGGTCAAGCAGAGGATTTGGGGATGGGTGGATCGGCTGGTGGTGAATCTGCTGGATCGCCGGGGCTGATCCCGCTCTTCTGAACACCACAAACCACTGTGGGAGCGAGCCTGCTCGCGATGGCGGTGTGTCAGTCAACATCAAGGCTGAATGACACACCGCCATCGCGAGCAGGCTCGCTCCCACAGTTTTATTGCGGTGTTCCAGGGGTTACAGGAGTTCGAAGCTCTGCTGCGTCACGTCCTGGGAATCCAGGCCGATCTGCACGTTGAACTTGCCTGGCTCCGCTGCGTACTTCAACTGAGCGTTGAAGAACTTCAGGTCATCCTCGGTGATGGTGAAGTGCACGACTTTCTGTTCGCCGGCCTTGAGCGTGATTTTCTGGAAGTTCTTCAGTTCCTTCAGTGGCCGGATCATCGAGCCGGTCACGTCCTGGATGTACAGCTGCACCACGGTTTCGCCGTCGCGCTTGCCGGTGTTTTTCACCATGACGCTGGCGTCGAGCTTGCCGGTCTTGTTCAGCGTGGTCGATGACAGGGCCATGCCGGTCAGGCTGAAATCGGTGTAGCTCAGACCGAAGCCGAACGGGAACAGGGGCCCGGTGGTGTCATCGAAATACTGCGAGGTGTAGTTGCCCGGTTTGCCCGGCGTGAACGGCCGGCCAATGCTCAGGTGGTTGTAATAGGTCGGAATCTGACCCACCGAACGCGGGAAGGTGATCGGCAGTTTGCCCGACGGGTTGTAGTCGCCGAACAAAACGTCGGCGATGGCGTTGCCGCCTTCGGTGCCGCTGAACCAGGTTTCCAGAATCGCGTCAGCCTGTTCCTTCTCCTGGAGAATCGACAGCGGACGTCCGTTCATCAACACCAGCACCAGTGGTTTTCCTGTGGCCTTCAAGGCGCGAATCAGTTCACGCTGGTTTTCCGGAATATTCAGGTCGGTACGGCTGGAGGACTCGTGGGACATGCCACGGGATTCGCCCACGGCTGCCACCACCACATCGGCATCCTTGGCGGCTTTCACCGCTTCGTCGATCAGCACTTGCGCCGAGCGCGGGTCATCGACCACTTCCGGTGCGTCGAAGTTGAGGAAGTTCAGGTAATCCAGCGCCTTCTTGTCGCTGGTGATGTTGGCGCCACGGGCGTAGATCAGCGTCGACTGCGCACCGAGTGCGGTGGTCATACCGTCGAACAGTGTCACCGATTGCGCAGGGCGACCGTTGGCGGCCCAACTGCCCATCATGTCGATCGGTGCCTTGGCCAACGGACCGACCAGCATGATTTTCGCGGTTTTCTTCAGCGGCAGGGTTTCGCCTTGGTTCTTCAGCAACACCAGGCTGCGGCGCGCAACGTCGCGCGCCTCGGCGCGGTGCAGGCGGCTGTCGGCGTTAGTGTCGACCGGATCATCTTCAGCCTTGCCGATGCGCAGGTACGGGTCCTTGAACAGGCCCATTTCGTACTTGGCATCGAGCACCGCTCGCACAGCATTATCGATGTCGCTCTGCTGGATCTCGCCGGCCTTGAGCAGCCCTGGCAGCTCCTTGCCGTAGAGCGTGTCGTTCATGCTCATATGAATGCCGGCCTTGATCGCCAGCTTCGCGGCTTCGCGACCGTCAGCGGCAACGCCGTGCTTGATCAGCTCGAAAATCGCCCCATGGTCGCTGACCGCCAGGCCTTTGAAGCCCCAGTCCTTGCGCAACAGGTCGTTCATCAGCCAGGTGTTGGCGGTGGCCGGTATGCCGTTGATTGAGTTCAACGCGACCATGACCCCGCCGGCCCCGGCGTCAATCGCGGCGCGGTACGGTGGCAGGTAATCCTGGTACATCTTGACCGGGCTCATGTCGACGACGTTGTAGTCGCGACCGCCCTCGACCGCGCCATACAAGGCGAAGTGCTTGACGCTGGCCATGATACTGTCGGCCGCGTTCGCGCCGGCGCCCTGGAATGCCTTGACCATCACGCCGGCGATGCGCGACACCAGATAGGTGTCTTCACCGAAGCCTTCGGAAGTACGGCCCCAGCGCGGGTCACGGGAGATGTCGACCATCGGCGCAAAAGTGAGGTCGACGCCGTCCGACGAAGCTTCCTTGGCGGCGATGCGCCCGGACAGGCCAATGGCGTCCATGTCCCAGCTCGAGGCCAAGGCGATAGGGATCGGGAAAATCGTGCGGTGGCCGTGGATCACGTCGTAGGCGAAGAACATCGGGATCTTCAACCGGCTACGCATCGCCGCGTCCTGCATCGGACGGTTTTCCGGGCGGGTGATCGAGTTGAACGTACCGCCGATGTTACCGGCGGCAATTTCCTTGCGGATCATCTCCCGAGGCATTTCCGGACCGATGCTGATCAGGCGCAACTGGCCGATTTTTTCATCGAGGGTCATCTGCTTCATCAGGTTGCTGATGAAAGCGTCCTTGTTTTCCAGAGGTGTGGGCGTCGTGGCGGCCAATACGTTATGACTGGCCAGGCTGACGAACAGGCCCAGCAAACACAGCTTCTTCATGAATGGTTTTCTCAAAAGCCCAAACGGCAGTGAATACGCGCCGGTCAGCCAAAATTTAGGGAGCGACTATTGTTGTTCAAGTAAATGCGGGCACACTTGCGCAGTGTTTTCGCGCAGGGGCATCTTTTAGCCCATTGGCTCGATGCAATCCAGTAGCGGCGGCAGATTATGCCCGAAGTGTCCGGTCAGGAGGTTGCTGGTTGTTTTTTCAACGGAATGTGCACGGGAGCGTCAACCAGATGAATGTACGACATCACACTCGGTCGAGCCTGCAGGTCGCAGCCTTGATGTTGCTGACCACGTTGCTGGCCGGTTGCGGCATCAACAATATTCCGACCCTCGACGAACAGGCCAAGGCCGCCTGGGGCCAGGTGCAAAACCAGTACCAGCGCCGCGCCGACCTGATCCCCAACCTGGTGGAAACCGTCAAGGGCTATGCGAAACACGAAGAGGAAACCCTGACTGCGGTGATCGAAGCCCGGGCCAAGGCGACGTCCATTCAGGTGGATGCCAGCACCCTCGACAACCCCGAGAAACTCAAGCAGTTCCAGCAGGCGCAGGATCAGTTGACCGGTGCCTTGAGCCGTTTGATGGTGGTGTCCGAGCGTTATCCGGACCTCAAGGCCAACCAGAATTTTCTGGCGTTGCAATCGCAACTGGAAGGCACCGAGAATCGCATCGCCGTGGCGCGTCGCGATTTCATTCTCGCGGTGCAGAACTACAACACCGAAATCCGCACCTTCCCGGGCCGCTTGTGGCACACCGTGATGTACAGCGACTTGCCGATCCGCGAAACCTTTGAAGCCACCACCCCCGGTGCCGAGAAAGCGCCTGAAGTGAAGTTCTGACCGGCTAGAAGCATTACCACGGATGAGGTTGCCAATGCGCGTGTTGAATGTGGGCCTGGCGCTGTTGCTTTGGGTGTTTGCTGCCACGGCCCAGGCCGAGCTGAAGTTTCCGGAGCTGACCGGGCGGGTGGTGGACAACGCCGGGATGATCGAGCCGTCGGTGCGCGAGCAGCTGACGCAACAGCTCAATGCCCATGAAAAGGCCACCGGCGAGCAGTTGGTGGTGGTGACGTTGCCGGACTTGCAGGGCGCCGAGATTGCCGACTTCGGTTATCAACTCGGGCGCCATTGGGGCATCGGCCAGAAGGACAAGAACAATGGCGCGCTGCTGATCGTTGCGCGCGATGAGCGCAAGCTGCGGATTGAAGTCGGTTATGGCCTGGAAGATCGCCTGACCGATGCGCAGAGTTCGGTGATCATCCATCAGGTGATCACCCCGGCGTTCAAGGCCGGTAACTTCAGCAAGGGCATCAGCGACGGGGTCGCGGCGATGCTGGTGGTGTTGGGCGGCAGCCCGCTGGATGAACCGTCGACTATTTATGAGTCGGGCGGCGATCAGGACGGGGATTTTGTTTCCCGACACCCGGGGATTTTCGTGTTTCTGGTGGTGCTGTTCATCCTGACGATATTCGTCTTGCAGATGTTCGGGATTCTGCCGGCGGGTCGAGGCGGGTCGGGCGGTTCGAGTGGTGGTTTCGGCGGTGGAGGTTTTGGCGGTGGCGGTGGTGGAGGCGGGGGCTTCAGCGGCGGCGGTGGCAGTTTCGGGGGCGGCGGTTCGTCGGGCGGCTGGTGATAACAATAATGAACGAGCACTTCAAGACATGGCATTACTGACTGAACACGAACAACGCAAAGTCGCCGAGGCAATCGCCCGGGTCGAGCGCGACACCGATGCCGAACTGGTCACGGTGCTTGCAGCCCGCGCCGACGACTATGCGTACATCCCGCTGCTGTGGGCCAGCCTGCTGGCGCTGGTGGTGCCGGGTGTCGTGCATTATTTGACCGGCTGGCTGACCATGCACAGCCTGCTGCTGGTGCAATGGCTCACCTTCATCGTGCTGTGCCTGGTGTTCCGCATTCCGAAAGTCACCACGCACCTGATTCCGCGCTCGGTGCGTCATTGGCGCGCCTCGAACCTGGCGCGTCGGCAGTTCCTGGAGCAAAACCTGCACCACACCGTTGGCAGCACCGGCATGCTGATTTTCGTTTGCGAGGCCGAGCGCTATGTGGAAATTCTGGTGGACGAAGGGATTTCCAAACGGTTGGACAACAAGAACTGGGACGCCATCGTGGCGGCGTTCACCCAGCAGGTGAAACAGGGGCAGACGTTGCAGGGTTTTGTCACGTGCGTCGAAGCCTGCGGTGAGCTGCTCAAGGTGCATGTGCCGGTGACGCATGTGCGCAATGAGCTGCCGAACCGGTTGGTGGTTCTAGGCTGACGCGGCCCCCCTGTAGGAGCGAGCCTGCTCGCGAAAAACGTACAGGCTCCGCGTTGATCCAGACAGCACGCGTTATCGTTGACGACCATCGCCGGCAAGCCGGCCTCGCTCCCACAGGGGAATGCGTTCACATGCTGAACCGTTCGGGAAATTAGCCGTGCCCTGAACGGCCATCCCCCCTAAAATACCCGCCATTCCCGATTCGCTCCGCCCGAGGCCGTTTTTTCCATGTCCGTCACAGCCACTCCCGCCAGCCTCGCGCCGGATCACCACGCCCAGTTCATCGACCTGCTGCAAACCAGCCTCGACGCCAATGCCTTCATCAAACTGGTGCTGGCCAAGTACGTCGGCACCGAAGCGGATCTGCAACGGCTGATCATCAAGCAACTGACGGTCAAGGATCAGTCTTGCCTGTCCTTCGTCTATCGCTACAAAACCCGCGACATCACCAAAAACCTGCCGCTGGCCGAGGGCGTGGCGACCATCGCCGCGTTGCTGCCGGCCTCGTTCAAAAATGCGCATTTGTTGTCGCTGACCGACGAAGCCCAGCTCGAATACAGCAAAAAGGGCAAGTCTTCGCTGTTCAAGAGCAAACCTCAGCAATTGCGTGAAGTGCCGTCCTCCGAGCACAACCGCGAGAAAAACCGCTTCCTCGACCTCAGTCGACCGTTCCTCGCCGACCTCGGTGTGACCAACAGCAAGCACGAGCTGATCCCGGCGATGTCGCGCAAGTGGAAGCAGATCAACAAGTTCATCGAAGTCTTCAGCCATGCCCTGACCACCTCGCCGCTGGCGCTGGACAAACCGGTGCGGGTCGCGGATTTCGGTTCGGGCAAGGGCTACCTGACGTTCGCGATCCACGACTATTTGCGCAACACCTTGAACGCCGAAGGCGAAGTGACCGGCGTCGAGCTGCGTGAAGAAATGGTCAACTTGTGCAACGCCGCCGCCGCGAAACTGGAACACCCGGGGCTGGTGTTCAAGTGCGGTGACGTGCGCAGTGTGGCGCCGAGCGAGCTGGACGTGATGATCGCGCTGCATGCCTGCGACATCGCCACTGATTATGCGATCCACACCGGCATTCGTTCCGGCGCGTCGATCATCATGTGCTCGCCGTGCTGCCACAAGCAGATCCGCCTGCAAATCCAGAGCCCGGCACTGCTCAAGCCGATGCTGCAATACGGTTTGCACCTGGGTCAGCAAGCGGAAATGGTCACCGACAGTTTGCGTGCGTTGTTCCTTGAAGCCTGCGGCTATGAAACCAAGGTCTTCGAGTTCATCTCACTGGACCACACCAACAAGAACAAGATGATCCTGGCGGTCAAGCGCGCCGAGCCGGTGGACCCGGCGCAGCTGTTGGTGAAGATTCAGGAGCTGAAGGATTTCTACCACATCACCGAACATTGCCTGGAAACCCTGCTGCGCGCCGACAACTACCTCTGAAACACCGCATGACCTGTAGGAGCCGGCTTGCTGGCGATGGCATCTCCGCGGTGCATCTGACAGACCGCGGTGATGCCATCGCCAGCAAGCCGGCTCCTACAAAGGTATGTGTCCGTTCGGGTTATGCAGTGGCAATACGTGCGGGTTTGACCGCGGTTTTGCGTCCGAGCATCACGGTAACAATCACCCCGGCAGCAAACAGCCAGGTGATCGGCTCGATGTGTTCACCGAAGAACATCGCCGAAAACGCGATGGTGAAGAAGATCTGCAACAGCTGGATCTGACTGACCCGGGCAATGCCACCCATGGCCAGCCCGGCGTACCAGGCGAAGAAGCCGATGAACTGCGAGAACAGCGAAACATAACCAAAGGCCCACCAAGTCTTGGCTGAAATTTCGCCCTGGTGTTGCAGCGCCAGGTACACCACCGGTCCGATCAACAGCGGCGTGGACAGCACCAGCGCCCAGCAGATCACCTGCCAGCCACCCATCTCCTTGGCCAAGCGCCCCCCTTCGGCATACCCCAGACCGCCCACGGCAATCGCGCCGAGCATCAGCAAATCACCGGCCTGAATGCTCCCGGCACCGCTGATCAACGCGTAACCCAGCACCAGCGCACTGCCCAGCGCGGCGCAGGCCCAGAAGGCTTTCGACGGGCGTTCGTGGGACAACCACGCGGCGTACAGCGCCACGCACAAGGGCTGCAGACCGTTGACCAGTGCGCCGTGGGACGCGGGCAAGGTTTGCATCGCCCAGGCGGACAAAACCGGGAAGCCGAGGATCACGCCGGCGATCACCAGCGTCAGGCCTTTGACCTGTTTCCAGGTCGGCCATTTTTCCCTGCGCCACAGCAACAACAGCGCCGCCGGAATCGCCGCGAACAACGCACGGCCGAGGCCGTTGAGCAACGGATGGAGTTCCTGCACGACGATCCGTGTGAAGGGCAGGGTCAGGCTGAAAATCACAACGCCGAGCAGGCCGAGGGCCATGCCGGTGTTTTCGCGCGTGGACATGATGGGAACCAGAATTCAGGGTGGCGGGGAGGTGACTTCATCTAGCCATAAACCGTGCGGGGTGCGGTGCTACAGCTAGGCGCAGAGTTATCCGTACAGTTTGAGGGCCCCATCGCGAGCAGGCTCGCTCCCACATTTGGAATGCGTTCCCCTGTGGGAGCGAGCCTGCTCGCGATGAACGATAACGTGGTCTTCAAGTAGTAGCTGGTTATTACCCGCCCCTCTGGATAACGACTACCTTGAATACTCCTGCCTATTTCCCAGAGGAGTCCTCCCCATGGCTGCCAAGAAAATCCTGATGCTGGTCGGCGATTACGTCGAAGACTACGAAGTGATGGTGCCGTTCCAGGCATTGCTGATGGTCGGCCACACGGTGCACGCGGTGTGTCCGGACAAATCCGCCGGCCAGACCGTGCGCACGGCGATCCACGACTTCGAAGGCGACCAGACCTACAGCGAAAAGCCCGGTCATCTGTTTGCCTTGAACTTCGATTTTGCCAAGGTCGCTGAAGCCGACTACGACGCGCTGCTGATCCCCGGCGGTCGTGCCCCGGAATACCTGCGCCTGAACGAAAAAGTCCTGGAGCTGGTGCGTGCCTTCGACAAGGCCGGCAAGCCGATCGCCGCCGTGTGCCACGGTGCGCAATTGCTGGCGGCGGCAGGCATTCTGGAAGGTCGCGAGTGCAGCGCCTACCCGGCTTGCGCACCTGAAGTGCGCTTGGCCGGCGGTACGTTTATCGATATCCCGGTGACGGAAGGTCACGTTCAAGGCAATCTGGCCACTGCTCCGGCCTGGCCGGCCCACCCTAGCTGGCTCGCCGGTTTCCTCGGGTTGCTGGGTACCAAAATCACGCTGTAACGAGGGACTTTTTCATGTGCGAGCTCTACGTCAAGGCCGACCCGATTCTCTACGAATCGCGCTCCCGCTCGCTGCGCATCTGCGGGGTGGTCACCACCCTGCGGCTGGAGAATCAGTTCTGGGACATCCTCAGCGAAATCGCCGAGGTCGACGGCATGACCACCAACCAGTTGATCGCCAAGCTGTATGAAGAGGTGATGGATTACCGCGGGGAAGTGGTGAATTTTGCTTCGTTCTTGCGGGTGAGTTGTACGCGGTATTTGTCGCAACGGCGGGTGCAGGCGCCGGAGTTGTCAGTGGTTCGTGCTGCGGTGAAATAGCGTAGACCGTGTCGATCCATTCGCGGGCAAGCCTCGCTCCTACAGGGGAACGCGTTCCTGTAGGAGCGAGCGGTGCGACGATTCGACTTGCCCGCGAAGAGGCCGGTTCAGGCGACAAAAATCCATGGCTGGTCTTTACTCTGAAGCGCGAAACCCCTCAATCGCCAAGGAGAAAAATTATGTCTGGATGGTATGAGTTGAGCAAAACCAGCAACGGCCAGTTTCGCTTCGTGCTGAAAGCGGCGAATGCCGAAACCATTCTGAACAGCGAGCACTACACCACCCGCAGCGCCGCCGAAAACGGCATCGCCTCAGTGCAGAAGAACAGCCCGCTGGATGAGCGCTACGAGAAAAAGACTACCAAGGATGGCCATCCGTATTTCAACCTCAAGGCCGCCAACCACGAGATCATCGGCAGCAGCGAGGCCTATTCTTCCGAGGCCGCGCGTGAGAAAGGCATCGCCAGCGTGAAGACCAACGGCCCGACCACCGTGATCAAGGACAAGACCTTGCCGGTGCTCTAAAAACCACACAAAACCCTGTAGGAGCCGGCTTGCTGGCGATCGCGGAGGGTCAGTCGATAAAGAAGTTGACTGACCCACCGCGATCGCCAGCAAGCCGGCTCCTACAGGTTTGGTGATCAGCGCAACGCGTTCAACAAGCCTTGAAGCTGACTCAGCCCAGCCTCACCGAGAGGAAACACCGGCAACCGTGGATCCCCCACTTCCAGCCCGGTCGCACGCAAACCGGCCTTGATCGTTGCCGGCAACCCACCCTTCAAAATGAAGTCCAGCAACGGCAACTGGCGATAGAACAGTTCACGCGCCTTGCTCAGATCGTTGGCCAATACCGCTTCATACAAATCGAGATTGAGCTGCGCAATCAGGTTCGGCGCCGCCGTGCACCAGCCTTTCGCCCCGGCGGCAAACGCCTCCAGTGCCAGCGGATTGCAGCCGTTGTAGAACGGCACCTGACCTTCGCCGAGCCGTTGCAATTGGTGCATGCGCTGGATGTCGCCGGTGCTCTCCTTGACCATGGTTACGTTGTCCACGGCGTTGACGATGCGCAGGATCAGGTCGACCGACATGTCCGTGCCGCTGGTGGCCGGGTTGTTGTAGAGCATGATCGGTACGCCGATGCTGTCGCCGATGGCGCGGTAATGGGCGAGGATTTCCGCCTCGCTGAGTTTCCAGTAAGACGTCGGCAAGACCATCACCACGTCGGCGCCATGGGCTTCGGCGAAACGTGCGCGGCGCACCGCTTTGGCGGTGGTCAGGTCGGATACGCTGACGATGGTCGGCACCCGTTTGGCCACGTGCTTGATGCTGAACTCGCTGACCTGGTCCCACTCCGCGTCGCTCAGGTATGCGCCTTCGCCGGTGCTGCCCAGCGGCGCGATCGAGTGGACGCCGCCATCGATCAAGCGGTCGATGGAACGCCCGAGCGCATCGAGATCAACGCCTTCGCCATTGGCGGTGAACGGGGTGATGGTGTAGCCGATGATGCCGTGAGTCGTTGGGGTCGACATGGCGACGCTCCTCTTGAAAATGCGTGGGTTCAGTTCAGGCAATCGGCGTGTTGGCGCAGGTTCTGCCGAGCGTAGTAGTTGAACGCAGCGCCATGGCGCTTGGGTTTCGAGATCCAGTCGTGGGCTTCACGGCCCAGTTCCGGAATGATCGGCTTGATGGTCCCGGCGCTCATGGCCAACAGTTGCAGCTTCGCGGCGCGTTCGATCAGTTGCGCAATCACACAGGCTTCTTCGATGCTCGTGCCAGTGGACAATTGGCCGTGGTGCGACAGCAGGACCGCGCGCTTGTCGCCGAGGGCGCCGGCAATCAGTTCGCCTTCTTCGTTACCGACCGGCACACCCGGCCAGCCTTCGAGAAACGCGCAATCGTCGTAGAGCGGGCAGAGGTCCATGTGGGAAATCTGCAGCGGCACTTCGAGCATCGACAGCGCTGCGACGTGCGTCGGGTGCGTGTGGATGATGCAATTCACGTCCGGCCGGGCGCGGTACACCCAACTGTGGAAACGGTTGGCCGGGTTGGGCATGCCGTGGCCTTCAAGCACTTCCAGGTCTTCGTTGACCAGCAACAGGTTGCTGGCGGTGATTTCGTCGAAACCCAGGCCCAGTTGTTGAGTGTAGTAAGTGCCGGGCTGTGGGCCACGGGAGGTGATCTGCCCGGCCAGGCCGGAGTCGTGGCCGTGCTCGAACAGAATGCGGCAGGTCAGGGCCAGCTTTTGCCGGTCGGTCCACGTATTATCTGCCAGGGTATTTTGCATCTGGGTCAGCGCTTGCTTGACCAGTTGCTCTTTGGGTAATGCTAAGGTCTTGGCCATATCGGTGTCCTTTGGGTGGTTCAATGGACGTCGGATTTGCCGTTCACTCGTTGCTCGCAAGGCCTTGGTGAATGCAAATGACACAAATGATGCTATATGACACTTTGTGTCATTGGCAAGGATGAATCGTTGCCTCCTCGATGGATTAATCGTTCTGCATGTCTATCCGTTTGAAATTACTGAGAAAAAAACTGGGCGTGACGCTCGAGGCCCTGGCTGAAAAATCCGGGATGACCAAGAGCTATCTGTCGAAAGTCGAGCGCGGGTTGAATACGCCGTCCATCGCGGCTGCGCTGAAACTGGCCAAGGCGCTGAACGTCAAGGTCGAGGAATTGTTCTCCGAAGACAGCGTCAGCCTCGACAGCTACAGCCTGGTGCGTAGCCATGAACGTCAGTCGCTGGCGGCCAATGATGAGAGCCCCGGCTATGCGGTGCTGGCGCATCAGGTGAGTGAGCGCAGTCTGCTGCCGTTCATCATTTATCCGCCGTTCGAATTCGCGGACAAAACCTTCAAGGAACACGTGGGGGAGGAGTTTCTGTTTGTCCATGAAGGGCAGGTGGAAGTGGACTTCATGAACGAGCGCGTGCTGCTAGAGCGCGGTGATGCGCTGCACTTCAATGCGCAGAAACCGCACCGGATCCGCTCAGTGGGCGAGGTTCAGGCGCAATTGCTGGTGGTGGTGCATAGCGCAGAAGAGTGAGCTGCATAACACCGCGCACCCCGGTAGGAGCCGGCTTGCTGGCGATTGCGTCCGATCAGGCGATAAATGCGTCGACTGACCCACCGCCATCGCCAGCAAGCCGGCTCCTACAAAATCGGTGTTACACCTCGACGGGAACGGTGAGCTTGGGACTTCCAAGCGCATGCGTCTTCGAATCAAAAAACCGCAGCTCTGATCCGGTCCCCTCAAACACCTTCGCGTAATGCCGCTTCTGATGCTGGATAAACGCCTTGCTGCGCGGATAAATCGAAATCGCGACCACCTTGGGTTTCGCCTGGCGCAGCGCATGAATGATGTGGCTGTCCTGCTCACCCAGCGCATGCCCAAAGACGCACAACCCCTCGGCATGCCCCAATAACTGCTCATAGCAAAACGACAGATAATCCGAGTTGCGGATGGTCTTGAGCTTGTCTGCGCTCGGCCCTTCGTTCACAAACAGCGGCACGTCATCCAGCGTCTTGATCGTGTTGTTGATCGCAAAACTGCCCAGCAGCGTGCCTTCGGTCGACATCAGTTTGCGCGCCGTGCCGTCCTGATTGCGCACCAGATGCAAACCGCCGTGCAGGTACAGCAGACGGGTTTTATCGGTCGTCGTGGCGCTCAAATCAAACCCCGGCTCGGCACCCTGGAACAGGTCGGTGATCGCATCCGGCTGGTGTTGGATCGCCCAGTAGTTGAGCAAGTCGTAATTGGTGGTGAACACCGTCCGGTAACGGCCCAGTTCCTGATTGATCGTCGTCAGTGTCGAAGGCACCACCAGTCGCCACGGGATGTGCACCGCGTGCACGGTGTTGATCAGCGCTTCCTTGATCGCGTAGTAGCGATTGCGCGGCGCGGCGGAGCTGACGGCCAGGGCCTTGTTCACCCGGCTGGTGGTTTTCAGCGCACCCAGCACCTGCTCGAAACTGCGCGTTTGCATCGCGTCGAACACGCTGAGCTCGGACTGGCTCAGGGGTTTTTCTTCGACGGTGCGGGCGTTTTCGAACAGCGAGTCGTAGCCGAAATCGTCCCAGACCGCGCGGCTGGCGCCGTTGCCCACCAGCAGGCCGCTGATCGAGGCGGTGGCGCGCAGGGCGTTCCAGTCTTCAAGTTGGGCATCGACATCCTGGAAATCGGTCATTGCGGTCGTCGTCTCAAAAAGCAAAAGGTCGGATGGGCGGCGACTTTATCACGACCCGGACTTGAGCCAGATCAAGTTAACGCCGCGCCGATGGGTCGATCCTGTGGGTATCCGCCGGATCGAACCGCCGATACGGCCCAGACCTGGAGATTCGCCATGAGCAGCACGTTTTTCATCCCCGCCGTGAACATCATGGGTATTGGTTGCCTCGACGAGGCCATGGACGCCATCGGCAAGTACGGTTTTAAAAAGGCGCTGATCGTCACCGACGCCGGGCTGGCCAAGGCGGGCGTGGCTGCGATGATCGCCGAGAGGCTGGCAATGAAAGACATCGACTCGGTCATCTTCGACGGCGCCAAGCCCAACCCGAGCATCGCCAACGTCGAGAGCGGGCTGGGCCTGCTCAAGGAAAGTCGCTGTGATTTCGTGGTGTCGCTGGGCGGTGGTTCGCCCCACGACTGCGCCAAAGGCATCGCGTTGTGCGCGACCAATGGCGGGCAGATTCGCGATTACGAAGGCGTCGATCAATCCGAGAAGCCGCAACTGCCGTTGATCGCCATCAACACCACCGCCGGCACCGCCAGCGAGATGACGCGTTTCTGCATCATCACTGACGAAACCCGTCACGTGAAAATGGCCATCGTCGACCGCAACGTCACGCCGCTGCTATCGGTCAACGACCCGGCGCTGATGGTCGCCATGCCCAAGAGCCTGACTGCCGCCACCGGTATGGACGCGCTGACCCACGCCATCGAAGCCTACGTGTCCACTGCCGCCAACCCGATTACCGATGCCTGCGCGCTGAAAGCGATGACGCTGATCAGCAGCAACCTGCGCCTGGCCGTGCGCGATGGCAGCGACCTGGCCGCGCGGGAAAACATGGCTTACGCACAGTTCCTCGCAGGCATGGCGTTCAACAATGCGTCCCTTGGCTACGTGCATGCCATGGCCCACCAGTTGGGTGGTTTCTACGACTTGCCCCATGGCGTCTGTAACGCCGTGCTGTTGCCGCATGTGCAAAGCTTCAACGCGCTGGTGTGCGCCGAACGCCTGACCGACGTGGCCCACGCAATGGGCGCCGATATTCGCGGCTTCAGCCCGGAAGAGGGCGCGCAGGCAGCCATCACGGCGATCCGCAGCCTGGCCAGGGATGTGGAAATTCCCGCCGGGTTGCGTGAACTCGGCGCCCGGCTCAACGACATTCCGACGCTCGCCAGCAACGCCTTGAAAGACGCGTGCGGCGTGACCAACCCACGTGCAGCGGATCAGCGGCAGATCGAGGAGATTTTCCGCAGCGCGTTTTGACGGTCGCACGGTTCGGGCGCAAAGGACGCTATGCTGCGTCTTCGCCCGAACCGACATCGCCGAGCCCTCCATGCTGCAAAAAAGCCTGATCCGCCGTCTCGATCTGATGACCCTTCAGCTGTTCGTCGCCGTCCACGAAGAAGGCACGCTGACCCGTGCCGCTGCGCGCGAAGCGATTGCGGTGTCGGCGGCAAGCAAGCGGTTGATGGAGTTGGAGGAGGCGCTGGGCATCAGTCTGTTTGTGCGTCAGGCCAAAGGCATGACCCTGACACCGGCCGGCGAAACCCTGTTGCACCATGCTCGGCAGATGTTGTTCAACGTCGAGAAAATGGGCCTGGAGTTGGGTGAGCACAGCCACGGTATTCGCGGCTATGTGCGGATGCTCGCCAACCTGTCGGCGATCATTCAATTCCTGCCGGAAGACTTGCGGGACTTTTCCGAACGTCATCCGCAGGTCAAGACCGACCTCGAAGAACGCCCCAGCGGCGGGGTGATTCAAGGGGTGCTGGATGGCGTGGCGGACCTCGGGATCTGTTCCAGCGACAGCGATGTGAAAGGTCTGCACAGCGTGCTGTATCGCCAGGACAAACTGGTGGTGCTGATGCTGCCGGATCATCCCTTGGCCAGCCGTTCCAGCCTGGCGTTCGCCGACACGCTGGACAGCGATTACGTTGGCCTGCACGCCGCCAGTTCCATCAACATGCGCACCCACGCAGCCGCGCGGCAGGCGGGCAAAGTGCTGCGGCTGCGGATTCATGTGCCGGGGTTCGATGCGATGTGCCGGATGGTCCAGGCCAACATGGGCATCGGGATTTTGCCGCAGAAGGCTTACGAGTTGTTTGGCCGCGCGCTGGGGTTGCATGCGGTGCCGTTGACGGATGACTGGTCGGATCGGGCGTTGATCATCGTCGTGCGCGATGAAGCGGCGTTGTCGCCGGTGAGCCGGATGTTGTTTGAGCAGTTGCGCGGGGAGGGTTGAGATTATCGTTGGCAGGTCCGACCCCTTCGCGGGCAAGCCACGCTCCTACAGGTTATGCGTGCCCCTGTAGGAGCGAGCGATGCGGCGACCCGACTTGCCCGCGAAGGCGGACCTGAGGTCGCGACAATCTTCCAGAGCGTTCGCGTTTGGCGAACGCCCGTTGCCAACTGAAGGTTGGATTCCATTCCCCTCGCTCCTCTAGCCTTGGCGCATATTCCAAGAATAAGAGGTCCCCCGCGATGACTGCCCCCCTGAGCGCAATCAAAGTGATCGAAATCGGCACGCTGATTGCCGCGCCGTTCGCCGCGCGCATGCTCGCCGAGTTCGGCGCCGAAGTGATCAAGATCGAAGCCATGGGCCAGGGCGACCCCCTGCGCAAATGGCGCAAGCTGCACGAGGGCACCTCGCTGTGGTGGTACCTGCAATCGCGCAACAAGAAGTCCCTGGCGCTGAATCTGAAATCCCCCGAAGGCATCGAACTGGTCAAGCAACTGGCGACCAGCGCCGACGTGCTGATCGAAAACCTGCGCCCCGGCGCCCTGGAGAAACTCGGCCTGGGCTGGGACGTGCTGCACGCGCTCAATCCCAACCTGACGCTGGTGCGAATTTCCGGTTACGGCCAGACCGGTCCGTATCGCGACCGCCCGGGTTTCGGCGCCATCGGCGAAGCGATGGGCGGCATTCGCTACACCACCGGCACCCCAGGTTCGCCGCCAGCGCGGGTGGGTGTCAGCCTCGGTGATTCCCTGGCGTCTTTGCACGCGGTGATTGGTGCGTTGATGTCGCTGCTGCGGGTCAAGACCGGGCAGGGCGGCGGGCAAGTGGTCGATGTGTCGCTGGCTGAAAGCGTGTTCAATGTCATGGAAAGCCTGGTGCCGGAATACGACATGCTCGGCCATGTTCGCGAACGCAGCGGCGGCGCCTTGCCCGGCATCGCGCCGTCCAACACCTACCTGACGGCCGATGGCGCCTACGTGGTGATCGCCGGCAACAGCGACCCGATCTACAAGCGTTTGATGGAGGTGATCGGTCGCCGCGATCTGGCCGAAGCGCCAGAGTTCGCTCACAACGATGGCCGCGCCTTGAAAAGTAACGTGCTCGACGCCGCCATCACCCACTGGACCAGCAGCCTGCCCATCGATGACGTGCTGGCGGCGCTGGAAGCCGCTGAAGTACCGGCCGGGCGCATCTATTCCGTGGCCGACATCGTCGCCGACCCGCACTATCAGGCGCGGGACATGCTGCTCAGCGCCGACCTGCCCGGCGGCGCGAAAGTGAAGATGCCGGGCATCGTGCCCAAACTTTCCGAAACCCCCGGAGGCGTGAACTGGTCGGGGCCGGGCCTGGGCCAGCACACCGACGGGATTCTTGCGGGGCTGGGCCTGACGGATGCGGACATCGAACGCCTGAAAACCCAAGGGGTGGTGCAATGATCACTGATTTTTCCGAGAGCCTGATCGTTCAGGAAGTCTCCCCGCGCGACGGCCTGCAGATCGAACCGACCTGGGTGGAAACGGTCGACAAAATCGCGTTGATCGATCAGCTGTCACTGGCTGGATTCAGCCGCATCGAAGCCGGCTCGTTCGTGTCGCCCAAGGCCATTCCCGCACTGCGCGATGGTGAGCTGGTGTTCAAGGGCATCACCCGCCAACCGGGGGTGATCTATGTTGCGTTGATCCCCAACCTCAAGGGCGCGCAGCGGGCGTTGGCGTGTCGCGCCGATGAGCTGAACCTGGTGATGTCCGCCAGCCAGACCCACAACCTGGCCAACATGCGCATGCGTTGCGAAGCTTCATTGGCCGCGTTCGGCGAAATCGTGCAATACGTGGGTGACACTGAAGTGCGACTGAACGGCAGTATCGCCACCACCTTCGGTTGCCCGTTCGAGGGCAAGATCGATGAGGACCGCGTGCTGCAAATCGTCGATGAATATCAGGAGCTCGGGATTCAGGGTATCACCCTGGCCGACACCACTGGCATGGCCAATCCACGGCAGGTGGATCGGCTGGTGCGGCGGGTGTTGCAGCGGGTTTCGCCAGCGGATCTGACCCTGCATTTCCACAACACCCGCGGCCTCGGCTTGTGCAACGTGCTGGCGGCTTACGAGGCGGGTGCCCGACGCTTCGACGCGGCCCTCGGCGGGCTCGGCGGTTGCCCGTTTGCACCCGGCGCATCGGGCAATATCTGCACCGAAGATCTGGTCAACCTGTGCGATGAAATCGGCATTCACACCGGCATCGATCTGCCGTTGTTATTGAAGTTGTCGCGAGGATTGCCTGCGCTGCTCGGCCACGAAGTCCCCGGTCAACTGGCCAAGGCCGGCCGCAATTGCGACCTGCACCCGGTGCCTTCCTGACCACACAAATCCCCCTGTAGGAGCCGGCTTGCTGGCGATAGGGCCCGTCCATCCAACATGGATGCTGCCTGAACCACCGCTATCGCCAGCAAGCCGGCTCCTACAAAAAAACGATATCCACCAGACAACAAAAACAATCGGACACCCACGGGAAGTCCGCCTGGAGAAAACACCATGAGCCTCAATGTACTGGAGGCGGGCGCGAGCCCGTCCGTTAACCACGACGAAGAAAAAGCCCTGGTCAGCAAAGTCGCCTGGCGCCTGATGCCGCTGATCATGGTCTGCTACCTGTTCGCCTTTTTCGACCGCATCAACATCAGCTTCGCCAAGTTCCAGTTGCAGGCCGACCTGAGCCTGAGCGACACCGCATACGGCCTCGGCGCCGGGCTGTTCGTGGTCGGTTACGTGATCTTCGAAGTGCCGAGCAACATGATGCTGTACAAGGTCGGCGCCCGGCGCTGGATCGCCCGAATCATGATGTCCTGGGGCCTTGCGACGGCGGCGATGGTCTTCGTCAACAGCGAATGGCAGTTCTACGCGCTGCGTTTCGTGATCGGCGCGATGGAAGCGGGTTTTGCGCCGGGAGTCCTGTATTACCTGACGCTGTGGTTCCCGCAGCATTATCGTGGGCGCATCACCTCGATGCTGTTCCTGTCATCAGCGTTTGCCGGGCTGGTCGGCGCACCGTTCTCCGGACTGGTGCTGCAACACCTCGATGGTTTCCTGGACATGCGCGGCTGGCATTGGCTGTTTCTGCTCGGCGGCGTGCCCTGCATCGGCCTTGGTTTGCTGGTGCTGACCTTGCTCAAGGACCGCATCGAAGACGCCCATTGGCTGACACCGTCGGAGAAGACGTTGCTGGCCAGCCGCATCGCCCACCACGAACCGCACAAGAGCGGCGGTTCGTTGCTCGCCGCGCTGCGGATTCCCGGTTTTCTCACGCTGGGCCTGATCTACTTCCTGATTCAGGTGGCGTCCTACGGTTTGAACTTCTGGGCACCGCAACTGATCCGCAGTGCAGGCACCGAGAGCCCGGTGATGATCGGTTTGCTGACCGCGATTCCGTACATCTGCGGCGCGATCAGCATGGTGGTGATCGGGCGGTTGTCCGACTCGACCGGCGAGCGGCGCAAGTTTGTCGCCGGGCTGGTGGCGGTGGGCGCGCTAGGGTTCTTCTGTGCCGGGATCTTCGCCAACCACACGACTTTCCTGATCGTCGCGCTGGGCTTGCTCGGCGCCGGAATCATCGCCTCGATTCCGAGCTTCTGGACCCTGCCACCGAAACTGCTGGCCGGCGCCGGCGCAGGGGCTGCGGGCGGGATCGCGGTGATCAACACTCTCGGCCAATTCGGCGGCATCGTCAGCCCGGTCATGGTCGGCCGCATCAAAGACCTGACCGGCAGCACCACACCGGCGCTGTATGTCATCGGCGTCTGCGCGCTGATCGCCGTGGCGCTGTTGTTGTGGGGGCTGCCGCAAAAACTGCGCACACTCGACAAGTTCTAGAGAAGTACACCCCCCTGTAGGAGCCGGCTTGCTGGCGATGCGTCCCTCAAAAACTGCATCGCAATTTCAGACCGCAATCGCTAGCAAGCTGGCTCCTACAGGACCGCGGCGTGCAGGTAGTAACGATCGCTCCCAAAGCACGCACACCCCTGTAGGAGCCGGCTTGCCGGCGATGGGTCCCTCGAAAACCGCGTTGCAACTTCAGACCGCTATCGCTGGCAAGCCAGCTCATTCAAGGGATCTGGTCCTGGATCAGACGTTGAACGGGTTGTATGAGCGGATTGAGGAGGAGATATTGCACAGCCTATCTTCCGACGTTCGAGGTAATCAGATTGCTAACCGGCCTCAACCACCTGACCCTCGCCGTCACCGACCTGAACCGCAGCGTGGCGTTCTATCGCGACATCCTGCAACTTAAGCTCGAAGCCACATGGGACTCCGGCGCCTATCTCTCGCTACCCGGCCTGTGGTTGTGCCTTTCCCTCGATCCCCTGCGCAACACCGACCCCGCCACCGACTACACCCATTACGCCTTCAGCATCAGCGCATCCGGCTTCCCGCCATTCGTCGAGCGCCTTCGTGCCGCCAACGTCCGCGAATGGCGCGATAACCGCAGCGAAGGCGCGTCGTTCTACTTCCTCGACCCCGACGGCCACCAGCTCGAAGCCCATGTCGGCGACCTGGTGTCGCGATTGGCCGCCTGTCGTCAGCGGCCGTACGCAGGAATGAAGTTCTTCGACGATCAGTCAGTCGATTCCCTGGGACCTGATATAGACTTGCGCCCATTCACCGGATAGTACAAATGGATTTCCCGATGACCCCATCGCTGCTAATGGCCGTTCTCGCCTCGGGCTTTATCTACGGCATCACGCCCGGGCCCGGCGTTTTGGCGGTGTTCGGTATTGGTGCGGCGCGTGGGCGAAGGGCAGGGGCAGGCTTTTTGTGCGGGCATTTGCTCGGGGACGTGGTCTGGTGCAGCACCGCGCTGATCGCGATTGTCGGTGCGCGGGAAATCGGCAGCACCGCGTTTGACGTGTTGGGCGTGCTCAGCGGGCTCTATCTGTTCTGGCTCGGTTTGCGCGCGGTGCGGGCCAAACGCAGCAGTGCTGAAGTGCCGCAAGGTCCGGCGCGGCAGCCGTTCTGGCACGGCATTCTGTTCGGTCTGACTAATCCGAAAGCTTACCCGGTGGCGGTGGCGACTTTTACGGCGTTGCTGTCCAGCCGTGCGGAACTGCTGCATTGGTCGATGCTGCCGTGGCTGATCGTTCTGAGCTTCGTTGGCGGTTTGATCGCCTACGCTATCCTCATTGGCATCGTCGGTGCACGGCAGGTGCGCAGCCTGTATCAACGGCATGAACTGGCGATCACCCGGTTGTGCGGGGTGATGTTTATCGGTTTCGCCATCAACGCCCTGGTGCATGCCTTGCCGGGGCTGATGCCGAACAAGGCTTGAAACTGATCGCAGGGACGCGTCAGCGGCATCATCACTGGTCAGGGATGGTTCTTTATTGCTGCATTGTTCGGACATGCTCTCTGCACCATGGCAACCAGAAATTCCGCGCCGTCGGCGAGTTACATCGATTTACTGCTGGACGCCGTTTGCGCGGTCGATAAACAGGGTCGCTTTGTTTTTGTCAGCGCGGCCTGCGAGCGCATTTTCGGCTACACACCTGACGAGTTGGTCGGCCAGCCGATGATCGAACTGGTGCATCCCGCCGACCGCCAGCGCACCCTCGACGCCGCGCGGGAGATCATGGGCGGCGACCCCAAACTCAACTTCGAAAACCGCTACGTGCGCAAGGATGGCCGGGTGGTGCATATCCTGTGGTCCGCACGCTGGTCGGAAGTCGATCAACTGCGCATCGCCGTGGCCCGTGACATCACCGAACGCAAGCAGGCCGAGTCCCGACAAGCGGCGCTGTACGCGATCTCCGAAGCGGCCCACGCGGCGGAAGATTTGTTGGCGTTGTTCAAACGCATCCACCTGATCATCGGTGAATGGCTGCCGGCGCTGAACTTCTCCGTGGCGCTGTATGACGAGCATTGCGCGCAGCTCAATTTCCCTTACCACGTCGACGACAACGAGCAGCAACCCGAACAGCCTGGAACGGTGACCGGACGCTTGTGTGCCGAAGTGATCCGCAGCGGTCAACCGATCCTGCTGACCCCGAATCAGGAAAACACCCCCGCCGGATTCGAGGCGCTGGTCACGGGCCAGCATTCGCCGTGTTGGCTTGGCGTGCCGTTGAACTCCCAGAAAGGCACCATCGGCGCGCTGATCGTCAAAAGCGTGGCGGGCGGCGAGCGCTACACGGAGCAAGACAAGGAACTGTTGCAGTTCGTGTGCGCCCAGGTCGCCACCGCCATCGAGCGCAAGCAGTTGCACGCTCGGCTGCAGCGCATGGCCCAATACGATCAACTGACCCAACTGCCCAATCGCGAGTTGCTCCGGGACCGGCTTAAAGCCTCACTGGCACTGGCCAAGTCGGAAAGCGGGCGCATGGCGCTGTTGTACGTCGACCTCGACCGCTTCAAGGAAGTCAACGACACCCACGGCCACGCAGTCGGCGATATGCTGCTGCAAGCGGTCGCCAATCGCCTGAAAGGCTGCGTGCGGGAAACCGACACCGTGGCGCGCATCGGCGGCGATGAGTTCGTGGTGCTGCTGCACAGCATCCAGGCCTCGGAAGATGCCGACAGCGTGGCAGGTAAAATCCGTCATATCCTCGCGCAACCGCTGCGGTTGGATGGGCACAGCCTGAACATTCAATTGAGCATCGGCGTCGCGCATTTTCCCGAGCATGGCACCGAAGAAAAGCAATTGTTCCGCCATGCCGACGAGGCGATGTACACAGCCAAACGCCAGCATCACCTGCGGCTCGGGGCCTGAAAACCACGGCACCGTTCGTCGCGTCGATCCCGTTTTTTTTTAAACCTTTGCGGTGATGGAAATTCAGATTCTATGCGGGCTCCTGCTCGCTGCGATCATCACCAAGAGGTAGAGAATCATGCCTAACTCAAGAAACTCGAACTCGGGAAGTTTCGCCAACGATCGAACGAAGGCGTCTGAAGCCGGTCGCAAAGGTGGGAAAACGACCACCACGACTGTCGATAAAGAACCTTTGAAACCCGACATGGGCCGCAAAGGTGGCCAGAAATCCAAGTAGTGGTGAAAGTGGTTTTGATTGAGAGGCGGGAGCGAAAGCTCCCGTTTGAATTTATAGAGAGGAGGGCGCGACCATGAGCCAGATGGCCACCCGATTATGCAGCGCCGGATTTGCCACGTTACTGGGCCTGTGTGCCAGCAGTGCCTTTGCCCAGTCCCCCGCCGAATTCATCAACGATGCCTCGGCCAAAGGCATGGCCGACATCGAAGCCAGTCGCCTGGCGCACCAGAAATCCGAATCCAAAGAGATCAAGGACTTCACCATCATCGTCATCAACGACCGCACTACTGCGAACCAGCACCTGGCGAAAATCGCCAGGCAACTGGATCTGCCGGTGGCGCCACGGGAAGAGGTGGTCGACAAGGCCAAAGCCTTGATGCCGCAAGTGCAGGAGGGCGATTCTTTTGATCAGGCATACGCCGCCAGCCAGGTGAAAACCACGCAGGAAGCCATCGAACAACTGGAGCAGGAGGCGCAGACCACCGACGTACCGGAAATCAAAGCCTTCGCTGAAGAAACCCTGCCTAAACTGCAGAATCACCTGCAAATGGCCAAGGCGCTGCAAGCAGGCCGCTGACGCGCGTCCTGTAGGAGCCAGCTTGCTGGCGATCCAACCGCCGCGGTGTGCCAGGCACACCGCTTTCGCGACTGAATTGCCCCGCGCACTCAACAGTCGTTCAAATCCTGTTTGTGCTTGCCCTTGGTCACCAGCCCCGCCAGACCCTGCACCTCGTTTTCGCCCATAGAACGATAGTGTCGACGCAGCGCTTCCAGTTGCTTCAGGTCCAATGATTCCAACCCGAGCATCGCGTTCTGCGCCTCTTTGTTCACCCGCAGCAACTCGTCGATTTTCAAATGCAGGATGTCAGTGTCGCGGTTCTGCGTGTTCTGAATCAGGAATACCATCAGGAACGTGATGATCGTGGTCGAGGTGTTGATGATCAGTTGCCAGGTGTCGTTGTAATCAAAGATCGGTCCGCTCAAACCCCACAGACCAATGAGAATCAACGCCCCCATGAACGTCTTGGGACTGCCGGCCCACAACGCGAGTTTCTGCGAGATCTTTGCGAATTTCATTGCCGTGTTCCTTATAGGAATGCGCTTGAATTTGTGACAGCGCGGGCGGGATGAAAATTCTGATTACATTTCCACGCTCAATGAAAACCGATCCCTGTAGGAGCCGGCTTGCTGGCGATCCGGACAATGCGGTGTGGCTGATTAACCGCGGTGATGCCATCGCCAGCAAGCCGGCTCCTACAGATCAGTTTTGCACCCTTACTTCAACCGCCCAACTGAAGTACCCCAACGCCTCGCAGTTTTTATCAACCAGCATGAAATGCAGCTCACACGCCTCAACCCCGGCGGCGAGTCGGGTGCATGCCCAGTAATGATCATCGGCTTGGTGAGTACCCGGTTCAGTCGGTTTTTCAGTGTCGGGTGCTGGCACTGTCAGGTCGCCCCGCACCACCAGTTCCGGCGCCGACAATACGCCGGCATCACCCACAGACATCTCGTAAAACACCACGCTGTGCTCAGCAAGCAAGCTGACGGTTCTTCCACGGATATGGAAAGTCGCATCGCTGCCAGCGGTCAACGTAATCAGGCTGTCATTTATTGTACTTTTTGAATCTGATGATCCGTTGATGCTGAAGACGAATCCATCGGAAATGGACGTCGGATTGTCCGCCTCAAGACTCGGGTCCGGGTAGCGTAGAAGCAGTGATTCGGCATCGACGATCAGCAACACATTGTTGGCAGTCGCGACGCTTGAGGAAGGAGATTTGATCGGTTCGGAAGTCATCATGGATTCCTTTCATGATGGTGACACTTGACGGTAGCCGCTTCGGTTTATGCAAGGCATTCCGTTCCTGTCGAGGCGGCAACGCAGTCAGCAAAAGCCCCTCGTTGCCAAGGGGCCTGACGCTCGTCAGTTGCGGATGGTAATGAACGGGTCCCACGAGCAGCAGCCGACGATCTTGCAATCGCGATCCACGATCAGGAAGTGGAAGTGATACGTCACGCTGCCACAGGAAAGGGTTTCCGAAGACCAGTAATGGTTATCGACTTTCTGGCAGCTGGGTACCGATGGATTGCTGGTGTTGGGCACGGCAACGCAGGCGGTAGCCTTGCGTGGCGTGGGTGTGGAGATCAAGTCATTGCCGACATTGCCGATGAATTTATAGAAAATCACCGCGGTCTCGAAGCTCTGCGACAGGCTGGTTTCACGCCAGCGAATCAGGTCGCCCACCTGAGCTTTCAAGTTGAGTTCGCCACCGGCCTGGCCGCTCACCACGTTGTTCTGGTTGGTCACCATGTACACGTGATTGACGTCGATCAGTGTCGGTGCAGCAGGGTTTTTGCTGATGTTCGGGTAGTTTTTCAGAATGGTTTCGGTGTCGATGGAAACCAGTACATCCGTGACTCGAGACATAGTGAAACTCCTTGTTCATAGTGAATGCCTGGCATCTTTCCAGGCTCAACAACGCTTGCTTGCCTTGCGGTCGTTGCGCAAACACTACGGACGGAACCCACCTGTCACGGGCATGAGCTGGCCTTGCTCCTTGAGTACAAACCAACGGGTTCGGGTTCCTTCCGACGGGCCGCGATTGGACTATAGAAGTGAAATTCAGGCTGTCAAAACTGCTTTGCTGATAGCTCGACGAACGGTCGATCTGGTTATGAATTCTGATCATTTGGCGATAAGAAACGACCTGCATATCCTTCGAACATCCAAAAGTCGGGTAGGGAGGGATGCGTGGGGCGAGGTATCGTAGCGAACCGGTTGTCGGCCCAGGCCCGGACAACGATTCGACAGGAGAACGCAATGAGTTGGTCCGCCAAGCAATACGTCGCTTTTGAAGATGAACGCACGCGCCCGGCCCGGGATCTGCTCGCGGCGATCCCGCCCGTTGAAGCACGCTCGGCCATCGACATCGGTTGTGGCCCCGGCAACTCGACCGAGCTGTTGGTGGAGCGCTTCACCAGCGCCACGGTGCGCGGCGTCGACAGTTCGGCCGACATGATCGAAGCCGCGCGCAAGCGCTTGCCGCAGGTGCAGTTCGACACCGTGGATATCGGCACCTGGAACGAGAGCGGTCCGTTCGACGTAATCTTCGCCAACGCGGTGTTGCAGTGGCTGCCCGATCACGCGAATTTGCTGCCGGCTCTGGTGAGCAAGCTTTCTCCCGGTGGCAGCCTGGCGATTCAGATGCCCGACAACCTCAACGAACCGTCCCATCGCCTGATGCGCGAAGTCGCTGCCAATGGCCCGTGGGCCAGCAAATTGGCGGACGCCGCGGGGCAACGCACAGAAATGGCCAGTGCCAGCGACTATTACTCGATGCTGCGACCGCACTGCGCGCGCGTCGATGTGTGGCGCACCACCTTCCATCATCCGCTGGCGGGCGGCGCGTCTGGCGTGGTCGAGTGGTTCAAGGGCAGCGGCCTGCGGCCGTTTCTCGAACCGCTGGATGAAGCGGAAAAGGCGCACTACCTCAAGCAATATCACGCCGCTATCGAGCAGGCGTACCCGACGCTGAGCGATGGTTCGGTGCTGCTGCCGTTCCCGCGATTGTTCATCGTCGCAACCCGCTAAGTGCGGAAAAGGGACGGATAACGCTGAACGTCATCTGTCCCTTCGCTTGGTGCTCAAGTAATCGAAAAGAAACGACGCAAAGCCGAATAACCCGATCATTGAAATGATCATGAGCCCCAACTCTGAATTGTCCATGCTGATCTCTGCGTGAAAGGTGAGAGGGCAGGGTAGGGGGTTTTGGGGCGGGTTTGAGGGGGCGCTACGGCTTCTTTACTGGCTGGTGGGGATCTATACGGAAACTATACGTGGGGCGGTTAAATGCGGAGAGCGCCCCGAAAGACGCCCTCAAATCACGGCACTACTTTTCCGTATCCATACGTCGCGCAATGACATCCATCACGTCGCAGCCATCGCGCAGCGGTATTGAGCAGAGGAGTGCGAAGTCGCTGAGAATCACCGAGTCGGTGATGATTTCACCGCGCATCGCGAGGTTTTCCAGGACCTGCGTTACCGCGCCGATTCTGTAGCGGGCGGAGCTGAGAAGGGAATGCAGCGGTTGGGTGGTGTTGACGTAGAACGTGGGGAGGTCGTCGGCGTTGCTGGTTAAAGCCATGTAGTCATTCATGAGTGGTTACCTTGAAGTGAAGTGAAGTCACCTGCCACTCGTTGTCGCCAAACAATTGTATGGTCAGCCCATCTCCTGCAACCACGAGCGATGAGCGGTAAAGCGTGCTTGCGCTAATGTATCCGGGCTCATGGTCGGCAGTGTTGCCGCCTGGCCCTTGATGAGTAGTCGCTCCTGCCTGTC